>DASQOO010000049.1:0-25407 GCA_035644435.1 Steroidobacteraceae bacterium | reverse complement strand
CGAAGACGGTCGCACTCGAAACACCTGATCCGGTGCTGCTCGAGGTGTTCAATGGCCTCTTCATGCACATCGCCGAGCAGATGGGCGCAGTGCTCGAGCACACTTCGGCGTCCGTCAACATCAAGGAGCGACTCGATTTCTCCTGTGCGCTGTTCGACGGCGCGGGTGGACTCATTGCCAATGCGCCGCACATGCCGGTGCATCTCGGCTCGATGGGCGCGAGCGTGCAGCACATCCTCGCGATAAACCGCGGCGCCATGCGGCAGGGCGACGTCTTCATGCTGAATGCGCCCTACCAGGGCGGCACACACTTGCCTGACATCACGGTGATCACGCCGGTTTTCATCGAAGCGACCACCGAGCCGACTTTCTTCGTCGCCTCCCGCGCGCACCACGCCGACATCGGCGGCATCACGCCCGGCTCGATGCCGCCCGACAGCCGCTCGGTGCACGACGAGGGCGTGCTGTTCGACAACTATCGCCTGGTGAGTGCCGGCGTATTCGACGAGCAGGCGCTGCAGCGGCGGCTGACGGAGGGCCCGCATCCGGCACGCAGCCCCGCGCAGAATATCGCCGACCTCAAGGCGCAGATCGCCGCCAATGAAAAAGGTGTCGCGGAGCTTGGTCACATGATCGCGCAGCACGGCCTGGAGGTGGTGCGCGCGTATATGCGCCACGTCCAGGACAATGCCGAGGAATGTGTCCGGCGCGTCATAGGGCGCCTGGGGAACGGTTCCTTCCGTTACGAGCTGGACAACGGCCAGGCGATCGTGGTGCGCGTCGAGGTCGACCGTGCGACACGCAGCGCCCTCATCGACTTCACCGGCACCTCGGCGCAAGCGGACAACAACTTCAACGCACCCGGCGCCGTGTGCATGGCCGCGGTGCTGTACGTCTTTCGCACCCTCGTCGAGGAGGACATCCCGCTCAATGCCGGCTGTCTCAAGCCGCTGCACATCGTGACGCCTGAGGGCTCCATGCTGAACCCCCGCTACCCCGCCGCAGTCGTCGCCGGCAATGTCGAAACCTCGCAATGCATCGTCGATGCGCTCTACGGAGCGCTCGGCGTGCTCGCGGCATCGCAGGGCACGATGAACAACTTCACTTTTGGCAACGATCGCCACCAGTACTATGAAACCATCGCGGGCGGGTCAGGCGCCGGACCCGGGTTCGATGGCACCTCGGCCGTGCAAACCCACATGACCAACTCGCGCCTCACGGACCCGGAAGTGCTGGAGCTGCGTTACCCGGTGCTGCTCGAGGAGTTTCGGATTCGTGAACATTCCGGGGGCCGCGGCCGGCACCGCGGCGGCGACGGGACCGTGCGGCGCATCGCATTTCGTGAAGCGATGACCGCCTCGATCCTGGCCAACCACCGGCGCATTCGACCGTTTGGCCTCGATGGCGGCGAGCCGGGTGAGCCCGGCGTCACTCGCCTGCGGCATCGAGACGGCTCGGAAGCGGTGCTCGCGGCGACCGCGAGCGTCGTGGTCGAGCCTGGCGATCAGATCGTCATCGAAACGCCCGGTGGTGGCGGCTTTGGTGCGCCAGCGCCGCGGCGCGATCGCGAATAGGAGGCTTCGTGGTCAACACAACCGGGCAGCCGCAAATACTGCGCTCGTATCAACAAATGGCGCGCTGGCCAGGCGGGCGCTGGCTCTTCGCCCGCCTCGTCTGCTTCAAGGCGCCCTACTTTGCGAGCATCCGGCCGCGCTTCGTGGAGCTGCGTGCCGGGCTTTGCCAGGTGGCGATGCGCAAGCGCCGCGCGGTGCAGAATCACATCGGCACGGTGCACGCGATCGCGATGGCGAACCTGTGCGAGCTCGCGGGCGGAATGCTCATGGAAGTGACCATCCCGGTCAGCATGCGCTGGATCCCGCGCGGCATGACCATCGAGTATCTGCGCAAGGCCCAGGGCGGAGTGTCGGCGGTGGCGCGTCTCGACAAGACTGAGTGGCACGCACCGCAGAACATCGGCGTGCCCCTGACCGTGACGGACGCTGCCGGCACGGAAGTGGTGCGAGCCGTGATCACGATGTACGTGAGCGAGCGCAGGTCCGGCCAGGGAAGCTCTGCCTCATGAAACCTGTGCAGAGCTTCCCTACGCGCCGGTGGAGGACTCTTTTTCCATCTCTTCGACGAGTCGCCGGCCTCCGGTCTCGAGACGATTGACGCTCACCGGCTTCACTTGACTGCCTGCCGGGTGATGCGAGAGCAGGTAGGCATGATATTCACCGGAACGCATCGCGGCGAATCCGAACAGGATGTTGAGCGTGCCGTTGTAGAGATCGCCGGCGCCGTTGACGCGCTCGTCGCAGACCACGAAGTATCCCTCGTTGTCCTCGCGCCCGAGGAATGCGCCATCCGCATCCAGCGCGGCGAGGAAGTTCACGACCTGCGTGGCCGCGCGCTGGCATAGCTCCTGCCCACTGGTCTCGAACACCACCCACCGTGTACCGCGCTCGATGCAATCCACGATGAAGAGCGCTAGCCGCCGGGCGGCGAGATACTTCCAGTCCGCGGAACCGCTGCTGCCGCCAGCGAGAGTGCGTGCGCTGAGCTTGCCTGGCGTCGGCGAACGCACGATCTGCAGCGCATTCACGCCGGCTTGCGCCAGTCGCAGGCGTTCTGCATCGGTCACCGTGCAGGTCGGTCGATAGCCCGGGCGCAGCAACACTTCCTCACCGGCGGAGGCGCTCCACAGCGGCCAGAGCGCATCGGCTCGCGCCAGCATTCCGGCGACCGCTCCGCAGGATGCGAAGGGCTCGAACCGGCCGCGCAGGCGGTCGTAGCTCAGCAGGCGCGGGAAATACATGAGCGCGTTTTCGTTACGGAATTGCCAGTCACGCATCCCGCGCAGGGCCGCATCGGTCGAAGTCCACTTCCAGGGCGGATCGACCACCAGCATCGCGTTGCGCTCGCGGCAGAAACGCCCGGCGACCAGCAGCACGCTGGTGCCGACATCGACTTCGCGTCCCAGCGGCGGAAGGCACAGCAGGTTGAAGTGATCGGCCGCCTTGAGCGCGAAGAGCCCGGTGCCGTGCACGGCCGAACCGATGAGATCGTAGTCGGTGAGCTGCGCCCCATCGTCGCCGTTCGGATTGGAGTGCGCGTAGCCGATGCCGCCGCGTGCATCGTGACGGAGCGTGCGCTCGGGTCGCGTCACCGGCACCTCGCCGATCACGCGGGCGAGCGCCGATTCGGTGAGCACGGCCTGGACGAAGCGCCCCGAATCCGGCTTGGTCGACAGGCGGCGGAAGATCTCCTGGTCCTCGATGTGCTCGGAACCGGGTGCGCGCACCCGCTGCAGGACCAGGTTGAAGCAATCCGGCTCGCTCTCGGTCAGGCCGTCGTAGTCGACCGAAGCGCGCAGGTATTCACGCGTTCCGCAGGCGAGCGCCTCCAGATGCAGGGTCTCCGGGCCCGCGGGCAAGTCGAGCGTCGGCGGACGCGCGCCGTTGACGACGCGGACGATGAGCGCCTGGCGGCCGCCGTTGTCGAAGAAATGCTCGACGGCGTAGCTCAGCGTGCTCGGCTGCCACAGGCCGCCGAAGGTCGACTGGTAATCGAGGAAGCTGGAAATCGTGACGGGGCGGTTGACGGGACCGCGGAGCGTTCGACCGACGAAAGCCGTGACGGCAGTCGGGGAGCGCGCGATGTGCTGTTCTGGACCTGCTTGTTCTGCGACCTGAATCCCTGAGGTCAGTCGCTCTGCCACCGGCATCCTCACTTTTGTTGCGCGCGACTCTATCACACCTGCGCGCTGCTCGCGCTTCGCTCGAGCGCGCTGTAGCTCTGCAGCGGTGACGCTTTCGTGTATGTTGCTGCGCCTCGGATCCGAATCGGGGCTGATTTCCCATGACTGGATGGCGAACGTGCCGCGTACGCGCGGCGTGGACGGGTGACTCATGACGGGCCGCTGGCGGCTGGGGCTGGCACTCGCACTCACGACTGCGGTGCTGTGGGGAGTGCTGCCGGTCGCGCTCAAGATCACGCTGCACGGCATGGATGGCTACACGATCACCTGGTATCGCTTCGCATTCTCGACGCTCGTCGTTGGGCTGATGCTCGCCGGCACCGGCAGCCTTCCGCCGGTGCGCACGCTCGGAAGGCGCGGCTGGACTCTGCTTCTCATTGGACTCGGCGGACTGATTGGCAACTACCTGCTGTACGTGTTCGCACTCGGGCACACGACTCCCGCGGTAACGCAGACCGTGATCCAGCTCGCCCCGATGTTCCTGCTGCTGGGGGGCCTGGTAATCTTTCGCGAGCGGTTCTCACTGGCTCAGTGGCTGGGATTCGCCGCGCTGCTCGTCGGGCTCGCCTTGTTCTTCAACCGGCGCTTGCCCCAGCTGCTGGACTTGCATGGTGGACTTGGGCTTGGCGTTGCCCTGATCGTGCTCGCATCATTCGTCTGGGCGGCCTACGGCCTGGCGCAGAAGCAGCTCCTCAAGCAACTGAGATCACAACAGATTCTCTGGATTCTGTACCTCGCGGCGGCGATCGTGCTTCTCCCCACCGCCCATCCCGCGTCGATCCGCACGATGTCGCCGGGCGAGGTGGCCATGCTCATCTTCTGCGCAGTCAACACGGTTGTTGCCTACGGGGCGTTCGCCGAAGCGATGCAGCATTGGGAGGTCTCCCGCGTGAGTTCCGTCCTGGCCATAGCTCCCCTGGTCACGCTGGCGACTATGTGGCTCACGACGAAAGTTGTGCCGGGACTTCTCGAGCCCGAAGCGCTCAACGCACTGAGCATCCTCGGGGCGGCGCTGGTCGTGGGCGGCTCGGCAGTGTGTGCGCTCGGCCAGTCCGGCAAACAGGAGAGTCCCGGCACCGTCGAGTGCCGGCCGGCGATCGATTAGGGGGCGGTCAGGGCCTCAGCAACTGCACGTTGCGGTACTTGAACAGCGGGATCAACGCCAGACCCGCGACGAACCCGCCGATGTGCGCGCGAAACGCCACGCCCGCACCTGCCGTGCCCTGCAGCAGGTTGCTGAGCAGCTGCAGCGCGAACCAGAACAGCAGCACCCACATCGCCGGCAGTCGCGCCCGCTGAAAGATGAAGCCGAGCGGAATGATCACGTGGATGCGCGCGCGTGGGTAAAGCAACAGGTACGCGCCGAGCACCCCGGAAATCGCCCCGCTCGCGCCGATCATCGGAACCTGCGAGCCCTGGTCCGGCAGCGCCTGGGCCAGCACCGCGGCGAGACCGCACAGCACGTAGAAGATGAAGTAGCGCGCGTGGCCCATGCTGTCCTCGATGTTGTCGCCGAAGATCCACAGGTACAGCATGTTGCCGAGCAGGTGCATCCAGCCGCCGTGCAGGAACATCGACGTGAGGACACTCATCCACGGCGAGATCAGCGCCAACTCGTCGGGCAGTCGCACATTGCCGAACAGCACCGCGGGAATCGCGCCGAGTGCATAGACCGCCCGCTGTCCGCGTACCGGTCCCAGGGAGAACTGCCACAGGAACACCAGCACGCACAGCGTGATGATGGCGTAGTTGACGTAGGGCGTGAGCTGCGCGGGGTTCTCGTCTTTCAGCGGGATCATGGACGCCGCTCCGGCGCGCCACGAGCCCTGCGGCCTGCCTTGCGGGCGGGCTCCGGTGGCGCCCGCGCCCGATCAAGCTCGCGCGACTGCTGCTCGGCGCGTGCGTTTTCAAGCTGGGTCTGCTTGCGCGCGATCTCGTCCAGCATGATTCGGAGCCAATCGGAGAGCATTCGACCCGTCCCGCGAGCGTGGGCAGGCGACTATACCGGAACCGGCCAATTTCGCGGGCGCCGAACGGTTTATCGGCTCTCCGGACACGCGGGCGCGAGCGTGGTCCGGGTGCGCGCCTCGTGATAGAGATCCGTGAGCCGGACCGCCATCTCCTGCGCGGCCCAGCTGGCCGCATACGCCTTGGCCTCGCGTCCGAGCTGTTCTCTCTTTACGCGATTGCGCAGGAGCTGCGCGGCGGCAGAGGCAAAGGCCGGCTCGCTCTCTTCGACCACCACGCAACCGCGGCGCACATCGAGAATGTCGATCGTGCCCATGTGCATCGTCGAAATGACGGGAACGCCCTGTGCCATCGCCTCCAGCAGCACCAACCCCTGCGTTTCGGTGCGAGAAGCGAACACGAACGCATCGCCCGCCCGGTAGCAATCGAGCAGTTCGTGTTGGCGATCCAGGTAGCCCACGAACAGCGTGTGATCCTGCAGACCAAGGTCCGCCGCCAGCCGCCGGCAATGCGCGAGGGCCGGCCCCTCGCCCGCCACCAGGAGCAGTGCGTCCGGAACCTGGGCGCGCAACAGCACCATCATGCGCAACAGGAAGTCGATGTTCTTTTCGTGCGCGATGCGCCCGACGTGGACCACGACCGGGCGCTCGACGTCGATGCCGAAACGGGCACGAAACCCCGCCCCATCGCCCGCTTCGAAGCGATCGGCCTCGAGGCCGGTGGGAATGATCGTGATCGGCGTTCGCACCTGGTACTGGAGCAGTGCGTCGCGCATCGCGCGGGAAGGAGCGATCAGGTGGTCCACCTGGTTGCCCTGCGAACAGGTGAAGCGTCGCGCCAGGAAGCGCATCAAGCGGCGCGGCAGCAGTGGCACGTAGTGGTACAGGTACTCTTCAAAGTAGGTGTGATAACTCTCCACCACCGGCACATCGAGCGCGCGCGCGAGTTCCAGGCCGGCGTAATGGGCGATGAAGGGCGTCTGGATGTGCACCAGCTCGAACTGGCGGGTACGCAGCTGCGGCAAGAGCTTGCGAATGTCACCCCGGCGCATCATGCGATCCTCCGGATCGCGTGGCACCTGGTGGGAGCGCACGCGCAGCGTGCCGTCATCGGCGGCGGATTGCGGATAGAGCGGCGCGATCAAGGTGACTTCGTGACCCAGCCGCTGCAGGTCGCGACGGAAGGTCTGGATCGACGTCGAGACGCCGTTGATCCGGGGAAAGTACACATCGGAGATCATCAGGATGCGCATCGTGGTTCCGCGATAAACAAATCCGGCGCAGGCTAGGGGCATGGTATGACAGACGTGTGACACCAATGAACAGCAACGACCCTCAGCTCGCGGGATTGAGGGCCCGTGCGCAAGCCATCCCGCTCGACGAGGCCGCGCGGTTGGAGTGGGCGCGGCAATTCAATCGCCTGCCCGGGCTGGTGCACTTCGGCCTCGCCGTCGACCTCGCCGACTCGCAGCTGGTGCGCGTGACGCTCGCCACGATCGAAGAACACCACGTCGGCGGCCTGCGTTCGCGTGCCGTGAATGGCGCAGTGCTCGCCGGGCTGTTCGATTGCGCCCTGGGCGTTGCGGGCACGCTCCAGTTCGACGCGCGCCGTGCCGGTACCTGCGAGCTCTCGATGCAGTTCATGCGTGCGGTCCTGGAAGCGCCCCTGGAAGTGTTCGGCGCGTGCATCAAGCGCACCGACAACCTCGCCTTCGCGGAGAGCGCGCTCTACTCGAATGGCAAGCTGTGCGCGATCGCGACCGGAATCGTGGCAGTGGCGGCCGACCGCGGCGCCCAGGCGATGTGGTGAGGAAAGAAGCCTCCCGAGCCGGGCCCGGGAGGAAGTTTGGGGAGATGAAGACCGGACCGGCGAGGGCCGGTCCAAGTCAGACTTCTTCGACGCTCGCGAGCGCCACAGGTTCCGTCAATGCGTCGCGGCGGTGGAAGTGGGCTTCTTGAGCACGATCGGGTCGAGGGACTTGACCGTGAGAGGGTGATAGCCCGGTCGGGCCTGCGCGTAGACACGTCGCGCCTCCGCACTTCCCCAATCGCTCTTCATGAGCTCCTCGTACAGGGGCTTGATCAGCTTGCGACGACCGATCGTGATGAGGTACTGGTCGAGCCGCGCCAGTGCCGGCTGGTAGTGGTTGCGGATTACGAGCTTGAACCAGCTGTGAGCGATTTCCGCGTTACCTGTCTGCGTGAACCTGAAGGTCGCATCGAGCTCGGTGAGCTGCGCGGTGGTCAGGTGCTCGGGCATGTTGTCGAGGAAATACAGCCACTCATACGTCGACCAGCCCGAGCTGGCGAGCGAGCGCGCCGCTTTGCGCCCCTCGAGCCAGGCGCGCCGTTCCTGGTCCACTTTGCCGAAAGCATCGGAGTGCGGCAGCACCGCATCGGCAGGCAGGCCCGGTTGATAGAGCCACGCGTTGAGATCCGCATCGCTTACTGAGCCAGGCGCGCCGCTCAGCAGGTTGCTCATCATGTAGTCGACGAATTGCTCCGTCGTCATGCTCTGGAAGGCGAAGTGATCGAAATACCCGCGCAGGAAGGTCTCGAACCGTTCGCGGCCGACCTTCGATTCGAGGTACTCGAGAAACAGGTATCCCTTCTCGTACGGAATATCCGAGAAGGCATCGTCGGGATCGCGGCCGCGCAAATCGATGGCGAGCACCTGGTCGCGCGGCTCGAGCGTGCTGAGATCGTGGTTGAGGTCCTGGAGCCCATGGACGGCCTCCATCTCCTCGCGGGCCTGACCGTAGAGCGACTCCAGGATGCGCCGCTCCAGGAACACGGTGAATCCTTCGTTGAGCCAGAAATCGCGCCAGGTGGCGTTGGTCACCAGGTTTCCCGACCAGGAATGCGCCATCTCGTGCGCGATCAGGGATACGAGGCTGCGGTCCCCCGCAATGATGGTCGGCGTGATGAACGACAGGCGCGGATTCTCCATGCCGCCGAGCGGGAAGCTGGGCGGCAGGATGAGCATGTCGTACCGGCCCCAGCGATACGGGCCGAACAGCCGCTCGCAGGTCTCGAGCATCGACTCGGTATCCGCAAACTCTCGCGCCGCGGCTGCGACCGTCACCGGCTCGGCAAACACTCCGGTGCGCGCGCCGACCGAGCGGAACTGCAGGTCGCCCACCGCGATCGCGATCAGGTACGAGGGAATCGCCTGCGGCATGTCGAACTGGTAGTCACCGTCGAGCGGGCTCGCCGGATCGTTGGCCGCGCTCATCACCGCGCGTAGTTCCTTGGGCGTGCGGATGTGCGCTCGATAGGTGACGCGAACCTGCGGCGTGTCCTGCAACGGAATCCAGCTGCGCGCGTGAATGTCCTCGGACTGGCTGAAGAGGAACGGATGCTTCTTGCCCGCAGTCTGCGCCGGGGTGAGCCACTGCAGGCCCGACGCTGATGGCTGCGAGTGATAGGCGATCCGCACCGTGAAGCTCGGCGACGTCACCTCGGCAGGGATGGTCACGTGCAGCGCACTGCCAAGCACCGCATCGCGCGCGTCGAGCTTGAACAGGAGCGGCGTCAACTTGCCCGCGGCGTCGACGAGCGACGCCTTCTGGATCGAAAGATCGCGGGTGTCGAGGATCAGCTCGCGCGCCGATTCATCGAGCCGGCGCACCTGCAGATCGACGTGGCCGCCGAGCGACTGCGTCTTGAAGTCGACATCGAGATCCAGATCGAGGTGCTCGACGCGGATCGCCTGCGGGTTCGAATAGGAGTGATAGTCGCGGCTCGTGTCGTATGGCGCGTTCGCGGGCGCCTGGGCCAGGACGTTCGAGAGCGGCAGCGTCGCCATCAGGAGAGCGAGGCGCGGGATCGAGAGATGCAGCACAGAGCACCTTCAGGTAGAGGCAACAGGGAAACTCAGCGGGCGGTGCCGTCAGCGGCGGTGGTCGGGGTACTCGTTTCGCTCTCGGAGAGCAACTGTTCGAATTTCTCTTCGTCGACCTCGACCTTGCCATCCCAGTTCGAACCCTCCGGCACCGCGTTCTGAACCTTGCGCGCCGCCAGCAACTCGCCTTCCAGGCTCTCGTCGGCGCCGGTGACGGAGACGGGCACTCCCCGCGGCGCCGCCAGCAGGGCGTGCATGCGTTCCCAGTCGATCGCCAGCTTCTGTTCCTTGATCACACGCTTGGTGGGTTCGGGAATCGATTTCTCCATGAGCTTGCGCGCGTTTCCGGACCAGTCGCGCTTATCGTCCTCGAGAGCGCCATAGGCCTGCACCAGGACGTCATCGCCATTGCTGCCGAACAGCACCGGCTGATTCACCACGCGCAGCTTCGTCCCCAGCGGCACGGTGTCGAAGAGCTGCTCGATATCCTCGGGATACAGGCGAATGCAGCCGTGGCTGGAGCGCATGCCGACGCCATAGGGCTTGTTCGTACCGTGGACGAGATAGCCCTGCCACTGGAGCGTGAACGAATGGCGTCCGAGCGGGTTGTCCGGCCCAGGTCCGACCACCGGCGGCAGGTCATCGCCGTTTTCCGCGTGTTCCTTGCGAATCGAGACCGGCACGGTCCACACCGGGTCGAGCGTGCGCTTGACGATCTTGGTCGAGCCTTCCGGTGTTTGCCAGCCCACGCGCCCGATACCGATCGGATAAGTGATCACCTCGGCGGGCTCATCTTTCTTGTGCGCCGGGTAATAGAACAGGCGCATCGCCGGAATGTTGATGACGATGCCCTCGCGCGGCGCGTTCGGCAGGATGAAGCGCGTCGGCAGCACGATCTCGCGTCCTTCGCCGGGCAACCACGGATCGACGCCGGGATTGGCGCGCACGATTTCCTCGTAGCCGATATCGAAACGTCGTGCGATGTCGGGCAGCGTGTCTTCCTTGGATGCGACCGTCGACTGCATCAATCCAACCACATCGTCCTTCTGCGGATCGATCTGGAAGCGGTGCGTCGCCACACCCGGTAGCGCCGTCGGTTTCGGGGGCTCCTGCACCGCTGCGGGCTTTTCCTCCCGGTGAAAGAAGGGACTGGAGAACAGGGAACACGCCGACAGGGCCGATGCTGAGACCAGCAGGACCAGGCAACGAACCACGCGGGGATTGTCTGCGCTCGCAGACACACTCAATCGATGCATGCCGCGATTATGGCATCGCCGCGCGCGACTCTCACGCGTGCGAACCGATTCTTCGCCAGTAGCCATCATCTAGAGGAGTGCCGGCCGATCGGGGAGTTCATTCCGGTCCCGCGGCTGGGGCGGAAAATGCGGCGAGATGAGCGCAGTGACGGCCTGAATGCCCTTCAGCGCGCCGGTCTCGAAGCGTCCGACGCGAAACTCCGCTTCCATCGCCCGGCACACCCCTGCCCATTCAGCATCGGAAACCCGGCCGCGATAGCCGCGATCGGCTACGATCTCGACATCCCGGTCTGCTAGCAGCACGTAGATGAGCACACCGTTGTTGTGCTCCGTATCCCATACGTGCAACCGCCCGAAGACCTCGATGGCGCGAGCGCGCGGGGTCAGGTCGTGCCACAGCGCGGGGCCCTCGAGCGCGCTCTCGATCGCCACGCGGATTTCGCCGCTGTGATGCTGCTCGCTCTCGCGGACCGCCTTCTCGATCGCACTCAGCACGTGAGCCGGAAAGCAGCGCCGGCGCTTGAGGTCGGTCGTGAAGAGGTGGCGGAACAGGCGCGCGATGTTCATCACCAGCTTCCCGAGGCGCCGCCGCCACCAAATCCGCCACCGCCGCCGCTGAAACCTCCGCCGCCGCCGAAACTGCCACCGCCGCCAAAGCCCCCGCCGCCCCAGTTCCCCCAGCCGCCAATGCCGCCACGGCCGCGGTTCGACCAGCCACGCGGCCCGCCGAATCCGCCGAACAGCAACGCGATGAAGAAGCCGAGTGCAGCAATGCCCGCCGCGATCGGAATGACATGAGTGATCACATACGCGATCAGGCCCGACACGCCACCGGTCGCCACAGCGCCGAAGGTGCGGCCGAAGATCGCGCGCAGGAAACTCGCGGCGATGACGACCAGGATCAAGGCCGTAGTGAGCCACTGGCCGCTGCTCGGCGGCCCGGACCATTTGTGATCCGGCGCCGGTAATGGTTCGCCGTCGACGACGCGGATCATCTGATCGAGGCCCGCGTTGATTCCGCCGTAGAAGTCGCCTTGCTTGAAGAGCGGCGCGATCGTGTCATCGACGATGCGCCTCGCGATCGCGTCGGGCATCGGGCCCTCGAGGCCACGGCCCACCTCGATGCGCATGCGCCGGTCATCTTTCGCGACGAGGAGAATCGCGCCGTCATCGACGCCCTTGCGGCCGAGCTTCCAGGCGTCGGCGACGCGGATGCCGAATCCGGCGATATCTTCGGGCTCGGTCGAGGGGACGATCAGTACCGCGAGCTGACTGCCCTTGCGCTCCTCGAAGGCACGCAGCTTCTGTTCGAGAGCGGCAACCTGCTCGGCAGTCAGCGTGCCGGTGAGATCAGTGACGCGCGCCTGCAGCGCCGGAACTTCGATCTGCGCATGCACCGTCGAGGCCGGCAGCGCCAAGCCCAGGGCGCCGCCGACGAGCGCGCATGCGAGAACGAACCCCGGGTTGAGGCGCATCGAAGCCCGACTGGCGGTGCTAGTTGGTCGGCGCGGGTTGCGGCGTTTGTGGTGCCTGCTCAGGAGCGGGCGCGGGCACTGAGGTGCCGGTGAAATCGACCGGCGGCGGCTTGGAGATCGCCGCTTCGTTCTCGACCGAGAAATTCGGCTTCACCTTGAAGCCGAACAGCTTCGCGGTGAGATTCGAGGGGAACGAGCGCACGGTCACGTTGTAGCCCTGCACCGCCTCGATGTAACGGTTGCGCGCCACCGCGATGCGGTTCTCGACGCCTTCAAGCTGGGCCTGCAGATCGCGGAAGGCCTGGATGGACTTGAGCTCCGGGTAACGCTCGACGACCACCAGCAATCTCGACAGCGCGCTGGTGAGGTCAGCCTGTGCCGCCTGGAATTTCTTGAACGCCTCTTCATCGTTGATGAGGTCGGGCGTCGCCTGGATCGCGCCGACGCGCGAGCGCGCCTGCACGACATCGTCGAGCACCTGGCGCTCCTGCGCCGCGGCGCCTTTCACGACATTCACCAGGTTCGGCACCAGGTCTGCGCGGCGCTGATACTGGTTCAACACCTCCGACCAGGCCGCCTTGATCTTCTCGTCCTGGGATTGGAGCGTGTTGTAGCCGCATCCGGACAGCAGCGTGGATGCGAGAACCGTCAACAGGACTAATGCGCGCATGCTTCCCCCCTACCAGATCTGAACGCGATCCTGCGGCGCCCGGTAGAGCTTGTCGCCCTCCTTGACGCCGAAGGCGGTGTAGAACGCCGGCATGTTGGTGACGATGCCGTTGCAACGGAACTCGCTCGGGCTGTGCGGATCGGTCACCAGGCGCTGGCGCAGATCCTCGTCGCGATACTTGCGCCGCCACACCTGGCTCCAGCCGAGGAAGAAGCGCTGCTCGGCGGTGAAGCCGTCGATCACGGGCGCAGGCTTGTCGCCCTGCGCGATATTGTAGGCCTTGTAGGCGATCGCGAGACCGGACAAGTCACCGATGTTCTCGCCGAGTGTCAATTCGCCATTGACCTTCATGTCGTCGATCGGGTTGAAGGTGTTGTACTCGGCGACCACCTTCGCCGCGCGCTCCTTGAAGCGCTTCGCATCCTCGTCCGTCCACCAGTCGCGCAGGTTCCCGTCGCCGTCGTACTTGCGTCCCTGGTCGTCGAACCCGTGACTGATCTCGTGACCTATGACCGCGCCGATTGCGCCATAGTTGGTGGCGTCGTCGGCAGCCGCGTTGAAGAACGGCGGACGCAGGATCGCGGCCGGGAACACGATGTCGTTCATCGGCGGGTAGTAGTACGCATTGACCGTCTGCGGCGTCATCAGCCACTCGGTGCGATCGACCGGCTTGCCGAGCTTGGCAGTGCCGCGCTGGTGCTCGACCGCCGCCGAACGCAGGAGATTTCCCACCAGGTCGGTCTTGTCGATGGTGAGCGCTGAATAGTCCTTCCACTTGTCCGGGTAGCCGATCTTGACGGTGAATTTCGCGAGCTTCGCCTGCGCCGCGGCCTTGGTCGCCGGGCTCATCCACTCGAGCTGTTCGATGGAGATCTTGTAGGCCTTGAGCAGGTTCGCCACCAGCTCATCCATGCGCTGCTTGGCTTCGGGCGTGAAGTGCTGCGCGACATACAGGCGGCCGGCGATGTCGCCCACCGAGGAATCGATCGAGTCGACCGCACGCTTCCAACGCGGCTGATTCTCCTGCAGCCCCTTGAGCGTGCGCAGGTGCAGATCGAAGTGCAGGTCCGCATACGCGCTGCTGAGGTCGGGCGCGTACTCGTCGATCAGCTTGTACTTCATGTACAGCTTCCAGTCGTCGAGCGGCAGCTCCGTCACCGCCTTGCCGAGCGCCGTGACGTAGCTCGGCTGCGCAATCACCAGTTCGCGCGCGTCCGCCCTGGCACCGGCGAGGAACTCGGTCCAGTCGAAACCGGGGCTGAGCGCATTGGCCTCGGCGATGCCGTACTTGTTGTAAGTCTTCTCCGCGTCCCGGTTCTCGACACGCGTCCAGTGCGCCTGCGCCAGGCGGGTCTCGAGCGCCATGATCCGCTGCGCACCGCCCTGCGGATCCTCGAAGCCGGCGAGCTTGAGCAGCTGCGCGACGTACGCGACGTACTTGGCGCGGATGGCGACGTACTTCTCGTCGGTCTTGAGGTAGTAGTCGCGGTCCGGCAGTGTCAGGCCGCGCTGGTAGAGGTTCGAAATGTAGGCGGTCGCATTCTTTTCGTCCTGCGCGACGAAGTACCAGACCGGGTGCTGGATACCGAGGACCTGCGCGTAGCCCATGTAACGCACGAGGTCGCGCTTGCTGGTGACCGCGTCGACGCGCGCGAGCTCGCCCTCGAGCGGCTGCAGTCCCAGCTCCTCGATGCGCGCCGTGTCCATGAAGCTCAAGTACAGGTCCCCGACTTTCTGCGCGTCAGAGCCGGTGGTCTTGTCGGGCGCCTGCGCCGCCTTCTCGACCAGCTCGTGCACGTCGGCCTGCGCCTGATCGTCGAGCATGGTGAAGGCGCCGTAGTTGGCGCGATCGGCGGGAATCACGGCGGTCTTCAGCCAGTCGCCGTTGACGAACCGGAACAGGTCATCCTGGGGTCGCACCGCGCGGTCGAAGCCGGCGAGATCGAGTCCGGAACCGAAATTGGCGGGCGGCGCAGCTGCGACACCTGGCGCCGGGCTTTCGGGGGCTGCTGCGCAGCTGGCGAGTGATGCAGTGAGAATCGTCATCAAGAATCGCTTCATCTGGGTTTGAGCCTGGGATTCAAGCCGAACCCCGGCGGGACCATCCCGCCGGTGCCGGCCGGTAGAAAATGGGCGCGCAGTATATGCGAACTCGGCTCGAAGGTCAGATTCGCCCCACGCGCAGGTGCAGCGGCCAGCGCACGTTGCAGACAACCTCTGCCCCGCCCCACAGCGGCTGTAGTTGCGCCTCCACGGCTGGCAGCGGATCGCTTCCGGTTGCGTCCCGGCAGCGTTGCACTGCGGACCAGGTCCCGAGGTATTTCATGACCTGGTCGAACCGCCAGTGCGTCTCGAGAACGATGGACGGCAAGCGCAGCTCCTCGAACGGAAATGGAATGGTCCGGTAACCCGCTTCGATGTAGTGACGTTCAGGCGGCCAGTAGGGACCGACGACCTTCTCGTAGAAATGATCGACCAGCGCATCGATGTCGGCTCGCACCCGTAGCAGCTCGTACGTCCACAAGGCGAGCACGCCGCGCGGCCGGAGTACTCGGCGAACTTCAGCGTAAAAACGCTCGAATGCAAACCAGTGCACCGACTGCGCCACGGTCACGAGGTCGCAGCAGGCGTCGGCGAGTGGCGCAGCCTCTGCCAGGCCAGCGCAGTAGTCGACGCGCGGGTGATCGCGACGGTTCTTGAGCTGCTGCACGCTCGCATCGGTCGCTACGACGTGAGCGAAGTGCTCCGCGAGACCGATGGCCGCCTGCCCGTTGCCGGTGGCACAGTCCCAGACCCGTTGGTGCTGCACCGTCACGGCAGCGAGTTGCGCGAAGAGCGCGTCCGGATACCCGGGACGATAGGCCGCGTAGTCGCGCGCTTGCTGGGAAAAATGGTCCTTGAAGGAACCCGACGCCATGGCGAGAAGGTTAGCTCAAAAAAAACCCCAGACTTTTGGTCTGGGGTTCAGAGAAGCGGACTTTGATGAAGGGAAGGAAAGTCCGCTAGGGGATTCAGTGCAGGCGCGCCCAGTGCAGTACCTGGATATCGTTCGAATCGAGGTCCAGGCTCCGCGCCAGGATCGCCGCGATATCCTCGAGGTCGTGCGCCGTGCGCGGCGTGCGATTGAGCTCCACGACACCGGAGAACTCGTTCGTCGCCTCGGGCCGGTCGTTCATCACGAAGTGGGTGTAAAACTTCACGCCCATGGCGAGTGAGATTAGTGACGCCCTTAAGTCAAAACTGTGATCGGATGCACAAATCATTGGTACATCAGGGGTTTCACGCATCTGATCCACCTCCCGGGGCGCTTGCGACAGCGGCTTTTGCCGCTGCGCTGCGGTGCCAGACGCCATGAGCCGCTATCGCCCGCCGCAGGCGCAAGGGTCGAAATACATCACGCCGGAAGGCGCGAAACGCCTGCGCGATGAGCTCGATTACCTGTGGCGGATTCAGCGCCCGCAGGTCACGGCGTCGGTCGCAGCTGCAGCGGCACAAGGCGACCGTTCCGAGAACGCCGAGTACATCTACGGCAAGCGGCAATTGCGCGAGATCGACCGGCGCGTGCGCTTCCTGCGTAAACGGCTGGAAGGAATCACGGTCGTCGACCATCCGCCGAGCGACCCGCGGCGCGTTTTTTTCGGTGCCTGGGTGCGCGTGCTGGATGGCGATGGGACCGAGCGCTGCGTGCGCATCGTCGGCCCGGACGAATTCGATCTCGCGCCGGACTACATCAGCATGGACTCACCGCTCGGCCGCGCGCTGCTGCGCAAAGCGGTGGACGATGAGTTCAGCGTGGATCTGCCGGGCGGTGCGCGCTCGTTCGTCGTGCTCGAAGTCCACTACGGCGAGCGGCCGGTGAAATAACCACGCTGTCATTCGGGTCTTGATAGTCGTCGGGATCACACAAGGCACAGCCATGAAGAGAACAATGTTGCAGGTATTGGGCGCGCTGCTTGGCGCGGGCCTCGCGTCTGGCGCCGTGGCGGCGGCTCCGGGCACGAACGCCGACCAGGCACCTCAGTTCACGCACACGGCAGCAGATGAGTGGATCAACTCGCCGCCTCTCAAGATGGACAGCTTCTCGGGTCGTGTGCTGTTGATTGATGTGTGGGCGTTCGAATGCTGGAACTGCTATCACTCATTCCCGTGGCTCAAGAGCGTCGAGGCGAAATTCGGCGCGCAAGGACTGGCGGTGCTCGGAGTGCACAGCCCTGAATTTCCCGACGAGCGTGTACGTGCAAACGTCATCGCCAAGGTCAAGGAATTCGGGCTTGCGCACCCGGTGATGCTCGACAACGACTTCTCCTATTGGAAAGCCCTCGACAATCGCTACTGGCCGGCCTACTACATCATCGACAAGCAGGGCCGTGTGCGCGGCCGCTTCGTCGGCGAAACGCACGCCGACGACCCGCGGGCGCATGAGATCGAAGCGCTGATCGGGAAGCTGATCGGGGAATGAAGAACAGTCCGCTCGGGGCGTTGGGTGGGCGTGCCTCGAGATCGTGTGTGAAATGCCCTCTGTCCGGGCGATCAGCGCTCAGACCTGATACATCGACGGATAGGTGGGTAGACAACGTCTGAGCGCCGCACGGACTGAGGGTTCGCGTGCGATTTGAAGCGTTCTTTCGCTTCAAATCGTCACTGCGCATTTCACCCACGATCTCGAGGCACACCCACCCAACGCCCCGAGCGGACTACGCTACAGAACGCGGACGTTCTTGAACTGCCACGGGTCGGTGGCGTCGACATCCTCGACGAACAACCGACCGCGGTCGTGCAGCGGATTCCAGTCAGTGTATTGCCCGACGACCGGTCCAAGGTAGGGCATGCAGACTTCAAGCGTGCGCTTGAAGTCCATCTCGTCGGGCTCGACCACGCCGCGGCTCGGGTTCTCAATCGCCCAGACCATCCCGGCGAGGCAGGCCACCGTCACCTGCAGGCTGGTCGCATTGTTGAAGGGGGCGAGGCGACGCGCCTCCTCGATCGAGAGCTGTGAGCCATACCAGTACGCATTCTTCTTGTGGCCCGCGAGCAATACCCCCAGTTCGTCGATGCCCGACACGATGTCGTCCATCATGATCCGCTTGTGTTCCTGCGGCCGCCAATTGCGGCCCGCGAACTCGTGAACCGAGAGCACGGCGTTGTCACAGGGGTGATAAGCGTAGTGTGCGGTCGGCCGGTAGGCGACGCTCATGCCGTCGCGCACCGTAAAGTAGTCGGCGATCGAGATCGACTCGCCGTGCGTGACGAGAAAACCGTGGAAATGATTCGCCAGCGGCGTCCAGGTGCGCACGCGTGTCCCGGCGCCCGGCTGGTTGAGATAGATGGCCGCCTGGCAGCCGAAGTCG
This sequence comes from Steroidobacteraceae bacterium, assembly GCA_035644435.1. GTDB lineage: Bacteria > Pseudomonadota > Gammaproteobacteria > Steroidobacterales > Steroidobacteraceae > DATBVX01. The sequence goes on along the minus strand of DASQOO010000049.1, from coordinate 7,090 downwards.
TGGCGCGCGCCGTCGCGCGGGAAGTTGCGTTCGTGCGTGCCCCAGCCGAGCTCCGCGGGTTGCGAGCCTTCACTGACAAAGCCGTCGACCGACCAGGTGTTGACGAACTCCCCCATCTGCTTGGGCCGGCTCGAGATCTGGGTGTCGCGCTCGGCGATGTGGACCACCCTGACGCCCAGGGTCTGCGCGAGCTTGCCCCACTCCTCGCGTGAGGAGGGAGTCGCGACCTTGACGCCCGTGTCTGCGGCTATGTTGAGCAGCGCCTGCTTGACGAAGTGCGAAACGAGGCCCGGGTTTGCGCCATGGGTCACCACGGCGGTCGGTGAACGCGAGTTGCCCTTGCGCAGCGTGAGTGTCTCTTCGCGCAACGCGTAGTTGGTGCGCCTGGACACCGGGATCGTCGGATCAGTGTAGCCACCGGGCCAGGGTTCGAGGCAGGTATCGAGGTAGAGCGCGCCCTTCTCCCAGCAAAACTTGATGAGCGCCAGGCTGGAGACGTCGACCGAGACGTTGAGCAGGAAGTCGCCACGACCAACCAGCGGTTCGAGCACGCGCTTGAAGTTGTCGCGCGTCAGCGGCTGGTTCACGAACTTGACGCCGAATTGTTCGGCCTCGCGGCGGCCTTCGTCGTCGGCGGTGAGGATCGTGATCCCCTCGGGTTTCACACCGCCGAGGTGACGCAGGATCAGCGGCAGGACGCCCTGCCCGATGCTGCCGAAGCCGATCAGGACGATCCGCCCCGGGAAATCGACGTGGATCTGGTAGTCACTCATGATGAATCGCTATCCGCCATCGCAATACCAATTTGTGCTTGGGATGCATCGTGCCTTGCGACGCGTCATCAAGCAAATGCGCCACACGCGGGCGCTGCAAGACTTCAGATCGCTTGGGCGTTGCGCCAGTGCGGTGGATAGGTCCGCTCGTAGCCCGGCAGCGCTTCCACGCGGGAAATCCAGCGCGCCAGCGCGGGATAGTTGAACTCCATCGGCAAAAAACGCGAGCGCAGTTCGGCCGCTTCCGCACGCTGCAAGGCGCGCAACAACAGCTGGATTCCGGGGAACACTACGAAGTCGAGTGCCGACACGTGTTCGCCTACGATCCAGTCCGACTTGCTGAGGCGTCCTTCGATCACGCGCGCCTCGTTCGCGACCGTGTGCATCGCGTCCGTGATTTCCTCGTAGCGCTCCTTCACTTTTCCGGAAAACACCGCGCGCGTGATTTTCAGCAGGCGCGGCTCGGCGTTGTTCTGGTATTCGCAGATCACGCGCATGATCGTGCCGGCTTCCTCGGGGCTGCGGCCGAAGAGCGGCGGGTCGGGGTACTTCAGGTCGAGGTAATAGAGAATCGCGAGCGATTCGAAGCACACGTAGTCGCCATCCTTGAGCACCGGGACCTGCCCGCGCGGGTTGAGCTTGAGCATGTGCGGCGCCTTGTGCTCCTGACGGGAGAACTCGAGCTGGTGCGACACGTACGCAAGCCGCTTGTGCTCGAGCGCGAGCATGACGCGCCAGGAGTACGGACTGCCGCTTCCCCAATAAAGCTCGAGTGCCAAGGACTTGGTTCCGTTGTAGAGCGCCGCGAGCACGGCTGCGTCAGGATTGTAGAATCACCGCATGAGCTACACCACTCTGGTCGAGCCCGCACAGCTGGCTCAACACCTCGGCGATCCGGACTGGGTCATCGTCGATTGCCGCTTCGACCTTGCCAAGCCGGAAGCGGGCCGCGCGCTGCATCGCGCCGGCCATATTCCGGGCGCCCGGTACGCGCATCTGAACGAGGACCTGTCCGCTCCGATCACGCCGCGCACCGGCCGGCATCCGCTGCCGAGCCCTGAGAAATTTGCCAGGCGCCTGGGAGCATGGGGAATCGGTGCTCACACGCAGGTGGTCGCGTACGACGATGCCGGGGGCGCCATCGCGGCGCGCCTCTGGTGGATGCTGCAATGGGTGAGCCATGACGCAGTGGCAGTGCTCAATGGCGGGCTGAGCGCATGGCTCGCCGGCGGATTCCCGCTGACGAGCGCCGAGCCGCGCGTGACCCCCGCCACTTTCGTTCCGCGGGTGCGCAACGAGCAGGCGATCACGGTCGACCCTCTGGTTCCGGCGCTCGCCGATCGATCCATCGTGCTGGTCGACGCACGCAGTGCGGACCGCTTCGCCGGCCAGAACGAGGTCATCGATCCCATCCCCGGCCACGTCCCCGGGGCTCGCAATCATCCGTTCATGTCGAGCCTCGACAGCGAACGGCGCTTTCTGCCCGCGGAAGTCCTGCGCGAGTGCTGGTCCCGGACGCTGGCCGGCGCACCAGCCGAGCAGGTGGTAACGATGTGTGGTTCGGGAGTCACCGCCTGCCACGCCCTGCTCGCGCTGCGTCTCGCAGGATTCGACGGCGCGCGCCTCTATCCCGGCTCATGGAGCGAGTGGATCAGGGATCGCAGCCGACCGATCGCCACGGGAAGCGAAAGCGATTAGCGATCCTTAATTTACTTCTCTGCACATTTTGCTATCGTGCGCGCAACTTTTTCGGGCGCGCCCGAGGATCCAGCCGACTATCGTGGACAACGCCGTCAAGAAGCCCGCGCCGGGCCAGCCCTGGAAGATCGAGGACTCACTGGACCTCTACCAGGTGCGAGCCTGGGGCAGCGGATACTTCGGCATCAATTCGGACGGCCACGTGGTGGTGCGGCCCGATACCCTCCCGGAGCGCGAGATCGATCTGCTCGAAGTGGTCGAGGGCCTGAAGGCCCGCGACCTGCGCGCGCCTCTGGTGGTGCGCTTTTCCGACATCCTCGCGCATCGCCTGCGCCACCTGCACGACGCGTTCGCGAGCGCCATCGCGGAGAACGATTACAAGAACCGCTACGCCGCGGTATTCCCGATCAAGGTGAACCAGCAGCGCCTGGTGGTCGAAGAGGTGTATCGCTACGGGGCGCAGTTCGGTTTCGGCCTGGAAGTCGGTTCGAAGCCGGAGCTCCTCGCCGTGATGGCGATGACCGAAGGCGACTCCGAGCGGGTTATCGTCTGTAATGGCTTCAAGGACGACAGCTACATCGAGGCCGTGATCCTGGCCGCGAAGCTCGGCCGGACCATCATCCCGGTGGTGGAGAACTTCTCCGAGCTGCAGCTCATCCTCAAGCATGCCGAGCGCTACCAGGTGCGTCCCAGGATGGGTGTGCGCGTCAAGCTCGCGAGCGAGGGCGCGGGTCGCTGGCGCGAGTCAGCCGGTGAGAAGTCCAAGTTCGGCCTCTTCATCACCGAGATCCTCGAGCTGTTCGAGACCTTGAAGAAAGCCGGCATGCTCGACTGCCTGCAGCTCGTGCATTGCCACCCGGGCAGCCAGTTGCAGGACATCCGCCGCGTCAAGGACTCGATCAATGAACTTGCGCACGTGTACGCGGAGCTCAAGCTCATGGGTGCGGGGTTGCAGTACATCGACGTGGGCGGCGGCCTCGGCGTCGACTACGACGGCACCGGCACCAACTTCGAGTCCTCGGTCAACTACACGCTCAACGAATACGCGAACGACGTGGTGTATCGCATCGGCAGCGTCTGCAATGCCCGCGAGATTCCGCACCCGATGATCATCAGCGAGTCGGGCCGGGCGATCGCCGCGCATCACAGCGTGCTCATCTTCAATACGCTCGGCTATTCCGCGCTCGACCAGTTCCGCGTTGCCGGCAAGGTGAGCGAGGACTACAACGGCGACAGCGACATCCCGCAGCCGGTGCACGACCTGTTCGATGCCTATCGCTCGGTGAGCGAGCGGCGCCTGGTCGAGTGCTATCACGACGCCCTGCAGGCGCGCGAACAGGCGCTGCAGATGTTCAATCTCGGCTATCTCAGCCTCGAGTTTCGCGGGCTCGCCGAACGCTTGTACTGGGCGACCTGCGCGAAGATTCGCGACTACTGCCGCAAGCTGAGCGTCGTGCCCGAAGAGCTCGATGGGCTCGAGTCGATCCTGAGCGACACCTATTTCTGCAACTTCTCGGTGTTCCAGTCACTTCCCGACAGTTGGGCGATCGGGCAACTGTTCCCGATCATGCCGATTCACCGCCTCGATGAGCGCCCGACCCGCAACGGCGTGCTCGCCGATATCACCTGCGACTCGGACGGCAAGATCGATCGCTTCGTGAGCCCGCGCGACGTCAAGCGCACGCTCGAGCTGCATGAGCTGCGTCCCCAGGAGGACTATTACCTGGCTGCATTCCTTGTCGGTGCCTACCAGGAAACGCTCGGTGACCTGCACAACCTCTTTGGCGACACGCACGTCGTGCATATCCGCTTGCACGACGAGGGCGGCTGGTGGATCGAGGAAATCGTCAAGGGCGACACCGCCAACCGCGTGCTCGAGTACATGGAGTACGACGTGGCGGAGCTGCACCCGAAACTGTCGCGCGACTGCGAACGCGCAGTGCGCGAAGGACGTCTGACGGTCGCGGAGAGCCAGGCACTCAAGCGCTTCTACGAGGGTGAGCTCAACGGCTACGCATACCTGGAACCCGATGGCGGCGGTTGACCATGGAGCTCAAGAGCCTGGCGGTGATTTTCGGGACCGTGTTCCTCGCCGAGCTGGCTGACAAGACCCAGCTGGCGACCCTGCTCTTTTCAGCTCAGAACCCACAGGCGAAGGTGCTGGTGTTCGCCGCGGCAGCGTCGGCGCTGGTGCTCGCGTGTGCGATCGGTGTGCTGGCTGGCAGTTTCGTCGCCCAGCACCTCGACACCCGGCTCCTGACGAGGATCGCGGGGATCGGCTTCATCCTGATCGGCGCCTGGACCCTGTTTCGGGCCTGAGGCCGCCGGGAGTCCGGGGTCCCTCTATATAAGAGACGCGTCCGGCCCCCGGAAAATGCCTTTTGCGTCGCAAAACCATGATTTCGCGGGCTTTAGGGGCATTCCTGATTTGCCAAGCCCCAGACGCTCACGTAAGCTCGCGCCCCGGTTCGTACCCTCATCATGCTTCCGCCGGGCATCCGCGTGAATTCTTCCTTCGAGGCTTCTCGCCCTTCACCCAGCTCGAGTTGATTAGTGCACGACCAAGGCGCAGGCCTTGGTCCGGGCTTCCGTGTCACTTCGATACGCCTGCCCGAACCTGACCTGCATGTTGAAACTGCGGCCTAAGGCGACGCGTCCTCTCAGGGAGGCCAGCCGACCGCCGCGTTGCAGAGTGAGAATTTGAATGACGACGATTTATGTAGGGAATCTTCCTTTCAGCGCTACGGAAGATGAGGTGCGTGGGCTTTTCGAGCGCCATGGCAAGGTTGAATCGGTCAAGATGATCAATGACCGTGAGACCGGGCGGCCGCGGGGCTTCTGCTTCGTGGAAATGGCCTCGGGTGAAGCCCAGAACGCGATTCAGCAGCTCAATGGCTTCCAGATGGGTGGCCGGCCGCTGCGCGTAAACGAGGCTCAGGAACGTCCGGCGCGCCCGAAGTTCGCCGGCGGCGGCGCTGGCGGCGGCGGTGGACGCGCTCGCTGGTAACAGCCTCGACTGACACAGTTTCAAGCTTCGGAACCCCGCCTCTGTGCGGGGTTCTTTTTTTTGCGAAGGAGACTGACTCATGTACCAGGGATTGAAGAACATGACTCTGGCCCTCGTGGCCGGCTGCCTGATCATCACTGCATGCGCCGCCACCCAGCCCGGTTCGGGCTCGAAGCTACCGCAGACCGACGCGGCGACGAGCGCGGCGATCGATGCTTCGCTCGCGGGTCCGCAGCGCTCCGATGCGAATCGCGCGCGCGATGTGTACCGGCATCCGAAACAGACTCTGACCTTCTTCGGCCTGCGCCAGGGTATGACGGTGGTCGAGATCTGGCCGGGTGCGGGCGGCTGGTACACAGAGGTCCTGGCACCGATTCTCAAGGATCACGGCAAGCTGTACTCGGCTGAGATCGCCCCGGACGCCTCAAACCCCAACGTGGCGACGACTCGCGCGACCTACCAGAAGAAGATCGAGTCGAGTCCGGGTGTCTACGGCAAGGTGACCGTCACGGACCTTGGACCCGACGCGACTGAGATCGCGCCGCCCGGATCGGCGGATATGGTCCTCACCTTCCGCAACATCCACAACTGGATGGCGCGCGACTACGCTGCGAAAGTATTCCAGGCGGCTTACACGGCGCTCAAGCCCGGTGGCGTTCTCGGGGTGGTCGAGCATCGCGGCAACCCCGCCGTACCGCAGGATCCCAAGGCCAGGAGCGGCTACGTCAACGAGGATGTCGCGATCAAGCTGGTCGAGAGCGTGGGCTTCAAGCTCCTCGACAAGTCCGAGATGAATGCCAATCCGAAGGACACCAAGGACTACGAGAAGGGTGTCTGGACGCTGCCGCCGGTATATCGCGAGGGCGATAAGGATCGCGCGAAATACGCCGCAATCGGCGAGAGCGATCGGATGACGCTGAAGTTCGTGAAGCCGAAGAGCAATGCAGGCGTGGCGACAACTGCCGCCACGCCTTTCACGCTCTAGAAGGGGTTGAGCGACTTTTCCTGGGTGAAGTGGATGTAGCCGACGCTCGCGCCCTGGCGCCAGCCGACGCCGAGGCGCACCGGGGCCACGGTGATGCCCTCGGTGCGGGCGTAGTTGAGCCCGGCGCCGCCTACGAAGTACAGACTCCCCTCGACGCCCGGGAAACGCTGGAACAGCTTCTGCTGATCGTTGAGTTTGTAGATCAGGATGAAGGTCTTGGCGGCGTTCCCGCCGAGATCGAACCCGATCGATGGACCTTGCCAGTAAACGGTGCGCGAGCCGCCCCCGACGATCTTGAGGGTGCCCTTGCCGTAGCGAACACCGACACCGACGGCGCCGCCAGCCTCTTCGCCCTCGATGTAGGCGTTCGGCTCGCCCTCGTCCTTGAAAGTCTTCTGGATCACGTCCGCGATTCCCTTGGCCCCCTTGCCGAAAAACCCCTCGGCCTCGGTCAGCACTTCGTCCTGCTTGTAGGTCGTGCGTTGCTTGGGGCTGCTCTTGTCTTCCGCTGACACGAGCAACGGCACCATCAGCGACAGCGTAAAAACTACAAGCAATCTGCGGGCGGTTGACATGAGTTGGCCTCCAAATGGCGGCAGCTTACACGCCAAGATGATTTCCTGCGGC
>DASQOO010000048.1:0-2659 GCA_035644435.1 Steroidobacteraceae bacterium | reverse complement strand
GTCGCCGGCGACTTCCGGCATCGAAGAGACATTGGAGGTGATCACCGGGCAGCCGCTTGCCATCGCCTCCAGTATCGGGAGGCCGAATCCCTCCATGAGGGATACGTAGACGAATCCAGCTGCACGCTGATAGAGGGCGCGCAACTGCGCATCGGTGAGGAAGCCGGGCCGGTGAATGCGATCGCGATGGCGGGACGCAGCGATTCTGTCGAGCGCCGCATGGCTGTCCCACCCAAGCCCGCCCGCCAGGATCAAGTGGTGCGGAATCTCGCCCGCCACCGCCTCGAACGCGCGCACGACGGTGCCCAGGTTCTTACGGGGATTGAGCGAGCCGGTCCACAGGAAATACGGCGCGCTCTGCGCGGGAAGATCCTCGAGGCTCGCGAGACACGCGCTGTCTTGACGCTCGAAGAACTCGCGCCCCACTCCTTCCGGGACCACCTGCAATCGAGCCCCCAGGGACATTCCGGCGACCTCTTCGACCGCAGCGGCCGTGGCACCCGACACCGCAACGATGAACGAAGCGCGGTCGACCGCCTGCCGCAGCGCGCGCCGCGTCAGCCAGGGTCTTGCCTTCGCGAAGTACTGCGGGTGTGTCAGCGGCCCCAGGTCGTGAACGGTGACGATCCAAGGCCGTCGTGTCGCCACCGGATAATCGAGCTCGACGCTGTGTACGAGATCGGCATCGCCGACCCAATGCTCGACGCGTGGTGCCTGGAGCAGCGCCCACAGGGCGATGCACAGACGACCGTCGATGCCTGGCCGGACGGCTCCGTTCCAGTGTTTCTGCCCGTCGCTGACGTCATCGTGGGGCACGCCGCGCAGCGCGAACGGACACAGCCTCACGCTTCGATCCTGCTCCCGGATCGCGTGCCACAGTTCGCGCGAGTAGCGAGCCAGGCCATAGCCGGTGCGGCCGGCGAACGCGTCGCTGTGATATGCAATCTTCATCCGCTAAAGTTCTCCGCATGCGATCTGCAACTCACGCACACGGCGAGCGTCCGCGCATCGGCTTCTATCATCCGTATCCCCATCGGATGGGCGGCTCGCAGCAGGTCGCGTTGATCCTCGCGCGCCACTTGCCCGCCACGGGATACGAGCCGGTCATGATCTGCCCGGAAGATGGCAGATTTACGACGGCCGCTCGCGATGCAGGCATCGAAGTCTTGATCTGCCCGCCAGGCGCGAGCTGGCGTGTGTATGGCCGCGGCCACGATGGCATCGGCGGCTGGATTTCGCCGCGCCACGTGCGCGAGCTGGTCGGTTACTGGTTCAAGCTGCGCACCGCGCTGCGCGAGCACCGCATTGCGCTGTTGCACTGTCATAACGTGCGCGCCGTGATCATGGCGGCGCGTGCCGGGCAACTCGCCGGAGTTCCGACGCTTTGGCATGTCCATGGCGCGCCGCCCAACGGTGCCGCCGGTTGGCTCGCATCGATGTTGGCGCTCGCGGCTCAGCACAGCGTGTTCGTCTCCGAAGGCATGCTCGATTACTGGCCCAGGCGGGGCTGGGTGCACCGCTCACGGCACGTGATCCACAACGGCATCGACGATGTGGCGCTGGCGACACCCCTCAAGCGTGACCTGCCACGGCCTCTGATCGTGGTGGTGGGGAGCCTGAGCCCGGTGAAGGGACAGGATCGCCTGCTGGCCGCGCTGCCGGCGGTATTGAGGCAAATACCGAACGCGCAATGCTGGCTCGTTGGCCAGGACTGGGCCGATGGCACGTATGAGCGCCGCTTGCGTACTCTCGTGGAAGAGCTTGGCCTGGTCGGCAGCGTGGACTTCCTGGGTGAGCGCACCGATGTGTCGCAGATCATCGCGGCCAGCGACTGCGTGGTGATACCGTCACGCTCCGAAAGCTTCGGCATGGTCGCGGTCGAGGCGATGGCGCAGCGCAAGGTGGTTGTCGCCGCGGCAACCGGGGGGTTGCGAGACATCGTGATCGATGGCGAGACGGGTTTTCTCGTTTCCGCCGAACAACCACACGCGATCGCAGCGGCGGTGGTTCGAGTTCTGGTGGACCGCCGGCTGGCGAGCCGCATGGGAGAAGTCGCGCGCCGGCGGGCGCTGGACTCCTTCAGCGCGACAGCAATGTCGCGGCGCTTCGCAGACCTGTACAACAACATCCTGGGACACCGGGCATCCAACGAGCGCGGCATGGAATCTGCCGCTAGCTGACGGCTACGGCAGCACATTGGCGAACCTTGGCTGCGGCGACGCGGCGGGTGCTGGAGCGCAGTCTTGCGTCGACCATCGGCCCGCGACGACAGCAGCCAGCAGGAACAACATGGCCACTGTCACCTTCACCACGGACGCATAGTTGTCGGATGCAACCAATGCCATCGCGGTGACGACGCACGCGACGTCGAGCGCACGCGAGTCGCGTGGCAGCCGCAGAGCCTTGCTTAGTGTCCAGAGCCAGAACGCGAGGTTGATGGTGAATCCCGCGATGCCCATGTAGTACAGCGGCAGCAGAAAGCTGTTGGAGGCGGCGCCGTACCTGTAGAGGCCGAAGCGCTCCTCGCTGTCAGCGGACTTCTTGGCAAGCTTCTGCATGTCGAGGCCCGCGCCGACCAGGAGCACGGAAGGATCCTGGCTGATCAGCGCGAACATTCGCTGCGGTCCGATGACCAGCCGCCCCACGATGTTGATGTCCT
>DASQOO010000047.1:0-6291 GCA_035644435.1 Steroidobacteraceae bacterium | reverse complement strand
GATTGCGATACAGGTGATCGATGCGATCGACCACCGCAGACAGGATGTTGCTGACCTTCACCAGGCCGCTGCGCCCACGCGAACCCGCTTCCGCGATCTCGAACACGCGCCGTTCGGCGTCATCCACCAGCTCGCGGGCATTGCGTCCATCGGTGTTGAAAGCGCCGGCGACGATACTGGTGCCGACATCGATCATGCGCCTGAGAAGCGCGCGCTCACGCACGATCTCGGCATAAGCACGAATATTCGCGGCGCTGGGCGTGTCGCGCGCCAGCGTGCCCAGATACGCCAGGCCGCCGGCTTCCTCGATCTGCGCGTGACGTTCGAGATGCTCGGACAGCGTGACGACGTCGATCGGCTGGTTGTTGCCAGCGACGCCTGCCGCGGCATTGAAGATCAGCCGATGATCGGGGCGATAGAAATCATCAGCCGTGAGGACGTCGGCGACGGCGTCCCAGGCGGACGCTTCGAGCATCAAGCCGCCGAGTACCGCCTGCTCGGCCTCGATCGAATGAGGCGGGACTCGCAGCGAATCAGTGATGATTGCGGGTCCGGGCTGGGGCTTGGTCACGGCCATGGTCAGGCGTGCCGTTGTGATAAGGGCGTCAGAGCCCTGAGTCTATTCTTCGGCGACGATCGTGAGCGGCACAGAAACGTTCACGTCGGTGTGTAAATGCAATACCACGACGTGCTCGCCCACCGCGCGGATCGGCCCGGCGGGAAGGCGTACTTCGCTGCGCTCCACCGCGAACCCTGCGGCGGTGGCGGCTTCAGCAATGTCGGCAGTGCCGACGGAACCGAACAGCTTGCCCTCGCTTCCGGCCTTGGCCGTGATGCGCAGCTTGAAGTCCTGCATGCCGGTGGCGCGTTGCTGCGCGGCGCCGAATTCGTCCTGCGCCTTGCGCTCGAGCTCGGCGCGGCGGGCCTCGAAGCGCGCCACGTTCTCGGCCGTCGCCATCGTCGCCTTGCCCTGGGGCAGGAGGAAGTTGCGTGCGTAGCCGGGCTTAACTTTTACGCGATCACCGATGCCGCCGAGGTTGGCGACTTTCTCGAGGAGAATGACATCCACGCTGGAGGCCTCAATGCTGGTCGGTGTAGGGGAGCAGTGCCAGGTAGCGCGCACGCTTTACGGCGAGCGCGAGCTGGCGCTGGTAATGCGACTTGGTGCCCGTGATACGACTCGGCACGATCTTGCCGGTCTCGGTCACGTAGCTCTTCAGCGTCGCCAGGTCCTTGTAGTCGATCCGCTTCACGCCCTCGGCGGTGAAGCGACAGAATTTCTTGCGGCGGAAGAATCTCGACATGGTGCGTCCTCGAATTCGTGTGTCAGCGCTGATCAGCGGGCCGCGTCACGCGGCAGGTCATCGTCATCGTCGCGATCGCCCCCCAGCGGGCCGTCATCGCGTGGACCTCGGCCTTCGGTCTCGTCGGCCGCGCGCGCCATCGGCGAAGGCTCGGTTATCGCGCTGTCTTCCTTGATCACGAGGTGACGCAGAACCGCGTCGCTGAAGCGAAACGCGCCGGTCAGCTCGGCGAGCGTCTTGTTATCGCATTCGATGTTCATCAGCACGTAGTGTGCCTTGTGAACCTTCGCGATCGGATAGGTGAGCTGACGCCGGCCCCAGTCCTCCAGTCGGTGGATGCTGCCGTTGCCGTTGGCAATCATGCCTTTGTAGCGCTCGAGCATGGCGGGAACCTGCTCGCTCTGGTCAGGGTGGACCAGGAACACGATTTCGTAGTGCCGCATCTCATCTCCTTGTGGGTAATGCCGCCCGGGATGCGAAAGCCCAAGTGCGGCAAGGAGTTATAAATCGTCCGGGCCAGTCCCGGACGAAGGGCGCGAAGGATACTGGAAGGCGCGATGCCGTGGCAAGCCAAAGCGCGCTTTCGCAGCGGTTCCCTGCCGGCCCGCCCTCTCACTGCCGGGCGCCGCCGCCCCTCTGCCTCACCGCCTCGTACAGGATCATTCCGGTCGCCACCGATACGTTGAGGCTCTCAATCGCGCCCACCATGGGGAGACTCACCAGCAAGTCGCAGGACTCGCGCGTCAGGCGGCGCAGTCCCTCGCCTTCGCTCCCCATGACGATGCCCACGGGACCGGCGAGATCCGCCTGTTGAGAGCGTTGCACCGCATCGGCGACGGCCCCGATCAGCCAGATTCCTCTTTCCTTGAGCGCGCGCATTGCCCGGGCGAGATTGGTCACGGTGACCAGGGGCACGGTCTCCGCGGCACCCGCCGCCACCTTGCGCACGGTCGCGTTGAGTCCAACGGCCCGGTCGCGCGGAACAATGACCGCGTGTACACCACAGGCATCGGCAGTCCGCAGGCAAGCGCCGAGATTGTGGGGATCCTGGATACCATCCAGAAGCAACAGGAGCGCGGGATCTTTCAGTGTCTCGAGATGAGCTTGCAGGCGCGCGTCGTCCCAAGGCTGTGCCGGTGCGACTGATGCGATGACGCCCTGGTGGCTCGCCTCGCCGCTCATCGCGTCCAGGGTGCGCACTTCCGCATGCTGGATCGCAGTCCCGGCAACGCGCGCGAGATCCATGATCTCCGCAGCACGCGAGTCTTCACGGCCCCGCTGGATCCAGATCTGTCGCACGCGCTCGGGGTGCCGCCGCAACAGCCAGCGCACCGCGTGCCACCCATGAACCAGCGCTTGTTCGCCCATGAGGTCAGCGTCCCCGACGCTTGTGAGGCCGCGATGGCGCATGTCCGCGCGCAGGTGCTGCAGATGCGTCCGCGGCGATCTCGAAATCGAGCCGCCGCTCGCGCATGTCGACCCGAGTCAGTCGCACGGCGACCCGCGCGCCGAGCTGGTACGTGCGGCGCGTACGCTGCCCGGTCCAGGCGCAACGAGCAGCATCGAAGACGAAGTGATCGCCCTGGAGCGCCGAGACATGCACCAGGCCATCCACCTGCAGATTCGCCAGCTGCACGAACAGGCCAAACTCGACCACGCCGCTGATCACCGCCTCGAATTCATCTCCGACGTGCGCGCGCATGAAATCGCACTTGAGATACGCCATCACATCCCGAGCGGCTTCATCCGCCCGCCGCTCGCGAGCTGAACAGTCGCGACCAAGCTGCTCCATGGCACCCGTCGAATAGCTGAAGGATTCGCGCGCTCCGCCGCCGAGCGCATACCTGATCGCGCGGTGCACGAGAAGATCCGGGTAACGCCGGATCGGCGAGGTGAAGTGCGCGTACTCGGTCAGGCCGAGGCCGAAGTGGCCGATGTTGGTGGGTTGATAGACGGCCTGCGGCAATGACCGGATCACGAGGCTCTCGATGAAGGCGGAATCGGGACGGCCCGCGATCAGCGCCGTGACCTGCCGCAATTCACGCGTACCGATGCGCTCCGGGAAGCGCACGCCGACGCCGAGTGCGCGCAACATGCGCTGCAACTCGGTGACCTTGCGCGGCTCAGGTTCGCCATGAACGCGATAGAGCGTCGGGAGCTTGTGCCGCTTGAGAAAGCGTGCCGCTTCGATGTTGGCGGCGATCATGCATTCCTCGATCAGGCGGTGCGCGTCATTGCGTGCGTGCACGTCCAGCGCCGCAACGCTGCCATCCGAGCCGATGCGTACCTTGACCTCAGGCGCATCGAAATCGAGGGCGCCCCGCAGTTCGCGAGCCTTGCGCAGGGCCTGGTAGAGGCCGTGCAGATTGCGTAGATGCGGTACCAGATGTGCGTACTCGCGCTCCAGCTGCGCATCGCCGCCGAGAAGGATCGCTGCGACTTGCGTGTAAGTCAGCCGTGCCGCGGAGTGAATGACTGCCGCGCTGAACTGCGCCCGCGAGACTTCACCTTCCTCGTTGACCCGCATGTCGCAGGCGAGCACCAGTCGATCGACCTGCGGCTTGAGCGAGCAGAGTTCGTTCGACAATGCTTCGGGCAGCATCGGCAGGACGCGATCCGGAAAGTACACCGAGGTAGCCCGGTTCTGCGCTTCGACATCGAGCGCCCTGCCCTGCGCGACATAGTGGCTCACGTCAGCGATCGCGACGATCAGGCGCCAGCCGCGACGCAGCGGTTCGCAGTACACCGCGTCGTCGAAGTCGCGGGCATCCTCGCCATCGATGGTCACGATCGGGAGCGAGCGCAGATCGACGCGACCCGCGCTGTCCTGCGGCCGCACCGTGGTACCCCAGGCGCGGGCCTCGCGTTCCGCCTCCAGCGGCCAGGAGACCGGTAATGCGTGAGCCACGATGGCGAGCTCCGCGGCGATGTCCGCGGAGCGGCGGGCATCGAGGACGCGGACCACCTGCCCGATGGCCGCGCTCTTACGCGTTGGCGCTTCAACAATCCTGGCCACGACCAGGTCGCCGTGCCGCGCTTCTCCGCGTGCCGCGCTCGGAATCATGACCCGATCGCGCAGCCGCGGATTGTCGGGCACGACGTAGCCCACATCCCCCGCGTCTTCGAATCTGCCGGCGAGCTCATGCGTGCCACGCTCCAGCACCTCGAGCACCGCCCCCGAGCGCCTGCCCTTCCCGTCGTCCTCGACCACACGCACGCGCAACCGGTCGCCGTGCATGACGCCCGCCATCTGGCGGCTGTCGAGATGGACGTCGCCAGAGCTGTCGTCCGGGGTGAACCAGCCGTAGCCGTCCCGGTGCGCAATCACGCGTCCTTCGAGTGCACCCTGGCTGCTCCTTACCGTGAAACGTGCACGACCGTCGCGCCGCAGCTCCCCGTCGCGCGCCATCGCGTTGAGCCGGCTGTCCAGGGCGCGAATCAAGGCGGGTTTGCGCAGGTGAAAGCGCTTGGCGAGCCCTTCGGCATCGAGCGGCCGCTCCAGCTCGCGCAGCTCATCGACAATCAGTTCGCGGCTGGGAATCGGTTCGGCGTAGCGTTGGCTCTCGCTGGCGAACTGCGGATCACGTTCATGCCATGCGCCTGCAGTGCCGCCGGCCCGGCGTCGGTTCTTGTATTTGGATAGTCGTGGCATTGTGAGCTGGTAACAGTTGTCGCGGTGCGCGCGTAGTTTGGTGATTTGACAAGGCAAAAGGCCGTGCGTAAAGTGCGGCGCCTTCTTTGGGGGCCGCCTCGCGCGGCGCTCGCAAAAGCCCAGGTGGCGGAACTGGTAGACGCGCTGGTTTCAGGTACCAGTGGAGCGATCCGTGGAGGTTCGAGTCCTCTCCTGGGCACCACCCCTCACTCCCATGCGCATTACTGCGCGTCAAAGCGGTTCGATTGATCTAGTCGAACGGATGCCGGAGAACGATCGTCTGATCGCGCTCGGGGCCGGTCGACACGATATCCACCGGCACCCCGACGATCTCCTGCATGCGTTCCAGGTAACGCCGTGCATTTGCGGGCAGGTCACCGTAGCTGGTTACGCCGACTGTTGATTGCTGCCAGCCGGGAAGCTCTTCATAAACGGGCTCACAGTCCCCGAAGCCGTCGATCATCAAGGGCGGCGCGGCCAGCGTCTTGCCGCCATGCCGATAGCCCACTGCAATGCGGATCGTGTCGAGTTGATCGAGTACATCGAGTTTGGTGATGCACAGCCCCGATACGCTGTTGTGAATGATCGAACGTCGTAACGCGACCGAATCGAACCACCCGCAGCGGCGCTTGCGCCCGGTGACCGAACCGAATTCGTGCCCGACGCGCGACAGGTGTTCGCCGGATTCATCGAACAGCTCGGTCGGGAAGGGTCCTGCACCGACACGCGTGGTGTAGGCCTTGACGACGCCGAGCACGTAGTCGAATTCGCGCGGCCCGATGCCGGTCCCGGTCGCCGCGCCGCCGGCCGTTGTATTGGATGAGGTCACGTACGGGTAAGTGCCGAGATCCACGTCCAGCATCGCGCCCTGCGCGCCTTCGAACAGCACGTTCTCGCCGCGCTCGCGCAGCTGCGCCAGCACCTGCGTCACATCGGTGACCAACGGTTTGATGCGCTCGCCCTGGCTGAGGCTCTCCTCGAGCACTTTCTGAAAGTCGACCGCCGGCAGCTGGAAATACTTCTGCAGGACGAAGTTGTGGTAGTCGAGGATCTCGCCCAGCTTAGCGGCAAAGCGCTCGCGCTGAAATAGATCTGCCACACGCACTGCGCGGCGCGCGACTTTGTCCTCGTACGCGGGCCCGATGCCGCGGCCGGTGGTTCCGATCGCATTCGCGCCACGCGCCTGCTCGCGCGCGCGATCGAGCGCGACGTGTGAGCTCAGGATCAGTGGACAGGCGGGACTGATGCGCAGGCGCTCGAGCACCGGCACCCCCTGTGCGATCAGTCGATCCGCTTCCGCGAGCAGCGCCTCGAGCGACAACACCACGCCGTTGC
>DASQOO010000046.1:0-3536 GCA_035644435.1 Steroidobacteraceae bacterium | reverse complement strand
ACTCGACGCCAAGCTGCGCGAGGAGATGCGCGCCGAGTTGCGCCGCCTGCACATCGAGAACGACTCGACCACGGTGTACGTCACGCACGACCAGGTCGAAGCGATGTCGATGGCCGACAAGATCGGCGTCATGCACGACGGTCTGCTGCAGCAGTACGACAGCCCGACCAAGGTCTACGACGAGCCAGCCAACCTGTTTGTCGCCCAATTCGTCGGCAGCCCGATCATGAACGTGGTCGACTGCGAGATCGGTGCCACGGCCAACGGCACCGGCCTGCGCCTCGCCGGCATGAGCGAGGCCGCCATGCTCGGGCCACGCGCTGCGGCGAAGCTTCAGCGCGGCGCGCAGGCGGACGAACTGATGCTGGGCATCCGCCCCGAGGCGATTGGGGTGTCGCGCACGCCGGTCGCGGGGGCCATCGCCGCGCGCGTGCACCTGATCGAGCCGATGGGCGCGTACGACATTGTCGACGTCGCCACCGTCAACGGACACGACAGCGGCGCCATTCTGCGTGCCCGCACGGCGAGCCAGTTCGTCCGCGCGCAGGGCGACCCGGTGTGGCTGTCGCTGGACGACGCCCGCACGCACTTCTTCGACAAGCGCAGCGGCCAGCTGCTGCGCGCCGCCGCCTAGAAGCCATGGCCCGGGTATCCCTCACAGGCATCAGCAAACACTATGGCGCGGTGCGTGCCGTCAACGCGCTCACACTGGACATCCACGACCGCGAGTTCTTCGTGCTGCTCGGCCCCACGGGCGCGGGCAAGACGACGACACTGCGCTGCATTGCCGGTCTGGAGCAGCCCGAAGTCGGCGACATCGCCATTGCGGGTGTGCGTGTCAACGACTGGAGCGCCGCGCAGCGCGACGTGGCACTCGTGTTCCAGCAGTATTCGCTGTACCCGAACTACACGGTGCGCGAGAACCTGGCGTTCCCGCTCAAGTCGAAGCTGCGCAAACTCAGCTCGCAGCAGATCGCCGAGCGCGTCGCCAAGGCCGCGGCCACGGTGCGCATCACGCACTTGCTGGATCGGCGCACCGATCGCCTGTCGGGCGGCGAGATGCAGCGCGTCTCGATCGGGCGTGCCATCGTGCGCGAGCCGCGCGTGTTCCTGATGGACGAGCCGCTGTCCAGCCTCGATGCCAAGCTGCGCGAGTTGCTGCGCGCCGAGCTCAAGGGGCTGCAGCAGCGCCTGGAGACGACGCTGATCTTCGTGACGCACGACCAGGTCGAGGCGATGACGATGGGCGACCGCATCGGTGTCGTGAACAAAGGGGAGTTGATCCAGGTCGGCACGCCCCACGAGATCTACAACACGCCGAACAACACCTTTGTCGCCTCCTTTGTCGGAGCGCCGGCGATCAATCTGTTCGACATTGCGCTGGATCTGCCGGCCGGCACAGCGCAGGACGGCGCCCTCGGCTTCACGCTCGAACCTGCCACGCGTGCGCGGCTGAACGCGTTGCCGCTCCCGAACGACCGGCGCGTGCGTATCGGGGTACGGCCCGAGGACGTGAAGCTGGTTGCCGCAGGTGGCATTACCGGCACGATCTACGGCGCAGAGCACCACGGCGTCGAGATCATCGCGATCATCCAGGCCGGCGACCACAAGCTGCGGGCCACGATTCCGGCCGATTCGAACGTCGCCGTCAATCAGGTGGTGCAGTTTTCGTTCACGCAGGACAAGCTGCACTTCTTCAACCCGCTGACCGGCGACAGCCTGGGTCGGCACTAACCCATAGGAGACGCGCCATGTCGCAATTGATCGCTACCCACAACTGGATGCGCCCGGAATCGATCAAGCGCACGATCGAGCGCATGAAGCAGACGGGCGTAGACGCACTCGAGCTCTCCGGCGAACCCGATCAGTTCAACCCGAAGGAGGTGCGCGCGCTGCTGAAAGAGAACGGTCGCACGTGCTGGGGTTCGGTGACGCTGACGCTGGGCGAGCGCAACCTCGCCGCCAAGGAGGCGGCGCAGCGCGAGAAGACCGTCGACTACATGAAGCGTGTCGTTACCCTTGCCACGGAGTGCGAGGGCCAGATCATTTCGCTGGTGCCCGTCACGGTTGGCAAGGTCGTTGCCGACAGCACGCCGACCGAAGAATGGAAGTGGCTGGTCGAGGGCATCAAGGAGGTCTATGCGCACGCTGAGAAGGCCGGCATCCGGATCGCGATCGAACCACTGAACCGCTTCGAGACCTACCTGATCAACCGCGGCGACCAGGCACTGGCGTTGGCCGATGCGGTTGGCCCGAACTGCGGCGTTTGCCTGGACCTGTTCCACATGAATATCGAGGAGGCCGATATCCACCAGGCCTTCCGCACCGCCAAGGGCCGCATCGTCGACGTCCACATCGCCGACAACAACCGCTTCGCACCGGGCATGGGAACGCTGGACTTCCCGGCGATCGTGCAGACCATCAAGTCGGTGGGCTACACCGGTGCGCTAACGCTGGAGTTCGTGGCGACGATTGACCGCACGCCTATCAGCCCGTACGGAGACCAGGTCGAAACGAATCCGGTCGACGTGTCGCCCGAGCAGCTGAAATTCATCATCGACCATGGCTCCAGTCTGCTGTCGGACAAGTTCTACACCGGGCTGTTCACGCAGTCGGTGAAGGTCTTGCGTCCGTTGTTGTAGGTCTGCTCGGCTTTCCGAGAGAAGGGGCAGGGCATGCTGTTCGGCAAACTCTTCCACGCCGCGATCAAGACCGCTGATGTGGACGCGACCGTACGCTTCTACACCGAGGTGCTGGGCATGATCGTGGCCGATCGGCCGCCGATCGGTTTCCCCGGCGCATGGCTGAAGCCCGCGCAGGCGGGTGCCGACGCGATCTTCCACCTGTACGCGGGCGATGCGGCAAAAGAAGCGGACGGCTCGGTGCAGACCGGCACGGCAGCCATCGACCACGTGTCCGTCGTGTGCCAGGGCTACAGCAGCTTCAAGGCGCAATTCGAGAAGTACGGCCTGCCCTACCGCGAGAACATCGTACCGGCGACGCCGCTGTGGCAGTTGTTCGTGTTCGACCCGAACGGCATTCAGCTCGAGCTCACGTTCCACTCGGCGGCCGAGCGTGAGCCACCCCCTGTGATTGCGGCGCAGCGGCGCTATGCGGCGAGCGAACGCTGGTTCCAGCCGGAGCTGTATCGACAGTTCTCCGCGCGTTGACGAGAACCTATCGATGAAGATCACTCGCGTCGAAGCCGTCTGGCTGCAGGTCCCGATCCCGCAGGACCGGCAGCACGTGAGCGACTTCGGCCGCGCCACGACCTGCGACTCCGCGCTGGTGCGGGTCGAGACCGATGCGGGCATCACCGGCGTCGGCGAAGCCAAGGTCTCAGCCGGAGGCCAGGGCGACTACCAAGGTGTGGTGGCCGTGATCAACCAGGAGTTCGGTCCGGGCCTGATTGGCGAAGACCCGCGCAACATCGTGCGCATCTGGGAGAACCTGTACAGCGGTACACGCGGCCACTACGCGATCGCACGCGGCCACGTGTTCCCGGCGATGAGCCGGCGCGGCGTGTCGATCTCGGC
>DASQOO010000045.1:0-42017 GCA_035644435.1 Steroidobacteraceae bacterium | reverse complement strand
CAGTGAAAGCAGCGCTCGCACGGCGCGCGCTATGGGCTTGAGCAAATCCGCGCCTGACGCTAGCGCAGAAGAACGAGCGCCTTTTCCACCGTGTTCCAGATGCCCCACACGAGAGGAACTCCCACCAACAACCAAAAGAGTGCGGCCCGCGCATCGAGGCCGCCTCGGCCGATGCCGCCGGCTGTTGCCGCAGGGGCTGTTGTGCTCGTGAGTCGTGTTTGTGCCGCCGCGACCTCAACATCACTCATGTGCCACTTTGGTTCCACCGGTCGTACCAGCAGGTTCGCGATCCACCCGAGCACCAGCATCCCGGCGAGGACATAGAAGATCGGTCCGTAGATCTGGTCGACGGGCACTTGTTCGGCAAGTCGCTTGTCGTGCAGGTAATTGACGACCACCGGGCCCAGGATGCCGGCAGTCGACCACGCGGTGAGCAGCCGCCCGTGGATGGCGCCGACGAACGGCGTGCCGAACATGTCTGCGAGGTAGGCGGGAATGGTCGCGAAGCCGCCTCCGTACATCGAAGCGATGATGCAGAAGGAGGCGACAAAGATCCCGAGCGCTTTCCAGTCTGCGGCCAGCGAGGCCAGCACATACAGAGCCGCGCCAAGAGTGAAGAAAATGAAATACGTGAGCTTGCGACCGAGCTTGTCGGAAGAGGAAGCCCAGGCGATGCGGCCGAAGATATTAAAGAGTGAAATGAGGCCCACGAAACCCGCTGCCACGGCTGCGGCCAGCTTCTTCTGCTCGTCGTTGAACTGATCGAAGGCGACTTGTGGCGCTCCTATGAGTGCGCCGCCGAAAGTCTCCTGCAGCATCGGCGAAGCTGCGCCGATGATGCCGATGCCCGCCGACACGTTGAGGCACAGCACGAGCCAGAGGAACCAGAACTGCGGTGTCCGGTGCGCGTTCTGCAGGTGCACGTTCTTCGAAGAGATCATCGCGTTGTTGTTGGATGGCGGTGTCCAGCCCTCCGGTCTCCAGCCTTGCGGCGGCAGGCGGTAGCCGAAAGCGCCGATCAGCATGAACACGAAGTAGATTGCCGCCATGGCAATGAATGTCTGCCAGACACCGGGATCGGTCGGCGTCTTGAAGGAATTCATGAGCAGTGTCGCCAGAGGCGAGCCGATCATCGCTCCGCCGCCGAAGCCCATGATGGCCATGCCGGTAGCCATGCCGCGCCGATCCGGGAACCACTTGATGAGTGTCGAGACCGGCGAGATATAGCCCAGTCCCAGACCGATGCCACCAATGATCCCGGAGCCGAGCCACAGCAACCAGAGCTGGTGAGCGTGGACGCCGAACGCCGAGATCAGCAGACCGCCACACCAGCAGAGTGCGGATACGAGGCCAGCCTTGCGCGGCCCGGAGCGTTCCAGCCATCCGCCCCAGGTTGCAGCGGACAGGCCCAACAGCACGAAGAAGAAGGTGTACATCCAGCCGAGATCGAACTGGCTCCAGTTGCAGTCGGTCGCGGTGAGCGCGCGCAACGTTCCAGCGGCCTTCTCGCCGAACGTCGTCGCTCCGGCCGAGCAGCTCACCAGGGCGGCGCCATCCGCGCCCGTCAATGCGCCCTGCAATGGCTTCCAGAAAACCGAAAAGCCATAGGCCATGCCGATGCAGAGGTGGATGCAAAGCGCGGCGGGCGGAACCAGCCAGCGGTTGAAGCCTGCCTTCGCCACGATCCGCTCCCGGTCGAGCAGACCGGGCGTATCGATCGGGCCGTCTTGCACTGCCGAGCCTGCATCTGTCATTGAAGCTCCCCCTGCTGCGAGCAGATTCTTGGTTGCTATTGTGACGGTCCGAAGACAGCCAGCTCCCTGCCTTCGGTGGTCTCCAGACCGTGCACCGATTCGAGACCTTTGGCACCAGTGAAATTGGCGTTGTGAATCTCAGCGCCGGCGAGCGTCGCTCGATCGAGCCTCGCGCCGGTTAGATCCGCGCCGCTCAGCTTGGTGAACGTGAGATTGGCGTCGCTCAGGTCAGCTTCACGCAGATCCGCGAAGCTCAGATCAGCGCGCGACAGGTCGGCGCGGTTCAGCTTTGCGCCCTTGAGCCGCGCATGGGTGAGGATGAGGCGCACCAGTCCCATCGGCTGGTTTCCCATGTCAGAGCCGCCCTTCACGTCCGAGAGGTCCGCTCCTACAAGCCCGGCGCGATCCATGTTGCCCATCAGTCGCGCGCCGCGCAGATCCGCGCCGTTCGCTTCCGCGTTGGCCAGCACGCTCGCGTACATACTGGTGTCACGCAGATCCGCTCCGACCAGGGTCGCATCGCGCAGGATCGCCACGTCGAGGTTGCAGCCGCGCAGCTTCGCCTTATTGAGATTCGCTCCCTTGAGGCTCGCGCCAAACAGATTCGCTCCCCGGAAATCCAGCTCGGAAAGATCTGTGCCCGGAGCTTCGAGATTGCTGAGATCCGCGCCGGCTGCGGTGATCCGCATTTGCACTTCCGCCCGCGTCAGGGGTGCCGCGCTGACCTGGCCCAGCAGCAGTAGTGCTGCGGTGCCGAACCAAAATCGCCTATTTTTCGTGCGAATCGTGACCCCCCGCAGGTTTTTCAGACGTGTAATTGTGACGCCGTCCGCGTTGCAGGAATTGTATAGGAGATGTGGATGCAACTCACAGACGGGTGGCCAGTCAACAGTATGATCGTACGCAATCCGCCACGCTTTTTGGTCGCGGGACCCGGATATGTCGATGGCCAACGGATGCAGGCTTCTCGCCCTTACTCCTCTGCGCTGGTCGCAGGTCCTCCTGGTTGCGCTCACTGGAGTCGTATCTGCGGTTTCCGGATCCACCGAAGCGCATCTGCAGATGTTGATCTCGGGCCACGGAGCGCGAACCGTGGTTCTCGCGTCGGGTCTAGGCGACACACTCGATATCTGGAAGACGGTGCAGCCGCTCATCGCCGATCACTGCGCGCGGACGATCGCGTACACGCGCGCCGGCTACCCGGGTAGCGATGTCGCCGACGGCGCCCGCGACGCCGCTAGCAACGTCTCCGAATTGCGCGCCGAACTCAAACGCAGAGGGATCCAGCCGCCGTATGTGCTCGTCGGCCATTCGCTGGGTGGCTTGTACATGCAGTATTTTGCGCGCCAGTACCCGGATGAAATCGATGGGCTGGTGCTGATCGACTCGACTCATTGGGACCAGCATCTGCAGTTGAACCCGCAGGGCGCGGGCGCCAGCGACAGAGGCAGCTTCGTGCTGTTGAGCATGCCCTGGATCATGCGTCGTGAGTTGAATGACAGCACCGCGGCCGGCGAGCAGGTCCATGCCAGTCCGCACGCGGGGAATGTGCCGACAATCGTCCTGTCGCGAACTCGCGCGTTGCACGGCGAGACGCCGGCAGCCCAGGCGTTGTCTGCGCTCATGCAGGATGACATCACTTCCGACTTCCCCGCTGCACGCCACCTGCAGGTCTTCGACAGCGGTCACTACATCCAGCGCGATCGCCCGGAAGTCGTCGTCGACGCCGCGCGCGAGCTCGCGGGTTGTGCGCCGTTGCTCGCCAAGCGCTAGCACCTGACGACTTGCGCGTGGCTCTCAAGCAGATAGAGTTCCGGCCGAGGTATATCGGCCGTGACCAGCATCGAAACCCCACGCCTGATCCTGGAGCGGCTGACGCTCGCGGACGCTGAGTTCATCTTCGGGCTCGTGAACCAGCCCTCGTTCGTCGAGTTCATCGGCGACAAGTGCGTACGCAACCTGGACGACGCCCGCGATTACTTGTTGAAGGGCCCGATCGCGAGCTATGAAGCACACGGCTTCGGCCTGTACCTCACGAAGTTGAAGCACGACAGGACTCCCATCGGCATGTGCGGGCTCGTCAAGCGAGAGGCGCTCGATGATGTCGACGTCGGGTTCGCGTTTCTGCCCGAGTATTGGTCGAAGGGCTATGCGGTCGAGTCTGCGGCCGCGGTCCTCGAGCAAGGAAGGAATGCGTTTGGTCTGCGCCGCATCGTCGGGATCGCGAGGCCGGACAATCGCGGCTCGATCCGGGTGCTGGAAAAGCTAGGAATGAAATTCGAGCGGCGCGTGCAGATCATGCCTGAGGGGCCGGAGGACGTGCTCTACGGCATCGACTTCTCGAAGGGCGCCGGCTCCTGACCGGCTCGCTGGGGGGCGATCACGTACCGCCCATGGTCTCTTTTTGCCCCTGCTTCTCGCGCACGGTCTGCACGGAATCTTCGTGGCTTCGGATCTGGTCGCCAGTCCAGCACATCGTCTTGCGGCCAAGACGCGTGCCCATCTGCTGCTGACCGCCCTTGCAGTAGACGGTCTGGCCGCTCAGTGTCGTTAGCTTGTAGCCCTGCCGCTTCATCCTTTCGTCGAACGCCGCTTGCTCTTGTTCCTGGGTCATAGCAGGGGCAGCAGCGGCGGTCGCCGCGGTGGCCTTGGCCGCCGGCGCATTCGCAGTGTCTGCATGCTGGGCTGCTTCGCTGGCCTGCGGCTGCGCTGCCGGAATCTCGGGTGTAGCGGGGGTCGCCTCAGTCGCCGGCACCGGGGCACTGCTTTCGGCTGCCGTTGCAGCCGTCGAGGCCGCCGCCGCAGGTGCTGTCGTAGTTTCATCGGCCGCCTGCACCATCGAGGACAACTGCAGCGCGACCAGGAATACAGTAAGAGCCAGACGCATGGGAACTCCGCCAGAGTCAGTGGTTGTCAAGGCCGCGATTATAGTTGCTACGATTTGGTTCGTACATACCTGCCAGGGCACCGCAGGCGTTGAAAGATTACCGAGGGGATGAACCATGCGAACGATCGGGCCCGCCGTCGTGTTGATTATGTTGTCCAGTCCCACGACGGTTCCGTTCAGCTTACGGCCGTCGTGTTCGCCGCTGCCAGAAACCTCCTGCGTCTAAAAGGGTTGCGTAGAGACCGGGCGCCCGGCTTCGAGGTCATGGGTTCGGATTGATTCGCGCAGCTCGGGTCGAAGCTCAGTGCAGGTTGATATTTTCGATCGCCCAGAGCGGGTCATGTGACTTGCCGGTGAAGAACAGACACAAGTCGTGAGCGCCCGACTGGGGCTGGAGCGGCGCTCTCAGTGTGCTGAGTGCCGTCTCTTTCTGTGCCGGGGCAAGCGAGATCGAATCCAGGAGCGGCCCGTCGCAGGAATCCAACCGTACCTGCAATTCACCCGAATCGCTCGCCGGTGCATGCGTCACGATATTCGCGGTCTCCTTCCACAACTGGAAGTTGTACGGCAATTGACCGATGGTCGCTTCGATGCGGGTTACTCCATCGAGCTGCGCCTGCGGGTAGACCCAGCACGGATCCATGATGTCGATCAGGAACACCGCCCTCTCGCCCTCGGCAGGTGCGTCGTCCTCCAGGCGCAGCGGCAGTTTCTCGTGACAGAGTTTCAGCTGCTCGTTGCGGCGCAGGCGCCAGTTCTGCGCGGTGAGTTCCAGGTCTCGAGCCCGCGCGAGGCGCCTGTCTGCGGCGAAGCTCGAGGCGCGCAAGCGCAAAGGCAGCGCACTCTCGATCGGCGCGGCGTAGAGCGTCGATGCTCCCGTCGGCTCGCTCCCATCGAGCGTGTACCGGATCTCGCCGAGGCTGCTCTGCGTGGACAACTGCACCCTGGCAGTACTTCGAGGAGCGAACTGAGGCGCGAAACGCACTGCGAACGCACTGTCGGCAAACCGAATGCCGAGTGCGCGATAGCGTTCGAGTTGCGCGGGCAGGCGCGCTGCGAAACTCGCCCAGTTGCGTCGCTCCGGTCCGGACCACGCAACTTCGGCGAGTGCGGCGATGCGCGGAAACACGGCGTGCTCCACGCGTTCGCTGGTGCGCACGTGCTCGGTCCACAGGTTCGCCTGCACGCCGATGATGTGGCGCGCTTCATCGCTCTTGAGATCCGCCGGGATGGGGTTGAATGCATACACGTCGGCGAGCGATTCCGTTCCGGGACGGCCGGGCGGCTCGTCGGACGCATCGCTCTGCAGATGATCGAGGTAGAGCTCCGGCGCCGGCGCCATCACGACGTCATGCCCGAGCCGCGCGGCATCGCGCCCGCCGGCTACTCCCCGCCATGACATCACGATCGCGTCGGGCGGCACACCGCCTTCGAGAATCTCATCCCAACCGACCAGGCGCCGTCCGTGCGAGCTCAGAAAGCTGCCGATGCGTGCCACGAAGTAGCCCTGCAACTTCGCCTCGCTCGCGATGCCGCGCTCGCGCATGCGCTTCTGCACTTGCGCCGAGCTCTGCCACTGATCCTTGACAGCTTCATCGCCGCCGACATGGATGTACGGCGACGGAAACAGTTCCATGACTTCGCTCAGGACATTTTCGAGAAACGCGAACGTGCCGTCCTCGACGTTGAAGAGATAGGTATGGATTCCCCAGTCGTGCGAGACGGCCGGGCGATCGCCCTTCGACCCCAGCTTCGGGTAAGCCGCAATCGCGGCTTGCGCATGACCGGGCATTTCGATCTCGGGGATCACGGTGATGTAGCGTTCGGCGGCGTAGCGCACGATGTCGCGCACTTGGTCCTGCCTGTAGAAGCCGCCATAGCGCACGGGTTGGCCCGCCGCGTCGACTCCCGCAGCCCCCGCGGGAACGCGCCACGCTCCGACTGCTGTGAGCTGCGGGTACCTGCGGATCTCGAGGCGCCAACCCTGGTCATCCGTCAGGTGCCAGTGCAGCACATTGAGCTTGTGAAGCGCCATCCAGTCGATCATTTGCTTGACGCGCTCGGGCGCCATGTAGTGCCGCGCGACATCGAGCATCAGCCCACGCCAGGCAAAACGCGGCCCGTCGTTGATGGTTGCCGCCTCGATCCTGATGTGTTGCCGATCACCTGCCTGCGCCGTGATCAGCTGCCAGAGCGTGACCGCGCCGTAGAAAAGGCCCCGGGGAGTGCCGGCGGAGATGACGATTCGCTGGGGGGATACTGTGAGCGAATAGTCTTCTGCATCCGGCACGCCCCCGGAGGCTGTGAGTTGAAATCTGATTTCCGGGTGACGCACATTCGCGGCTGCGCTCACCGCGGCGAGCTGCGGGCCACCGGTTCGCGACACCAGGTCGATGAAGTGGCGCGCGATGTGTTCGACTTCGGAGTTCGCGCTGAACGTCACCGGCGTCGCTGCCTCGATGACGAACACTCCGTGCCCCGCGACGATCTCGCTTGGTGCCGGGATCACGCCTGCGCCTGCCTGCACTTCGTGCTTTGGCTCGCATCCGCAAAACACTGCCAGAACCGAGCAGAGGAGCCATCGGAGCTTGCTCACCATGCCAGGCTCCGCGTCGCGGCCACTAAACAACCCTCTCTGAAACAGGCACCATAGCGACCGGCGCACTCCTGAGCTTCACCATGACTGATTCGCCGCATTCGACCGTGACGCGGGGCCGCGAGGCTCTCGCGCGGGGCGACGTACGCACTGCGGGCGCGGCCGCCGAAGAGCGACTGAAGTCGGATGCGCGCGACGTGTCGGCGCTCGAGTTGCGTTATCTCGTGCAGCAGCGCCTGGGCGAGACCGCGAAGGCGGTGGAAACCTTGCGCAATGTGCTCGGTATCGATCCGCGGGCCGACTGGGCGTACAACGAACTCACGCGAGTGCTGGTAGCGAACGGGCAGCGAAGTGAAGCGGACCAGGTGACTCGCACGGCACTGCACGTGAATCCGCGCAACGCGGAGGCCCATAGCCTCCTGGGCACACTGCTTTCCGAAGCGAACGATCTTCCCTCTGGTGAATGGCACTTCCGGCGCGCACTGGAACTGGGCGGGGCGCAGGCCTCGTTCCTTACCAATCTCGCCATCAACGTGATGCGTCAGGGACGCCTCGATGAGGCCGAGACGATGTTCACGCGCGCCGATGCAGCCGCGCCCGCGAACCTGCTGACGCTCGCCCACTGGTCGAAGCTGTACGAGCTTCGGGGCCAACTCGAACTCGCTCAGCAGATGCTCGACCGCGCGCAAGCGGCCTCCTCCGCCGACGCGGTGAACCTGTTGCGCGCCAACTATCTCGCGCGCCAGGGCCGCCAGCGTGATGCGCTCGCGATTCTCGAGCGCCAGCCGACGCTCAATGGGGACGGGCTGCTCGAACGCGGCCGCCTGTACGACCGGCTCGGTCGATTCGCAGAGGCGTGGGGGGGCTTCGTCGCCGGCAAGTCCCGGCTCGCGGCCGAAGGCGGCGGGCTCAGCTACAACGCGCAAGCCGTGGAGATTTTCTTTGCGCGCCTGAAGCGTTTCTTCGTGCGTTCCAACCTGGAGCTGCTGCCGGCCACGACGCGCCGCGCCGAAACCCCTCAACCGATCTTCATCGTCGGCTTTCCGCGCTCCGGTACCACCATGATCGAGCAGGTGATCTCGAGCCACTCGAGCGTGCGCGCGGGCGGTGAGCTTTCGTTCATGGGCGATATCCGCCGGCTCGCGAATCTCCTGTTTCCGGGATCGGAGCCGTTTCCCGAGAACCTGGGGCGCAGCTTCACGGCCGACAATCGTTTCGCCGCCACCTTGTTCCGCGACTTCTACCTGGCGCGCGCCGCACAGTACGGCTTGCTCGAACCCGGCAAGGCGTTCTTCACCGACAAGATGCCGTTCAACGAGATCTGGCTGCCGCTGCTCAGGATGAGTTTCCCCGAGGCGCGCATCGTGCACGTAGTACGTCATCCGCTCGATGTCTGCGTCTCGGTCATGTCCAACAACCTGACGCACGGCTTCAACTGCGGCTATCGCATCGAGGACACGGTGCACCATCTCGCCGCCGTGTTCGACCTGGTCCAGCATTACCGCCGCGAACTCACGCTGTCCGAGCACGTACTGAAGTACGAAGCATTTGTCGCCGATCAAGAGGGGGAAACGCGCCGGCTGCTCGAGTACCTCGGGCTGCCGTTCGAAGCGGGGTGCCTCAGTTTCCATGAAAACCGGCGGCACGCGCCCACGCCGAGCTATGCGCAAGTCACCGAGAGACTCAACGATCGCTCGCTCGACCGATACCGCCACTACGCGCTGCATCTGCAGCCCTTCCTGCCCCAGCTCCGGGCCATCATGGCCGCGTACGGCTACGAAGCCTGAAAGCTCCGCGCACCAGTCGCATGGCTGGCGCCCGAGAGGGAAGGTCCCCTCTCCCCCATCAGCAAGGAGAGGGAACCGCAGGAGGCTCAGAACTTGAAGCGCACGCCGCCGTAGTAGGTCCGGCCGTTGTCGTAGATAGCGCGCGGATTGGTCGGTGTATCCGCGAATTGCACGATCTTCTCGTCGGTCAGGTTGATGCCATCGAAGGTCAGCCCAATGTTGTCCGTGACGTTCACGACTATCGAAGTATCGAGTGAGGAGAGTGAATCCTGGTTGAGGTGCGTCGAGCGATCGAAGGTCACGAAGAACTCCGATCGATACGTGTACGACAACCGAGCGCTCACCCACTTGTTCTCGAAGTAGCCGGTAAGGTTGAAGGTATCCCTGGAAGCGCCCGGCAACGGATTACCGTCGTCGGACTCGGCGTCAGTGAAGGTGTAGTTGGTCTGCACCCCGAACCCGCCCCAGATCGGCTGCGTGAGCTGCAGCTCAAAGCCTTCCATGCGTCCGCCACCGCCGTTCGACCGCTGATTGATGAGGAACGGGCAGTTGAACACGTTGGGACTGACCGGTGTGCACTGCAGGCTCGGTGATGTCGCCGACTGCACATTGAAGAGCTGCGTGACCGGGCTGTCCGTGATGAACGACTTGATGTCCTTGTAGAAGAGCGCGGCGCCGAAGATCCGGCCCGGCGCCGGGTACCACTCCATCGACAGATCCGCCTGGTTGGCCCGGAACGGATCGAGATCCGGGTTGCCGGCGGTGCCAGTGAGTGCGCCAGGATTGAGGCTGGTGCGTGGCGCGACATCATTGAAGTCCGGACGTGTCATCACCCGCGCCAAGGAGAGCGCATGATGATATCGTCTGTCATGTTGTACGCCATGTTCAGGCTGGGCAGCCAGTCGGTGTACGAACGATCCACGCTGATCGGAATGTAGCTGCCGAACGGGTTCGCGATCGCACCCGGAGCGTTCGTAATGAGATTGCCGTTCGAAGTCTGGTCGGTGCGCACGACGCGCACACCTGCATTGCCGCGCCAGCCACCGCCCTCGAACCTGCCCATCACGTATCCGCCGTAGGTCGTCTCGTTGACCGAGAAGTTCTGCTGCGGGTAGTAGACCCGCCCGTTTCCAGCCGCGGTCTGCGTGTCCAGGTTGTTGAACAGGATCTGTTCGACGTTGCCGGTATCGACCTGCCAGTACTGGTCCAGCGTACCGCTGCTCTTGATGTTCTCGAGGAAATTACCCGGTGTCAGGCCGTCCGCGAAGGCGGTCGCAGGCGTCGTGTTGATCGGAACGTGGAAACCGCCGTAGGTGGTAGCCTGGAAGTTCAGGTCGCGGTTGTGGTCGTAGTACTTCGCGCCGAACTTGAGGCCCTTGAATGCGCCCGCATCGAATGCGCGCTCGGCATCGATGTACGCGTAGGTCTCATCGTCGTTGTTCAGGATCTGGTGCAGGGAGCTGAAGATCAGCGCCATGGAGGCCGGGTTGGTCGGATCCACAGCCACGCCCATGCCGTTGGCGACGTACTGTACTGACGGTGCGCGACCACGCAGATCGTAGTTGAACACCGCCGGCGCGCCGAACTCGACGAACGGCTGCGCATCGGTATCACCCTCTGCATCCGTGTAGCCGACGCGGAAGGCCAGCTTCCAGTCATCGTTGGGGCTGAAATTCGTGAGCAGGTCGATGTTGCGCGACTCCGAATGCGCGAAGCGGTCGATCGCGTCGTACACGACACCGAAATCGCTGGTGCCGTTGTTGAGCGAGGAGATGGTGCCTGCGACGGCGGTGCCATTGCTGATGACCGGGTTGGTCAACGTCCCACCGTTGCCGATGGCACGCACGCCCCACGCGAGATAGTTCTCGTTGAGGTTGTCGGCGTCGAACTTGGAGTACAGGCCCGTCAGGTTGAACTCGAGGCTGTCGGAGGGCTTG
Organism: Steroidobacteraceae bacterium; assembly: GCA_035644435.1. Taxonomy (GTDB): domain Bacteria; phylum Pseudomonadota; class Gammaproteobacteria; order Steroidobacterales; family Steroidobacteraceae; genus DATBVX01. The sequence continues at coordinate 31,056 of DASQOO010000045.1, read as the reverse complement.
AACTGGAAGGAGAAGTTGCCGCCCGTGCGCTTGCGCTCCTGCTGAAACAGTGCTGAACCGATCAGTGACGGCACCAGGACGTTATTCACCGCAGCGCTTGGATCGGTATCGACGGGGAAGTAGCCGAGCACTTCCACACCGTCGCGACGGATGTGGCGATCCTGGTAGGTGCCGGCGATCAGGAAGCCGATGGTCTCGGAGCTGTTCTTCCAGCTGAAGAGCGCGCCCGCTTGCGGATCGGTGTCTTCGGCCATATCCGTGTAGGCAGCCTCGAGGCGTCCGTAGATGGTCATCGACTCGAGGTCAAGCGGGTTGCGCGTCTTGACGTCGATCGTGCCGCCGACGCCGCCCTCCTCGAGATCGGCCTGCGAGGTCTTGTAGACGATGGTCTGGCCGATGATGTCCGCGGGAAGCAGCAGGTAGTTGAAGCTGCGTGTCGTATTGAGCTGATCGAGAATGAACCAGTCCGCCGTGGACAGTGAATGTCCGTTGAGCAGCGTCTTGGTCAGGCGATAGTCGGTACCGCGGATATTGACGCGCTCGCCTTCGCCAAACTCGCGGTTGACCGTGACGCCCGGAACACGCTGCAGTGCTTCAGCGAGGTTCTTGTCGGGAAACTTGCCGACATCCTCGGCCGTGATCGCATCCACGACGCCGTCAGCATTGCGCTTGGTGTCGATAGATTGCTGCAAACTGTAGCGAATGCCCGTGACGACGATTTCCTCCTGCACGCCGACGGCTTGTGCATGGCTGACAACCGGGCCGCCGAGTCCGGCAACCACGGCCGAGCCATAAAGAACCCGCTTGATGTCTCTCGAGATCGATCTGCTGGAACTCATAATGTCCCCCTGTTCACTTGGTTATCGACATACCAGCTCGCCGCGCCGATTACGCCGAGCTGGCCGTGCTCGACCAGCTTCACCGGAATCTGCTCCAGGAGACTGCGCATCGGGCTGGTACCGACGAAGCGCTCCATAAAGCTGCTTTTGAGCAGAAAATTCTTGATCCGCGGCAGCACGCCGCCGGCGAGAAACACGCCGCCGTGCGCTCCGTACAACAGCGTGAGAAGTCCGGCGACGCTGCCCATCGCGCCGCAGAACAGTTCAAGAACCTGGGTGGCTATCGGCTCACCGTCATCGAGCGCCGCGGTCGTGATCTCCGCGGGTGTGCGGTAGAGCGCTCGCTCGGAGTTAACCGCGGACAGCGCGTTGTGCAGATTCACCAGGCCCGGACCCGACACCACGTTCTCGTTGGAAACGTGCGGCATGCGTGAGCGCAGGACCTTCAGAATCTCGATCTCGAGATCGGTGGTGGGCGCAAACGCCACCTGCCCCGCCTCGGTGCTCAGCACCAGCGGATGCTTCGGTCCCGGCACCAGTACCGCCGCACCGAGACCCGTGCCCGGGCCGATCACGAGAGTCGTGCCGGCATTGCCGGCGCGCGTCGCGCGACTGATCAGGGTCGTGTCCTCGGCGGCGAGGAACTGGGTGCCATACGCGATGGCCGCGAAATCGTTGATGAGCGTGAGGTCCCGGAATCCGAAGCGCTCGCGCAGTTCGCCGAGCGACACCGGCCACGGCAGATTCGATTGCAGCATCGTGTCGCCGACGGGAAAGCCCGCGCTCGCGATGGTGGCGCGCTCGACCGCGGCAGTGTCGGGAGAGGAAAGGTAGTCGGCAAAAATGCCGGCGAGGCTCGGGTAGTCGGCGCAGGCGTATTGGCGAAAGCGGCTGACACTCGGGCGGCGCACGCCGCGCTCACCGGGCTCCACGAGCGCAAGCCGCGCGTACGTGCCGCCGATATCGGTCGCCAGAATCGGTTCGATCTTTTTCGCCAAGGTCCTCGCCTCAAGCACGAATCGAGACCCGCCTACGTCGAGTTGTAATCAGCGCCGGGGCGTATGGTTAAGACTTTTTGACATCGATGTCAAGCCGTCGTAATTTCGTGTCCCAGCCGCAACGGGTGTTCGCGAGCGCGATTTTTGGCCCGGAATTAGCGCAAAACAGGCCTGTTCAGCTTTCGAGGGGGTTGTTGTACTGCGATCACGATTGGGATGGGGAGAGATAGCCAACTGCCCAGGTCTGACACCGATTGACAACGTTGACAGTCCGGCTCCAGGCAAGGCGACTTCGGCTGCAAAATCAACAGGAAACGGGGAGTATTCAAACCATGGCGAACGCGCAAACCGGATCCGCGGCCGAACGGAGTTACATCACGTCCATCGTCATCGTCGGCGTGCTGTTCTTCGTGTTCGGCTTCGTCACCTGGGTCAACGGGCCGCTCATCACCTTCGTGAAGCTCGCCTTCGATCTCGATACGGACGCGAAAGCGTTCCTGGTCACGACCGCTTTCTACATGGCGTACTTCTTCCTGGCGCTGCCCTCCTCCTGGATTCTCGAGCGCACCGGCATGAAGAAAGGCATGGCGCTGGGACTACTGGTGATGGCGCTCGGCAGCTATGTCTTCGGTACCTACGCGACGCAGCGACACTATCCGCTTGCGCTCACCGGACTCTTCATCATCGGCTCCGGCCTCGCGCTGCTGCAGACCGCTTCGAACCCGTACATCAGCATCCTCGGCCCGATCGAGAGTGCGGCACGGCGCATCAGCATCATGGGCATCTGCAACAAGCTCGCCGGCATCCTGAGCCCGATCGTGCTCGGTGCCCTGGTATTGCGCGGTATCGGAGAACTCGAAGGCCGAGTGAACGCGGCGGCAAGCCCGGAGCTGCGCGAAGCGATTCTCAACGAGTTCGCCGCCAAGGTTTATGTGCCGTATCTGGTGCTCGCGAGCCTGCTGGCGCTCCTTGCCATCTGGATCGTGAAGTCGCCGCTTCCGGAGATTCGAGCTTCGGAAGCCAACGCCGAGATCGATACCGGTGGCGAAGCGCGGCGCGGCTTGTTTCAGTTCCCGCACCTCTGGCTGGGTGCACTGTGCATCTTCGTTTACGTGGGCGTGGAAGTGCTGGCCGGTGATGCGATCGGAACCTACGGCAAGGGATTTCACATCCCGACCGATCAGACCAAGTACTTCACGGCGTTGACGCTCACCGCGATGCTGTTCGGTTATGTAGCGGGTGTGATCGCCATTCCGCGCTACATCTCGCAACAGCAGGGGCTCAGCATCTCGGCGGTACTCGGCGTGGTGTTCGCGTTCGCCGCTTATCTCACTTCCGGCTACGTGTCGGTGGGTTTCGTGGCGGCCCTTGGACTCGCGAACGCGCTGATGTGGCCGGCGATCTTTCCGCTCGCCATCCGAAATCTCGGGCGCTTCACCGAGAAGGGCTCGGCGATCCTGATCATGGGTATCGCGGGCGGCGCGATCCTGCCGAACCTGTTCGCGCACCTTAAAGAGCACTTCGATTTCCAGGCCGTGTTCCTGGCGATCACCGTGCCCTGCTATCTCTACATCCTCTACTACGGGCTGAAAGGCCACCGGGCCGGCATGCGCGAGCCGGCGCCGAAGGCAAGCTCAGCGCTCCAGCAAACATGATGTGTCAGGTCACTTCGGGCTGTGCCGCGCGAGGTTTGGGACGATAGACGCCCGAGCTGTGATACAACGTAGCGCACAGGCGGGCCGATAAGGATACGAGGGTGCGCAAAGCGACGATCACGGACGTTGCCAAGCGATCAAAGGTCTCTCCTAAGACCGTCTCACGAGTCATCAACAACGAGCCCTCGGTGCGCGAGCGCACGCGCAACCGCGTCCTCGAAGTGATCTCCGAGCTCAAGTACCACCCGGATATCTCGGCTCGCAACCTGCGCAGCGCGAAGTCGTACGCGATCGGGCTCGCCTACGACAACCCCAACCCGTATTACGTGATCAGCGTGCAGAGCGGCGTGCTGTCAGCCTGCCGCGAAACGGGCTTCGGCCTGCAGATACATCCGTGCAACGCCGCCTCGCCGCAGATCGCCGAGGAACTCCTCGACCTGGCGCGCCGTTCACGGCTCGCCGGCCTGATCCTGGCGCCACCGATGTCGGAGCGGCCCGAACTGTTCCACTACCTGAGCGCGAATGGCGTGCACCTGGTGCGCATCATTTCGGCCGCCGAGGATCCGCGCGACGATTTTCCCTGCGTGTTCGTGGACGACCGTGACGCCGCGTATGCGATCACCGAGCACCTGATACAGCTCGGGCACGAGCGCATCGGTTTTCTCTGGGGCGGTACCGCGCACTTGTCGAGCTTCGAGCGCTACAAGGGCTACCGGCTGGCACTCGAGCGCTACGGGATCACACCGCACGAATCGCTGGAGCTGCCCGGCGACTACTCGTTCGACGATGGCTTTCGCGGCACGCGCAAGCTTCTGTCGTTGTCGCAGCGGCCGACTGCGATCTTCGGTTCCAACGACGAGATCGCGGCCGGGGCGCTGGTGGCCGCGCGCTCGATGGGGCTCGACGTGCCGAATCAGCTGTCGATCGCCGGCTTCGAGGACAGCCCATTCTCGCGTCAATCGTGGCCCGCGCTTACTACCGCGCGGCAGGCGACCGAAGAGATCGCGCGCACCGCGACCCTGCTGCTCATCTCGGAGCTGCGTCCGCACGCGGTCAGTGGCCATAACTTTGCGGGACGCAGCCGCGGCTTCAGCCCCGAGCTGGTGGTGCGCGGCTCAACTGCCCGCGCTCCCTCCTCGAGCGGATAACAGCACACACTCGCGCCCGGCTGGCTGAGCCGCCCTGCAGCGCCGCTCGGCTCCTCCAACCCGCTGAAATACCACTTAAATACCACTGGCAGGTCGCGTCGCACCGTGCTTACGACATTCCAGCGTTGAATGCGCCCCAGTGAAACTGGTGTCACCCCAGTGGTATTTAACTGGTATTCTTGGCCACTCCAAGGGGACGCTGGCCATGGAAATCCTTCTCAACGATCTGAAGCATCTCAACCGGCCGCGCGATCCGGACGCCACGCCGCTCTACGAGCGTCTGCAACGCGTGCTTCACGATGCGATCGTGGGCGGCTCGCTGAAACCGGGCCGTGCGCTGCCGAGCGAGCGCGAGCTTGCGAAGCTCGCCTCCCTTTCGAGAGTCACGGTCCGCAAGGCAATCGCCGCGCTGGTCTCGAAGGGATTGCTCACGCAGCGCCACGGCGCGGGCACGTTCGTGGCGGAAAGGATCGTAAAGTCGTTTTCCAAGCTCACGAGCTTTACCGACGATCTGCGCGCACGCGGCCTGAATCCACGCTCGCGCTTCATCGAGCGCAGCATCGGTGAGGTCACGCCGGACGAGGCGATGGCGTTGGGCCTCTCGCCCGGAACTGCGGTCGTCAGGCTGTATCGCCTGCGCTTTGCGGGCGATGAACCCCTGGCGATCGAACGCAGTGCGGTGCCCCAGTCCATCCTGGCAGACCCGCAGAGCGTCAAGGCGTCGCTCTACGAAGCGCTCGATCGCGTCGGCTGTCGTCCGCAGCGCGCCCTGCAGCGACTGCGCGCCATCAACTTCGATGCCGAGCAGAGCCGTCTGCTCTCGATTCCTCGTGGCACGGCGGGACTGATGATCGAACGGCGCGCCTTTCTCGATGACGGGCGCGCGGTGGAATACACCCGTTCGCTCTATCGCGGTGACGCCTATGACTTCGTCGCCGAGCTGCACAGTGAGTAATGGAGCTAGCGAAATCATGGCCCGATCACCCGCAGCGCCGGTGCGAAAACCCGAAGACACGCTGATGCACCGTGAAGCGGCGCAGAGCAGTGCCGCGGTCGCGCAGCAGTTCGAGCGCAACGCCGCGCTCGTGCAACGCCTCGCCGCTGAGCTGCGCGTCAAGCCGCCACGTTTCATCGTGACCAGCGCCCGCGGCAGTTCCGATCATGCTGCGACTTTCGCCAAGTACATCTTCGAGACTCAGCTCGGGATCGTGACGGCATCGGCCGCTCCTTCCGTGAGCTCGCTCTACGGCTCGACACAAGACCTCTCGGACGTGCTCTTCATCGCCATCTCTCAGTCGGGCCGCAGTCCCGATCTGCTGCGGCAGGCAGAAGCTGCACGCGCGGCCGGCGCGCGCGTCATCACACTCGTCAACTCGTCGGAGGCACCGCTGGCCGCGCTCGCAGATACGGTGATCGATCTGCACGCGGGCGCGGAGAACAGCGTCGCGGCGACCAAGAGCTACATTTGCTCACTGGCGGCAATACTGCACTTGACCGCGCACTGGACCAGGGACGCCACGTTGCTCGACGCCCTGCAGGTGCTGCCGGAGCGGCTCGCACTCGCGTGGAACACGGACTGGTCCGCGCTCGTCGACGGGTTGGTGGACGCCCGCAATCTCTTCGTCCTGGCGCGCGGCTTCGGGCTCGGCGCTGCACAGGAAGCGGCGCTCAAGTTCAAGGAGACCTGCGGTCTGCATGCCGAGGCGTTCAGCGGCGCTGAGGTCATGCATGGTCCGATGACACTGGTCGGGCCTGGCTTTCCAATCCTGTGCTTCACGCAGGACGATGAGACGAGGCCAGGCCTGGTGAGCCTTGCCGAGGAATTTCGCGCGCGCGGCGCACGCGTACTGGTCGCGGCAAACGGCGCCGGCCCGGAGATCTTGCCGGTCCCCGCGATCGGCCATGCGGCCTGCACTCCGTTGCTCGAGATCCAGAGCTTCTATCGCGCCGTGAATGCGCTCGCCCTGCGCCGCGGACGCGATCCGGACGCGCCGCCGAGCCTGCGCAAGGTTACGCGGACGGTCTGATGAGCAGCGCGCTCGTCAACGCTCGCGTGCTCCTCGACGACGGCTTTCATGACGATCGCGCGGTCCTGCTCGACGGCGAGCGCATTACAGCCGTCGTCAGCAAGAGCGATCCGCGCATCGCTCGGTCGCAGGTTCAAGATCTCGGCGGACGTTTTCTCGTGCCGGGATTCATCGATTGCCAGGTGAATGGCGGCGGCGGTGTACTACTCAACGACGACCCGAGCGTCGCGGCACTCAAGCGCATCGCTGCGGCCCATCGGAGCTTCGGCACCACCGGCCTGCTGCCGACACTCATCACCACCGATCTCGGCGTCATGCGAACGGCGATGGATGCGGTTCGCGAGGTCATCGCTGCAGGCGATTCAGGCGTGCTCGGCATTCACCTGGAAGGCCCACTCCTCTCGCCCGCACGGCCCGGCGTGCATGACGCAGCGCTGTTTCGCGAGCTCGATCCAGAGCTCATGGAAGTCATTGCATCGTTAGACGTCGGTCGAACTTTGGTGACCCTCGCGCCCGAACGCGTGCCCCTGGCGTCGATCCGCAAGCTCGCCGAACGCGGCATCATCCTCTGCGCGGGACACACTGCAGCCGACTACGCGACCGCCCGCGCTGCATTGCAATCCGGCGTGCGCGGCGTGACTCACCTCTTCAACGCGATGTCGCCACTGCAGTCGCGCGATCCCGGAGTGGTGGGAGCCGCACTCGAGGATCCGGACTGCTGGTGCGGCCTCATCGTCGACGGTCACCACGTGCATCCCGCCACATTGCGTGTCGCCGTAGCGGCCAAGCGCCGCGGTCGCCTGATGCTGGTGACGGACGCGATGTCCTCGGTCGGGTCGGCGCAGACCTCGTTCATGCTCGGCGACGAGCTGGTGGATTGCGCCGGTGGCGTCTGCAAGACTGCGGCTGGAGTCCTCGCGGGTTCGGCGCTTGATATGGGCAGCGCGGTACGCAATACGGTTCGCCTGCTCGGCCTGCCGCTCGAAGAGGCGGCGCGGATGGCGGCTACCTATCCGGCGGAATTTCTCGGCCTGTCGGGAGAGCGCGGCGCCATTGCCGCGGGGTTGCGTGCGGACTTCGTGGCAATTGACGATACACTGCAGGTGCAACAGGTCTGGGAGGGCGGCAAGCCGCAGCGTTAGGCTCCACGTGCGCCTCATGATCGGCAAGGATTCTGAGACAGCGGCCGCAATGGCCGCCGACTGGCTGGCGGAAACAATCACTGACAACGTCGCCGCGCGGGGCCGCTGCGTCCTTGCGCTGAGTGGCGGTGAAACACCCTGGAAGATGCTCGAGGAGCTGATCACGCGCAACGTGCCGTGGCACGCCCTGCAGGTTGCGCAGGTCGACGAACGTGTTGTCCCCGGTGACGATACGCGGCGCAACCTCCTGCGCATTCACGAGCTCCTGTGCAAGCGCGGCCGGCTCGAGGAAGCGCAACTGCACGGCATGCCCGTCGAACGGCCGGATCCCGACCTGGCCGCGCGTGAGTATTCCAAGACGCTCGCCGCCCTCGCCGGATCGCCCCCCGTTCTCGACATCGTGCAACTCGGGCTCGGAATCGATGGCCATACAGCCTCGCTGTTTGCTGGAGACTCGACGCTCAAGATCGCCGATCGCGATGCGGCCGCGACCGAGATCCACAGCGGCACTCGGCGCGTGACGCTCACCTATTCCTGCATCAATCGGGCACGCGCCCACTGCTGGCTGGTCACGGGCGCACACAAGGCCGCCCGCTTGCGTGAATTGATCAGCGGGCAGGGAGACAGTCCCGCGGTGCGAGTGTCGCGGGACAATGCCTTCATCTTCGCCGACGCCGCAGCCGTGGCGCTGCAGAGCGCCGTTTCAGGCTGACGACGGCTTCTTCTTCGTGATCTCGTGACCGCCGAATGCATGACGCATTCCGGCGAGGAGCCGCGCGGCGAAGTCGTTTCGGCCCTGGCTCGCGAATCGCATCATGAGCGCGAGGCTCATGACGGGAGCCGGCACCCCGAGCTCGATGGCTTCGAGGGCGGTCCAACGTCCTTCCCCGGAGTCTGCGACCACGGGCGCCGTGTCCGCGAATGCCTTGGCGTCCGCAAGGAGCGGCCCGGTCAGATCGAGGAGCCATGAACGAATGACGCTGCCGTGCCGCCAGCACTCGGCGATTGCTCCCAGGTCCAGCGAGAATTGCTTCTTCTCGCGCATGAGTGCAAAACCCTCGGCGTAGCCCTGCATCATTCCGTACTCGATGCCGTTATGAACCATCTTCACGAAATGACCCGCGCCCGCCGGTCCACAATGCAGCCAGCCCTGGTCTGCAGCCGGGGCGAGTTGCTGAGCGAACGGCTTGACGCGTTCGATCGCCTCCGCCGAGCCGCCCAGCATCAATGCATATCCGTTCTCGAGTCCCCATACGCCCCCCGATACGCCGGCATCGACGAATTCCAGGTCCCGTTTCGCGAGTTCGCTCGCCCGGCGCACGCTATCCTTGTAGTGCGCATTGGCGCCATCGACGATCACATCTCCCGCTCGCAGCAACGGCGCCAGCGCGCTCACCGTCGTCTCGCTCGGCGCGCCCGCGGGCAACATGAGCCAGACGACTCGCGGCGGCTTGAGCTGCGCGACGAACGTGGCGAGTGAGTCGGTGATCGTGATTCGCGCCTCGTCACGGAACTGCTCGTGTATCGCTGCCGACCGATCGAAGCCCACCACTTCGACCTTGCGACGCGCGAGCCGACGCGCCATGTTGCCGCCCATGCGGCCGAGTCCGACGATTCCGATCTGCACGCGCGTTCTCCTCGCAGCCACGATCCATCGAGAGTGTTGACTATAGCCTTACTCTGAAGGTCTGATGCGCCGGGGGTTCCTTGGTGGCGTACGATGTCGCGACGCAACGGAACCCGAACTGCAACGCTGTATCGAAGGATCGAATGCGCCAACAAACAATGCCTGCGAAGGGGCGCGGAGAGCTGGGCTCGATGACGCGGCTGCAGCCGCTGGATGCCCCGGAGCTGCCCTGGCGGATCGAAGACATTGACTTCGGGCGGCTCGACTCGAGCCTGGTGAAGGACGATGAGCGCCTGTTCTACCTGCTCGCTTCGGCTTCCTTCGTGGAGTCCGGTGCGAGTCTCTACACCCGCAACCTGATCGACTACTACCGCCACGACTCCGACGCGTGCGCCTGGCTTTCGAACCACTGGGAAGGCGAAGAATTACAGCATGGACGCGCGCTGCGGACCTACGTGCAAGCAGCATGGCCTGATTTCGATTGGCAGGGCGGGTATGCACGCTTCATTGTCGACTATGGCGCGCTCTGCAGGATGGACGAACTGGAGCCGACACACGCGCTCGAGCTCGCAGCACGCTGCGTCGTGGAAACGGGCACGGCGACCTACTACCGGATGCTGTGCGAGGCCGCGCGCGAGCCGGTGCTGCGCCAGATACTCGATCACATTCGTCGCGACGAAGTGCGGCACTTCAAGTATTTCTATCGGTTCTTCCTCGCCCATCGAGGTGCGGAAAACACCTCGCGCCGACGAATTGCCGTCGCCCTGTTGCGTCGCGGACTCGAGTCGACAGACGAGGACGGCTACTGCGCGTTCCGGCATGCCTACCAGACACGTCACCCGCAGCGGGTGGATGTGAAAGGTGCTTATAGGGCTTTCCGGCGCGATGTGCATCGCCTGGCCCTTCGGCACTACCCGCATCGGATGGCCGCCGAGATGTTTCTCACCCCGCTCGGGCTGCGCCCGTTGGCGCGCAGGTCCGCGGTCTGGGCGTTGACGCGCACCATGCGCGTCGCGCTGTGACGGCCGCTTGCCTCGACCCAGATCCTAGATAGAAAGCGCGGGATTGCCTTCGAGCACGCGCTGCTCGAGGCGCGGCTGCTCGCCCGCCTTCCACAGCTGCGCGCGATGCACGACGCGATAAAGCACCGGTCCGCCGTCCTCGCTCTCACTGCGCTCCAGCGGCCGCGGGATGCAGACGAATTCAGATTCGATCGCGCTGCTCGTCACGCGCACGGTCGTGTATCCGTGACCGCCCATGTCGATGAACGACAGGTGCGGCGCAAGGTCGGGGTTCGACGCCTTGCGCGCCCGTTCGAGGTCGCCGCTCTTCTGGTATTCGAGGCACGAACGTACCCCGTGATGAAGCAGCAGGTTGACTGCCGGATCGGGCCTAGCCTGTCCCGGTCGATCGGTCAGGAACAAGGACCGCAACGGATGATCCTTGGGGAAGCGATGCTCGAATGCTTCCGGCAGTCCGGGCGCGGAGATCGAACCGGTGATGAACGCAACGCCGACCGGATCGAACTTCTCCGGCGGCAGTGCCTTCGCCGCGAGGCCTGCCCAGAAACTGTGGCGATCGCCGGCCACGGTGGCGAAACCCGTGATCCCGGCATTGCGCACGAGATCGTAGATCTCGGCGCGCTCGACATACGCGCTGCCGTGATCTCCGCCTCCGAATCCTGCGTAGCCGGCTCCCGGCCATGGCTTCGTCAATCCGGCCGGCAGATTCTGCGGATCGACGCGAAAGTCGAGGGTGCCGGTGGAACAACCCCAGACTTTCCAGGTGGCTTTCGAAGTCTTGAGACGCTCGAGGAACCAGGCTTTCTGCGCCGCGCCGAAAATTGCCTGCGGTGGCTGATCCTTGCAAAAGTTCACGACCTCGACTTCGCCAAAGCGGATCGTCGCCGGCGGATGTCCGCCGCCGTACGCGCGTCCGGCATCGAGAATCTCCATCGCCTCCTGCGGAAAGAGCTCGGGAAAATCGGGGCTGGTGAGCGCGGCGGCCTCGGGCCGACTGGTGGGCTCGTCGGAGCGGTAGCTGTGCTGGTCGGTGATGAGCAGATCGAGGTTGCGACCGAAACGTAGCGCGCGATAGCCGGTGAGACTCGCAATCGCCGTCAGGTTGTTCGGCTCCTGGCCGAGTCCATCGGTATCGAAGCGCGTGATCGGCGCATTGCTCACCGGTGGCGGATTGAATCGCTCGATCGAGGTGCCGCCCCGTTGGCGCACGCGCGCCGGCTGGTATTCGAACCAGACCTGGTTCGCCGCCACCTTGCGGGTCTGCTGGGGCCGTGTCTCATCGCCGAACTTCTGCAGGCTCTGCCAGCCGAGCCAGGAAAATTCGTGGTTGTCCCACATGGCGACGAACGGCCAGTGCGCCCGCGCATCCTGCAGATCGGGATCGTGCAGGTAGGCGCGATACACCGCGCGATAGTCGTCGATCGTGGTCGGAATGTGGAAGTCGGAGTGCTTCTCGCCCTGCGCGTAGCGGACGATGTCGCGCAGCCGGCGATCGTACATGCCCTGCGGCCGATCCTCGGGGTACCAGACGATCTCGTAAATGAAATCCCCGAGGTGCAGCACGAAATCGAGCCGCTCGCTGGCTGGCGCGCGCTTATCCTCGAAGATCATGCGCCGGTAGGCATTCTGCGCACCCTGGCAAACGTTCTGACAACTGACGAAGGTGAATCGCACCGGGCGTGGATCGTTGTCCGCGGGCGCGGTCCGTGTGCGGCCGATGCGACTGCCAGCGCCATTCTCGTCCGTGAAGCGATACCAATATTCGCGGGCGGGCTTGAGCCCGCCGACGAGCACGCGACAAGTCCAGTCGTTGGCCGCGGTGATTCGTGCCTGCGTGCTCGCGACGACGCGTTGAAACTGCTGGTCCTCGGCGATCTCGACCGTGAGCTTGGCGTCCTTGCCCTCGGTGAACGGGCGACGTGTCCACAGGATGACGCTATCGGCTTGCGGATCGCCTGAAGCCACGCCTTCCGGATAGAGCTCACGCTGCTCACGCCATGCGACACGCGACGCGCGCGGCTGTACTTCACCCCACGCGAGCGTGGCGCCCAGGGCCGCGGCGCAGGCGAGAAACTGGCGGCGATTCAGCTCGGACATCGTTCCTCCGCAACCTCGACGATGCCAGAGTCCCGGGCCTAGCGGCTTGTATGCAGTTGACCGAGAAGTCGTTCGTGGGCGGCGCTACGCCAGCGGCTGGGCGAGAACCCGGTCAGCGATTGGACGCTGTGGCTCATGTGGGCGAGGTCCGCGAAACCCAGGTCATGCGCCAGGACGGTGAGTGGCTTCGCCGAGTGAGTAAGCGCGTGCAACGCGCGCCGCGCACGCGCTTCTCGCCTGAAGAGCTTCGGTGAAGCGCCGAAAGCGCGGCCGAAGCCGCGCGACAGCGTTTCCGGTGCGATGTCCTCGCCCTCCGCCCACGTGCGCAGGCTGAGCGCCGTTTCGTTCGCCAACGACGCGGCCAGGCGTTCAGTCCAATGCAGCTCCCGTCGAGGCGCGGCCTCGATGGCAAAGGCGAGTTGCCGCGTCGCCTGCAGTGGGTCGCGCTCGGTGATGCGCGCGAGTTCTTCTGGATCGCGGACCCGGAAGTGACCTTCCACGTCATCGTCGAACCAGGGCAGGCGCAGGATTTCGAGACCGCTACCGCCGCGCGCGAAGTTGGCGTGACAATCGAATCGACCGTGCAGCAGCACGTCCCCAGGCCCGACCGCGAATCGACCGGCGAAACTCGACTCGATGAAGGTCCCGGCAAGGACTACGGTCGCATAGCCTGCGGCATGGCGATGACGCGGGAGATCGAAGCCTGGCGCCAGCTTCTCGACGCCCGATCGGACCGCCCGGTAGATGTGATGCGTAGACACTTCGCGCGACCGTGGTGAGTGAGCTGATCCCGTGACTGCGCGGTGTCGCCCGAGTTCCTCAGCCGGCGAGCAGCGTCTTCGCAGCCATGCGCGCCGAAGCACCGATGATGCCCGGTCCGGGATGTGTGCCCGCGCCACACAGATAGAGTCCGGCAACGGGCGCTGCGTATCGCGAGGCCGCCGGCACCGGTCGCATGAAGAGAATCTGGTCGAGCATCAATTCGCCCTGCGAGACCGCCCCGCCGCGCAGTCCAAAACGGGTCTCGATGTCGAGTGGTGTAAGCACAGTCCGTTCGCGGATTCGACTGCTGAAGCCTGGCAAGTGACGCTCGAGCGTAGCGATGGCGCGCTCGGCCACCGCATCACGCGCGCGATTCCAATCCACGTCGCGCAAAGCGTACGGGGTGTACTGGACATGCAGGACGGCGACGTGCCGGCCCGCGGGCGCGAGCTCCGGCTGCGTCACGCTGGGGAAACGCAGCTCGATGATCGGCTCCTCGGAACTGCGTCCGTACTTAGTCGCATCGTACGCGCGCTCGACGTAGCGAATCGAAGGCGCAATCAACGCGGTCCCTGCCAGCGGCGCCGCGACGCCGGGAATCGAGGGGAGACTATCGAGACCCAGCAGAATTTTGGTCGCGACGCCGCGAAAACGGATATTGCGCACCGAGCGGATGAATTCCGGATCGAGTTGCCCCGGGTCGACCAGCCCCAGAAGGCTGCGATAAGGATCGAGGCAGGAGAGCGCCGCGCGGCAGGCGATCTCTTCGCCAGACGCGAGCTGCGCGCCGGCGATTCGCTCGTCGCGCACGGTGAGCTGACGCACAGCTGCGCCCGTTTCGATCGTCACTCCCGCGGCCCGGGCGCGTTCCGCCAGCGCGCGCACGAATGCCGCCGGACCTGCCTTGAGTCGCCAACGTTCACCGATTACGCCCGGAGCGGCTCCAACGTGGCGATGCAGGAACGTGAGCGCAGTGCCGCCCGACATCGCGCCCTGGCACACGTCCGCGACGGCGAGTGCGGCCAGCGCGCCTTTGAGCTGTTCCGACTCGAACTCATCGTCCAGCCAGTCCGCCACGGAGATCGGCAAGGCGCGCAGCAGTTCGACCATTCCTTCCTGGCCGAGGCGCCGATACTTGCGGCCCAGGCCCGCAAGCGTCAGGAACTCGCCCGCCCCTTCGGCTTCGATCCGCGGCGGCGGCACCCGATAGAGATCCGCAAGGAAGCCGCTGAGTGCGCTCACCCGGCGCGTGAACTCGGGCCAGCGTGCGGCATCACGATCGGAAACACGTTTCAATTCCTGCGCGGTGTCACTCACTGAGGGCCGCAACTGGAGCGGCGCTTTCTCGCCTAGCGCGACGATGGTCGGATCGGAAACAAGATCAGCGGCCGGTGCGTAGCCGATGGCGCGAAAGGCTTCCGGATCCAGGTACCCAAGATCCGCGGCCAGTGGCGTCGCACGAAAACCCGGAGCGAACTCGATCTCGCGGAACACGCCACCCACCTCCGTGTCCGCTTCCACGAGCAGCACCTTTGATCCCGCCTTCGCGAGTGTGATCGCCGCGACGAGCCCGTCGGGTTCGCTGCCGATCACCAGCACATCGAATGAGCGGCTCATTGATCAGCTTCGGTCCGCCAGGACGCGCAGGGCAGCGAGGCGGCCGGCCGCACCCATCACTCCGCCGCCCGGATGCGTGCTCGCGCCGCAGTGGTAGTAACCGCGAATCGGCGTCTGGTAGCTCGACCAGCGCGCCGCTGGCCGCAGGAAGAAGAGCTGCTGCAAGGCGAGCTCGCCCTGGAAAATGTTGCCCTCGGAGAGTCCCACCGTGCGCTCGATGTCCGCGGGCGTCAGCACTTGTCGATGCAGGATCGCGGATTTGATGTTCGGCGCGTATTCGCTCAGCGTGTCGATCACGGCATCGCCAAAGGCTTCGCGCTTCGCGTCGGTCCAGCCGCCGTCGATGTGATACGGCGCGTACTGCACGAAGATGCTCGCCACGTGTTTTCCGGGTGGCGCCATGTTCGGATCGATCATCGACGGGAAGATGATGTCCATGTACGGCTTGCGCGAGAAATTGCCGTACTTCGCGTCGTCGTAGGCGCGTTCGAGGTAATCGACGCTCGGACTGATCGAGATGGCGCCGCGGTGATGCGCACCGATGCCCGGCAGGCAGGTGAAATTCGGCAGCTCCGAGAGCGCGAGATTGACCTTGCCGGAAGAGCCGCGGAAGCGGAAGCGGCGCACCTGGGAGAGGAGCTCCGTCGGCAGCTCTTTGCTTTCGATGAGATCGAGATACGTGCGCCGGGCGTCGAGGCCGGACAGAACGATTGGCGCGTGGTACTCATCGTCGTTCTGGAGCACGACGCCAGTCGCACGCCCGCTCTGCACCAGCACTTGCTTCACCGGCGAGTCGGTGCGAATCGTCGCCCCATGGCTGATGGCCGCGCTCGCGATCGCCGCGCTGACCGTACCATTGCCACCCTTGCAGAATCCCCAGGCGCGAAACGCGCCGTCGATCTCGCCCATGTAGTGATGCAGGAGCACGTACGCCGAACCCGGCGAGCGTGGACCCATGAAGGTGCCGATGATGCCGCTCGCGGACTTGGTCGCCTTGAGCGGCCCGAACTCGAACCATTCGTCGAGGTAATCCGCCGAGCTCATCGTCATCAGCTTGTAGAGCGCATGGAACTGTTCGGTGCCGAGCGAGCGTAGATGCCCACCGAACCGGAACAAGCCCTTGAGATCGCGCGGACTCAACGAAGTCGGATCCGGCGGCATCATGCCGAGAATCGGCTTCACCGCCTTCGCCATCTGCACCATCAGGCGGCCGAATTCACTCATCGCCTCCGCGTCGTGCGGTGAGTGCCGATAGAGTTCGCGCCGCGAGAGGTCCGGATCCGCCCAGCTGCTGAGATAGTCACCGTTGGGCAGCGGCACCACGGTGCTCTCGAGCGGCAGGATGTGCAGGCCATGACGCGGAAGGTCGAGATCGCGAATGATCTCGGGTCGCAGCAGGCTCACCACGTAAGAGAACACCGAGAAGGTGAACCCCGGAAAGATTTGCTCGCTCACCGCCGCGCCGCCGATGACGCCACGCCGCTCCAGCACCAGCACTTTGCGCCCGGCACGCGAAAGGTACGCGGCCGCGACGAGTCCGTTGTGACCTGCACCGACGACGATGGCGTCGTACTTGCCGTTCGGCTTGTCGTGGGCTCGATTCATCAGACCTTTTTGCGCGGCGGATCGAAGAACGGGAGTTTGCGCACGCGCGCATCGGCGCGCTGGCGCTGATGCTCGACCGTCACTTCGATCTCGACGGGCGTATCGGGCGCGAAGTGTGGCGCGCGCAGGTGTGCGAGTGCCAGGTACTTCTTGAGAAGCGGTGACCAGCAGCCGCTGGACGCATAACCGACCTGCTCACCACCGCGATAGATTGGCACGCTGGTGCGCCAGGCCACCGTGGGGAGCGATGGCGCGAGATGTGCCCGCGTAAACAGCGCTTCGAACGAATCCCAATCCACCTCGATGCCGACGAACCGCCACGCCGGGCCACGCGCCTGCTCGGCCTTGAGCGCCGACTTGCCGTTGAACATGTCCTTATCGAGATTGACCGTCCAGTCGAGGGAGAGCTCGTACGGCGATGACTTCTGGCTTTCGATCATCGCGTGATGAGACGAATGGTAATCCACATCGAGCATGACGAGTCCCGCCTCGATGCGTGCGACATCGAGTGCCCACACGCCCGCGGGCGTGATGCCGTACTTCGACCCTTCCGCCATCAGCGCGTCCCACACCGTGATGGCGCCAGAGGTGGGAATCCAGATCTCGTAGCCGAGGTCGCCGGTGTAGCCCGTGCGCGAGATCTGGATGTTGACGCCGGCGATGCGATTTTCCATCAGCCGGAAATACTTGAGCTCATCGACGGATTGTTCCGCGACGGCATTCAACACGGCTCGAGACAAGGGGCCTTGCAATGCGAGCGCGCCCAGGGCTTCCGATACGTCCTCGATCCTCACCTCGAGGCCGAACGCATTCTGATGCAGCCACCGGAAGTTCGGCTCGGCCGCGGTGACCCGGAACATGTTCTCGCCGAGCCGACTCACCGTGCCGTCGTCGATGGTCTTGCCGTGCGCGTCGCACCACGGCGTATACAGCACTTGACCCACTTTGGTCTTCGCGACGTTGCGGGTCACCATCCGGTCGAGCAGCTTGCCGGCGTCGCGCCCGGTGACCGCATATTTATAGAGTGGCGAAACGTCGAGGAGCGCTGCCGAGTTTCGAATCGCCGCGTATTCGCGGTCGTGCACCCAGTCGTAGCTGCTTGCGCTCTGGTACCCGGCCCAGCGTCGCCAGGTTTGCCCCAGCACCAGTGGCGCGGTGCGGGCATGGAAGGGAGTGGTCTTCAGCATGCGGAAGTATAGGCAGAATGAGCGTCAAGGCCGATACCTTGACGTCAGGCATGCCTTCTTGTCCGCAGCGCGCGCTGGGCGAGCGGTTTCGGAGCGATTGAATCAGCGGCTATTTGTTGGCAACGCGCGAGAAGTGGACTCGCCAGGCCTCGACCCATTTTCCGGACGCTTCCTGCTCGGTGACCGCCACGTAGCCATCCGCGCCCGCGCGATCCCAGACGGTCCGGTATTTCTGCACTTTCCCGTCCGGGCCGGTGTATTCCTCGTTGGGAAACTGCAGCCGCGCGCCCTGCACCTCGACCGTGCCCTTGCTCACGCCGCCCGGCACGTGTAGGCGCTTGTGTGCGCGGCAGCACCGACTTCGACACTGATCCGGCGCGACTTTAGGGTTCGGTTTGTTAGTTGGATAGTGTCCCTTGGTGGTGATCCACCCGACATGAGCCCGCAGTCCGCGAGGTCACGGCCGTTCTCGCAAAGGCTCCCGGTAGGTTAAGGAATCAGAATTGTGGATCCGGTTGTCGCGCGCGATTCCAGGGCGCGATGCGCTGCGGCAACATCCTTCAAGCGGAATTCGCCACCGACTGCAGCCGAGATCACGCCTTTGCGAAGCGCGTCGAATGCTGCATCCGCGATTTCCTGACGCTCGCGCCGGTCTTCGATGTAGTGAAACAGGATGGGCCGCGAGAGCGTGTTTGATTTTTCGACCAGCCGGCTGACGAGGAACGGCTCGACGGCGCCCGAGGACTGACCGAAGTTGATCAGGTGGCCGCGCATCGCCAGCGATTCCAGCGATCCCGAGAATGTGTCCTTCCCTACCCCGTCGTACGCCACATCGACGCCGCGGCCCTGAGTCAGTTCCCGCACCCGTTGCGGGAAGGATTCCTGCTTGTAGAGGACGACGTGATCACAACCGTTCTTGAGCGCAATCGCCGCCTTTTGATCACTGCCCGCGGTGCCGATGACGCGAGCGCCGAGATGATGCGCCCATTGGCACAGCAGACTTCCCACACCGCCGGCCGCCGCGTGCACCAGGCATGTATCTCCGGACTTGAGGGGCCGCAGCTTGGTCAGCAACATCACGACCGTGAGTGCCTTGACGAGCACCGCGCCCAGCGTCCTGTCGTCGAGATCGCGCGGCAGTCGAATCAATCGGTCCGCGCGAATCAGGCGCTCACTTGCGTAAGCACCATACGCTCCCGTGACGTAGCCGACGCGGTCATCTCTCTTTAGATCAGTGACGCGCTCACCGACAGCCTCGACGACGCCGACGGCCTCGACGCCCGGGATGCCCGGGAGCTGAAGCGTCTTGTAGAGACCGCTGAGGACGTAGGTATCGTGAAAGTTCACGCCGATGACGGTCTGGCGGAGCCGCACTTCATCCGGCCCCGGCGTGCCGACCGCAACTGCTTCGACGCGCAGCATTTCCGGCCCGCCGATCTCGCGCAGCATGACGCCCAAGGCCACGATCAGGTGTCCTTGCGCAGGTAGTCGTCCGTCTTGTTGAGCCAATCCTCGCGCGGCGGGGAGAACACATCGACGTCCAGCGTGTCCGCGAGCGCCAGCGCCGAGTGCGGCAGGTTCGACGGGATCACCAGCACCTCGCCGGCGCGCACGACGAGCTCGTGCTCACCCTTCTCACCCAGGTGGAAATGCAGGGCACCACTGATGATGTAGGTGAGCTGCTCATTGTGATGCGAGTGCATGGGCACGAAGTCGCCTTCCTTGAGGAAGACCTGCGCAATCATCATCCGCTCGCCCGTGATCAGCTTGCGCGTGATCGTGCCCTTCATGGCCTCTTCTGGGATTTCGTTCCAGCGGTGATGTTGGAACAGCTTCTGATCCGGCATGTAGCCCCTCCTTCTCCTTTGGGTCCGCGGACGTGACGAGACTTATCGGGTCGGCACAGGCACTGTGCGCTGCACGCTGACTTCGATGGTCAGCGTACGGTTCGTGTCATTCGGTCGATTGTCGGCGGTCGGCTCGATCAATGCGTATTCGCCCAGGGGGGCGATGCGGATCCGATCGATCGGGACGCCGCGATGACCCAGTGCCGCGCGGACTGCTTCGCCGCGCTGGCGGGCGAGACTGACGTTGTGCATGTCCGAGGCCGTGGTATCGGTGCGCGCCCACACGATGACTTCTGCGTTTCCCGCCTTGAGCGCTGCTGCTGAAGCCTGGTCCACCCTTGCTGTTTGCTCGGCTCTGTTGAGCGCGTGTTCCTCGGGCTTGAAGGGGATCTCGAACTTCTCACGCTCGCAGCTTGCGGTTGCCCCCGAATCTGCCGGACACGTCGGCGGCGGCTTCTGCTCCGGGCACCGCGTCGGCTGCGTGGCGCCATCCGCGCCCTTGCCATCACAACACGCGCACTTCACTTCAAACTTCTGGTCCTTCGCAAACAGCGAGTCAACGCTTCCGCTGATCAGGTCCTTCACCACATCCCACGGAAGACCGCCGAGTCCGCCGAAGAAGCCATCCCGAATGGACTTGAGGTCATCGGCCTCAAGATGGGCCACATCGCCGATGGCTTGCCTGAGGTAGGGCAGAACGGCGTCCTCGGGCTTGGCACCACGAATCCAGTCACCGAAGGCGCGTGCCATTTCCCCGGTCGAGTCTTTCTTGATGTTATCCATCAGCCGCTCGCCGGCCGACCTGGCGAGATCCGCGGCCTCCTGTTCCGGCACATGCTTGGCAAGCAGAAGGCGAGTGAGAGCGTCACTGACATGGTCGCGTGCCTTGCCTTCGTCAGGATCGACGAAGGTGGCCTGCTCGACCTTGCGCTGCGCTGCGGACTGGATCGGGCCGTGCAACAGCACGAGCGCGATGGCTACCAAAGCAAGAGTGATCAGCAGCGGCTCGACGCGAGAAAGCCAGATCCAGAACCTTTCATCCATCATCGGCCCATCCTTCTGGACATCTGAGCGATGGCCACACGCTCGCCTGTGGTCGAGTCGCGTAGCCTACACCGACTGACGCAATTCGGTCTGGCTCCGCTTTCACCTCCCGGCAGGGCGACGCAGGCAGTTTTGCTGATCGGCCTCCGTGGTTCCTGCAAGACTACACCTGAAAAATTCGACGGCCTCTTGCGCCTCGGCAGTCTCGGTTTCCGCCGACCACCATGGCTGGTTGGATGTGAATTCCGCCAGACGGACGTTCTTGCCCGCTTTCACCAGTGCGGACTTCATCGCTCGAGACTGGCTCGAAGGAATCCAGTCCTCGCTCAAGTCACCCATCAGCAAAACCGCGGCTCGTATCTGTCGTGCCTGCAGACGGGGTGATGCCGCCTCGAGCATGGGCGTGTCGCTCTTGGGGTCACCGATGCGCTCGACCCAGTACTTGTAGGTTTCGGACTTTGCACCACCCGTATCGCGCTGGTACTCCAGGAAGTCCGGAAGGTCACTGATCGGATTGACCGCGACTACAGCCCGGTACAGCTGCGGTGATGAAACCGCGGCTGCGAGCGCAGCGTAACCGCCGTAACCTCGACCGTAGATCGCAATTCGATGCACGTCGGCGATTCCCGCCTTGACGAGTTCCTGCACCGCGTCGGCCAGGTCAGACTGCATGCGCTTGCCCCACTCTCTGTACCCCGCCTCCTCGAAAGCCTTGCCGTAACCCGCCGAGCCCCGAAAGTTCGTCTGCAGCACGAGCCAGCCCTGTGCGGCAAAGACTTGTGCAATGGCGTCGTAGTCAAAACGGTCGCGCAGATTTGGACCATCGTGAGGCATGACGATGAGTGGTTGCGCCCCACTGCCCGCCGGACGGGTGAGATAGGAGTCGAGAACCTGACCGTCGTAGGTGCGAGTCTTGCGAACCTCCACCGCGGCCAACTGCTTGGCATCGAGCCAGGGCCGCGACGCGATGATCAACTGAGGCGGTGTAGCGCCGTTGGCGTCGGCCAGGTAGATCGCCTCCGGCACCTGGGGTCCCCGGACTCGAACCATCAGGCGTGCATGCAATCGGTCGACGTCGATGATCTCAACGTTCGCTGCACCAAATCGGCTGTCGAGGCCAGCAATGGAGCGTTGCAGTTTCTCGTCGCTCAACACGTAAACCAGGCGATCTGCGAAGTAGCGCGCGCCCAGGATCTGTCCGTCAATGACCAGCGCAGTGTCGATGTCGAAGCCGGGCGCCGCGGCCAGCGTCTCACCCAGGGTTCGGGTTGCCAGGTCGAACTCGCGGATAGTGAATGTATCGACGCCTGCGCCACGCGTTCGCACGTAGATGTTCCCTGCGCCCGGGGCATCGGCCGCGTAATCGAACTCCGGCTTTGGCGCCCCGCGCCAGAACTTGGTCAGCAGGGTCCATTTCCCGGCCTCGCTCGCGCGCCCGTACAAGGAGACATCGTTCCACCCGTCGTCGATGTCATATCGCAAACCTGCGCGACTCTCGTCTAACGACCAATGGATTGTATGGTGGCGGTTGCCGTGGGCGATGCGCAGCGCTTCGCCGCTATAAGCATCTGCATTGAACAGCTCACCCTGCAGAGTCAGCATCACACGACCGTTAGCCGATGGCACTCCCACGACCCTGGCGAGGTCATGAACATGCCCCAGGACCCAGTCGGTCCCGGCGAACATGATCGTCCAATCCCGCAAGTCGGCGCTCACGCCGTACACACGACTGTATTGCGCCTGTCTCGGCGTGGTGAGAACTGCGGAAATCAGCAAGCGATCATTCGTGGCCCATGTCAGCCACTTTATTCGGGCGGCGTATTGTCTACGCAGTGATCGCTTGCTGATGGCGTCCGGCTGCCCCAGGCGCTCCACTTCAACAACTGCGATGTCGTCCCCGTCCTCACTCTGCGACACGAAGGCGATCGCGATCCGCTTGCCGTCAGGAGACAGATCGATGTCGCGGACAACCGGCGGCCGCAGCAACTCCTCCACGGTGTGGGATGCAGCGCAGTGGGCCGAGCCGATCGCAATCAGTGCGCAGAGAATCCGCGCGAGTTCTCTCATCTGACACTTGCTCGCGTCTGGTTGTTCGGAGCATCGCCCCAGGGCCGAAACTCCATTCCATCATAGCGGAACAGGTGAAGAACCCGATTGCGGTTTCGGCAGGCCAAAGAGCGTGTGCATGCCCGGATGGCGGCCCAGCCCGTCGTACAGGTCGAAGCCGCGATCGAGATAGTCCTTGAGTGAATCGTCCGCATGGAGCGGCGGGATCGTCGCGATCGACGCCGCCCAGAGAAAGCACGCCAGCAGACGGTAATCTGCGTAATTCGGCTTCTCGCCGCCGAGCCACGGCGATAGCTTGAGGAGCTGGCGCAACGGTTCGAGCTGCGGCGGAACGAGGGGCAGCCGCTCCTCGCGGCCCGCCTGCACGTCCTCGATCTTGCGCCCGCCGAGGAACAGCTTTTCGCGGCTCTCGCGCACGTACGCCTGGTCCTGCGGGAGCGAGTGGTCGTGATAGTCCAGGATGTAGCAGAAGAACCAGGGACGGATCGCGTTGGCCCACACCCACCCGTCGATGAACCTGGTCAGCAGCTTCATGCTGTCGCCAGAGAACAGCATCGGCCGCTCGGGGTATTTCTGGTCGAGATACTCGGCGATGTCCCAGCTCTCCTTCACCCAATGGCCGTCATCGATGATTACCGGGACGCGATCGTGAAACCCGTTGGTGCGCTCCCGGATCCCGGTAAAGCCGCCGGGCACGATCTCGATGTCAAACCCTTTGTGCTTGAGCGCGTACTTCGTCGCCCAGACGAACGGACTGATGGTCGCGCCGGTACGGAGCTGCAGGTCGAAGAGCGTGATGGTGTTGTTCTTGGCCATGTTGTATGCATGCGGCGGGCGAGAATGGTGAGGGGCACAACCGAACTAGCTGCGTATACGCTCGAATGCATTTGGGCTTTAGCGTCCGATCGGCGCGAGTTACCCCCAAGGTTACCCCGACATCGATTCGTCAGATAGTCGAGTTTCCGACGAACTGTCGAGGTCAGATCGGCCGCGATCGGTCAGCGGAAATCCCGTGCTTCAGGCGATGCCGCCGAACCGCTCGCGGTTGAGGGACCTCGCGCTGATGAACGTGAGCCAATCGCTGCCAGGATTCCTTCGAGGATTCGCGTCGGGTGAGGTGGACAGCCCGGCACCGCGACGTCGACGGGGATCACATTCGAAATACGCCCGCGACTCGCGTAGCACTCGCCAAATATCCCGCCACTGCAGCCGCAATCGCCGACAGCAACCACGAGTTTGGGATCGGGTGTGGCGTCATACGTGCGACGCAGGGCAACTTCCATGTGCTTCGACACCGGACCCGTGACCAGCAGGAGGTCTGCGTGCCGTGGACTGGCGACGAACCGGATACCGAGTCCTTCGAGGTTGTAGAGCGGATTGTTCAGGGCATGAATCTCGAGCTCACAGCCATTACAGGAGCCGGCATCGATATGGCGAATGCAAAGGGCGCGTCCCAGCAGCGCACGAATGCGTTCCTGCAGTCCGTCGCGAACACGCAGACCCACATCTGCAGCGGGCGGTGCCTCGGTGGCGATGCCTATCGATGCGATCTGACGTAGGGTCTTCAGCATGAGTGTGGGCTGTGCGTCACGGTTAGCTACAGGTCATGGCCGCTGTAGGAAAGGTTGAAAGACTTATTGATCAACGGAAAGTCCGGGACGATGTTGTCGATGATCGCGTGCTCGAGAACCGGCCAGTTCTGCCACGATGGATCGTGCGGATGACAGCGACGGATCGCGCCCGCTGCTGCGGCCTCGAGCGCTACGAGCACCGGGCCGCGCCAGCCTTCGATTAATCCGATTCCCACGGTCCCGTCCGCTGGCACGGCTACGGGCGCATGGCACGGACCTGCTGGCAGCGCTCGCAGAATCTGATGGATCAGACGGCAGGACTCCTGCAACTCGTCGAAGCGCACAGCGACGCGTGCGGCGACGTCCCCCTGGGTGCTGACGATCTTCGCTGGCGCCAACACGGAGTAAGGGTCGCACGGCAAGTCGGCACGCAGATCGAATGGCTGCGCACTCGCGCGTCCGGCCAGCCCGATAAGCCCCAAACGCGCGGCGAGCTCCGAGGTGACCGTGCCGGCGCCGACGAACCGATCTCGTACGCCCTCGTGCTCGTCATAGATCGTGCGCAACGTGAGCACCTCAAGAGCGAGCTCGCGCACGCAGTCTGCGAGCCTGCGGCGGCTGGACTCCGCGAGATCCACGCTCGTGCCACCGGGCACAATCGCATCCATCAGGTAGCGCGCGCCAAGCGCCTCTTCGGTGGCACGCAACAGGTGCTCCTTCAGGCGAGAAAACTGTGCGAGGCCAAATGCGAAGCCTGCGTCGTTCCCGAGTGCGCCGAGATCCCCCAGGTGATTCGCGACGCGCTCGAGCTCCAGGCACAGCGCCCGCAGCCACGCTGCGCGCGGCGGGATCCGCGCGCCCGATAAGCCCTCCAGCGCCTGGCAGTACGCCCAGGAGAATGCAACGGCCGAGTCTCCCGATACGCGCGCAGCCAAGCGATGGGCTTCGAGAATCGGCAATTCCGTGAAGCGATGCTCGATGCCCTTGTGCACGTAGCCGAGCCGCTCCTCGAGCCTCAGGACCTTTTCTCCCACGACCGAGAAGCGAAAATGGCCCGACTCGATGATGCCAGCGTGCACCGGGCCGACAGCGATCTCATGCACGCCCTCGCCCTCGACGCGCACGAAGTCATAGGCGTCGACCGCCGGCACGGACGAGTCCACGGGCGGATGCGAGTCCATCAGCGGCCGAAAGTCCCTGGGCCAGGCGCCATGACGTAGCCACGGACGCTCGTCGGGATCGGTGGACCGGACTCCGGTGAGATCCGCGGCTGCCCGCTGCATGCGAGCTGCAGCCGGATAGAGATCCGCGACACTCGTATACCGCGTGGCCGGATCGTCGAGGCGTAAGCTCAGCACGAGCCCGCCCTGCTGCGCGAGAAGTGCGGCGCGCACAATGGGTGAAGCCCGCTCGTCGCCGCTAATCCACAGTGCCATGAGTCTGCCACCCGCAGCAGACAGATCCTCCGTCACGTGGCGCCACTCTTCGAGCGTAACGGCGAGCCTGCGCAGTCCCGGAGCTCCGGGTTGCGGCTCACTGCGCGCCAACCAGGCTCGCAATGGCATTTCAATGGCCTCCGATCAGGCGCGCGGCCGCTCGGTACCAGTCCGCCAGATACGGTGGAACATAGATACCTAGCACCAACACGAGGCCCAGGTGTGCGAAGACCGGCAAGAGCGCCGGTGGATGCGGCAAGCGCTTCGCCGTCGTTTCCCCGAACACCATCGGTTGAACGCGCCCGAAGATCGCTGCAAACGCGACGCCAAGCGCAGCGAGCAGGATCGGCGTCGCCCACGGCTGTTCGCGCATGGCCGTCGTGAGGATCAGAAACTCACTCGCAAACACTCCGAAAGGCGGCATGCCGAGGATGGCAAGCGACCCCATCATCAGACCCCAGCCTACGGTGGGACTCAGCGTGATAAGCCCGCGGATGTTCTCGATCAGCTGCGTCCCTGCCTTCTGAGCGGCATGCCCCACCGCAAAGAAGATCGCCGACTTCGTGAGCGAGTGCACGGTCATGTGCAGGAGCGCGGCGAAATTCGCCACGGGCCCGCCCATGCCGAAGGCGAACGTGATGATGCCCATGTGCTCGATGGAGGAATACGCGAACAGGCGCTTGACGTCGCGCTGACGCCAGAGGAAAAACGCCGCGAGCACAACCGAGAGCAGACCAAAGCCCATAAGCATGCGTGAAGGCAGCGACGATTGAAGCGATCCTTCGACGAGCACCTTGCAGCGTACGACTGCGTAAATGGCGACGTTGAGCAGAAGCCCGGAGAGCACTGCCGAGATGGGTGTGGGGCCTTCGGCGTGCGCATCGGGCAACCAGTTGTGGAGCGGTGCCAGCCCAACCTTGGTCCCGTAGCCGACCAGCAGGAAGACGAACGCGAGACCGAGGACCGCCGGTTCGAGCTGGCCCTTCACGCCATTCAGATGCGTCCACAACAGGGCGCTCACGCCCTCGGCGCCCAGGACCTTTTCGGCCGCAAAGTACAACAGGATCGTGCCGAAGAGTGCCTGTGCAATCCCGACGCCACAGAGAATGAAGTACTTCCAGCCCGCCTCCAGGCTCGCCGGCGTCCGGTACAGCGTGACGAGCAGAACGGTCGACAACGTCGCGGCTTCCATTGCGACCCACAGCAAGCCCATGTTGTTGGTCGTCAGGGCAATGAGCATCGTCGCCATGAACAGCTGGTACATGCTGTGGTAGAGCCGCAAGCGCGACGCGCTCACGCGCCCGTGCTCCATCTCGACGCGCATGTACGGGCGCGAGAAGAGCGAAGTGGTCAAGCCCACGAAAGCCGTCAGCGTCACCAGGAACACGTTGAAGGGGTCGATGAAGAACTGCTCGTGTGCCACGACCAGGTCGCCCTCGCCGATGACGCGCGCGGTGAGCGCACAGGCGGCGAGGAACGTCACGAAGCTCACGGCGGCATTCAGTTCCGGTGCCCAGCGACGCGCGCCGTACGCGCCGAGGAGCAGCGCGCCAGCGATCGGACTTCCCAGCAGCAGGACAAATTCCACGCTAGCCACCGTCCTCGTCGGAATCGCGTGCACCAGCAGGCATTCCTTCCCTGAGTGATTCCAGGTGATGCAGATCCAGGCTGTCGAACTGCTCGCGGATCTGGAAGAAGAAGATGCCGAGTACCAGTACGGCAACGAGCACATCGAGCGCCACCCCGAGCTCGACGATCATCGGCATGCCGTAGGTCGCGCTCATCGCCCCGAAAAAGAGTCCGTTCTCCATGGAGAGAAACCCGACAACCTGCGACATGGCCTTGCGGCGCGTGATCATGGTGACGAAGGAAAGCAGGACTACGGCAACCGCGATGCCGATCGAGCTGCGCGTCGCGGTGCTGGCGAGAGCAGAGATCGGCTGCGCCAAGCCGAAGGCGAACACGACCACCAGGAGGCCCACGAGCATCGTTCCTGGAATATTGAGCAGCGGTTCCGTGTCCCAGTAGACCTGCAGACGCCGGATCAGGCGATGCAAAAGCCACGGCAGGAAGCAGGCTTTGAGCGCGAGCGTGAGAGCGGCGGACAGGTACAGATGCGCTTGCCCCGTTCGCCATGCCAGCAGCAAGGTCGCAACGGTCAGCAGGGCACCCTGGAACGCGAGCAGGTTCACGAGGTTCACGACGCGTCGTTGTGCGAGCATCGCGAAGGACAGCAGGAGGAGAAGCGCCGCACAGAGGTTCAGGAGCTGCAGGCTAAATGGAGTACCGGTCATGGCTTCAGGCTCCGAGCAACAAGTGCACCAGCAGGCCCAGCACGGCGAACAGGAACGCGACTGCCAGAAACTCCGGGGCACGGAAAACGCGCAGCTTCGCCGATAGTGTCTCGATGACAGCGAGTGCGGCGCCAGCCGCGGCGAGCTTGAGAGCAAGCAGCGGAATCGAGGCCAGGAGCGCGCCCGGACCGCCGTGACCGGTGGAAACACCCCACGGAACGAAGAGCGCAAACCCGATGCATGCGTAGTTGAAGAGTTTGAGCGCGGCCGCCCATTCGAGGAGCGCCAGGTGCCGCGCCGAGTACTCGAGCACCATCGCCTCATGAATCATCGTGAGCTCGAGATGCGTCGCCGGATTGTCGATGGGGATGCGCGCATTCTCGGCGAGCAGCACCATGGTGAACGCGATCGCCGTGAAGGCGAGGCTCGGATAAAGACCGAGATTCTGCGTGGCGAGATTCTCCGTGATGCCTGGAAGTGCCGTGGTCGCCGAGATCAACGAGGCGACGAAGATCACCATCAGCAACGCGGGCTCGGCCAGAAATCCCACCATCATTTCCCGGCGCGCGCCGAGCGTGCCGAAAGCGGTTCCGATGTCCATGGCAGCGAGTGACAGGAACACCCGTGCCGTGGCGAGGAGTCCCACGAGCGCGATCGCATCCGCCGCGACGGTGAACGGCAGTCCGGTGCTCATCGAGGGAATGATCATCGCGGCGACCACCATCGAGCCGAACACGACGTATGGGGCGACGCGAAAGAGCGGCGAAGCGCCCGCCGCGATCACCGCTTCCTTGTGAAAGAGTTTGCGAATGCCGCGGTAGGGCAGCCACAGGCTGGGGGCGCGACGATTCTGCAGCCATGCGCGGCACTGGTTGATCCAGCCGACGAAAAGCGGTGCGGTTGCAAGTGCCGCGATCAGCTCCAGCGCCTGGGTGAAGATCTCGATCGGCTTCATAGCACGAGCGCCAGCAGCGCGATCAGCGTCACGAAGCTGTAAAGCAGATAGCTGGCGATGCGACCCTGCTGCAACCACGCGAACGAGTCCGCCACGCGCTGGATAAGACTGCCCAGCGGCAGGTACAGGCTGGTCCAGATTCGATCGCCGACGGTGACGCGATAGCGGGGAGTGCGGTCGAAAGGCGACGGCAGCTCGCGGTTGACCGCAAGGAAGTCGCCGAAGATATGTCGGATCGGCTGACCAAAGCCTTCCGCAGTGTCCTGCATGCGCGCGGTCAGGCCGCCGAAACCGCAATCCCAGGGCGGAGCGCGACGGACTCGCCGGCGATAGAAGAGGCGCACGGCGAATGCGGTGAGAAGCACCACCACCGCGATGGCAATGAAGAAGAGCAGCGCGGAATAAGAGACCTGTCGGTCAGGCAGCGGCACGAGCAGCCACCAAGGTGCCTGAGCGTCGGGGAGCGTCGCGCCATTGAGTTCTTCGACCACTATGCGTAGCGCGCTGACGACGTGCGCGGGGAACAGACCCAACGCAAAGCAACCCAGCGCCAACCAGATGAGGCCGAGGCGTTCGAGCACACTCGCGTCGCGCGCGCGCGCGAGAGCCGCCTCACGCGGCTGACCGAGAAAGATCACCCCAAAGAACTTAACCATCACGTAGGCTGCAAGCGCTGCGGCCAGCGCAACGAGCGCGGCTCCGAGTGGCAGCAGCATGTTGACGAATGAAACTGGTACTTCGTGCGCGAAAAGGAACGACTGCAACAGCAACCACTCGGAAACGAAACCGTTGAGCGGCGGGAGCCCGGCCATTGCCAGTGCACCGACGAGCGTCAGCCAGGCGACCCATGGCATGCGGTGAATCAGGCCCCCCAGGCGCCCGAGGTTGCGTTCACCGGTCGAATGCAGAACCGCACCTGTGCCGAGAAACAGCAGGCTCTTCATGAACGCGTGATTCAGGCTGTGATAGAGCGCCGCGATCAGGGCGAGCGCGGATAGAGACGGCATGTTGAGGCCGCCGAAAACGATGGCGAGACCGATGCCGGTGAAGATGATGCCGACGTTCTCGATCGACGACCATGCGAGCAAGCGCTTCATGTCGGTCTGAACCGCCGCGAACACCACGCCGTACAGCGCGCTGAAGAGCCCGATGGACACCGGCACCAGACCCCACCACCACGCGGCGGCGGGCAGCAGATCGAAGGTGACACGCAGCACGCCGTACACGGCGGTCTTCAACATCACTCCGCTCATGAGCGCAGAGACCGGCGAAGGGGCAGCCGGATGCGCTTCGGGGAGCCAGACGTGCAGCGGCACGAGCCCCGCCTTGGCTCCGAAGCCGAACAGCGCGAGCAGAAAGGCGGTGGCCGCCCACTGAGGCGTCAGCTGTGCACCGCGCATGGCATCGAATGTGAACTGCCAGCTCCCGCCTTGCATCACACCGAAGCTCAGCAGGATGCCAATGGCCCCGACATGCGCGATCAATAGATAGAGAAACCCGGCGCGCCGGATCTCGGCGAGGCCGTGCTGGGTGGTAACCAGGAAGTACGACGAGAGCGCCATCGTTTCCCACGCCACCATGAACGCGTAAGCGTCATCGGCCAGCAGCACGAAACCCATGCTGGCGAGGAACAGGTGGTATTGAAGGCATAAGAGGCCTGGCGCGGTGCCCTGGCCGCGGCGAAAGTATCCGGCCGCGAAGATCGAGATGCCCGCCGACGTGGCGCCGAGCAGAACGAGAAAGACACTCGTCAAGGCGTCGCGGCGCACGTGCATCGGTAGGTCGGGCAGTCCTATCGGCAGCGTCGCACTGTCCGTCGGCATCGTGAGCGCAACTCCCGCTACCACGGCCAGCGCCACGCCACAGAGCGCCCCTAGCGGGAACAGCGTGCGTCCGACAAAGCCGACGCTCTTGGGACGTAGCAGGCCCGCGACCCCAATGAGGGCCCAGAGAGCGATGAGCACCAGGCAGGTGGAGAGCGATGAGTCGAGCAGTGGCATCACCTCGGAAATGGCGTCACATTGAGTGCTATGCCGATACGCGTCTGATTATAATGACAGCGACCGCACTCTGCGCCAATCCGGGATCACATGGCACTCGAAGACCGCACCGCACG
>DASQOO010000044.1:0-13966 GCA_035644435.1 Steroidobacteraceae bacterium | reverse complement strand
CTGGGCGCGTCCGTCGACTGGAGCCGCGATCGGTTCACCATGGATCCGGACCTCAGTGCCGCCGTCACGGAAGTGTTCGTGCGCTTGCATGCCGAGGGGCTGATCTATCGCGGCAAGCGGCTGGTCAACTGGGACCCGGTGCTGCACACGGCGCTCTCCGATCTCGAGGTTCTGGCGGAGCCGGAATCGGGACACCTGTGGCACCTGCGCTATCCGCTCGCCGATGGCTCGGGCCGGGTCGTGGTCGCGACCACGCGACCGGAGACGATGCTCGGTGACACGGCCCTCGCTGTGCACCCCGACGATGAGCGCTACCGATCGCTGGTCGCTCGCCAGGTACGCCTGCCAATCACCGGACGGCTGATCCCGATCATCGCCGACGAGTACGTCGACGCCGCTTTTGGCTCTGGTGTATTGAAGATCACACCCGGGCATGACTTCAATGACTACGAGGTTGGCCGGCGCCACAACCTGCCGATCCTCAACATCTTCGACCGGGACGCGAAGATCGTCACCGACGCCGACGCCGAGCTCGCACGCATTCCTGCCGAGCTCCGCGGCCTGGACCGTTTCGTGGCGCGCAAGCGGGTGGTTGCCCTGTTTGAAGCGCAGGGGTTGCTGGAGAAGGTCGAGCCACATTCCTCGCCCGTGCCCCGCGGCGATCGCAGCGAGGCTGTGCTCGAGCCGTGGCTCACGGACCAGTGGTACGTCCGCATCGCGCCGCTCGCGGAGCCGGCGATTCGCGCCGTGCAAGACGGACGGATCCGTTTCGTGCCCGAGAGCTGGGCGAAGACCTACTTTCAATGGATGCGCAACATCCAGGACTGGTGCATCAGTCGCCAGCTCTGGTGGGGGCACCGGATACCGGCGTGGTACGACGAGTCGGGCGACATCTTCGTTGCGCCCGACGCCGCGGCGGCAGCCGAGCTGGCGCGCAAGCGACACGGCCACGAGGTTGCGCTGCGCCAGGACGAGGATGTCCTCGATACCTGGTTTTCCTCGGCTCTGTGGCCGTTCTCGACCCTCGGCTGGCCCCAGCCGACGGCGGAATTGAAGACGTTCTACCCCACCTCGGTGCTCGTCACCGGGTTCGACATCATCTTCTTCTGGGTCGCCCGGATGATCATGATGGGATTGAAGTTCGCGGGCGACGTGCCGTTTCGCGAGGTCTACATCACCGGGCTGATCCGCGATGAGCACGGCGACAAGATGTCGAAGTCCAAGGGCAACATCCTCGATCCGATCGACCTGATCGACGGGATTGCACTCGAACCTCTCCTCGCCAAGCGCACCTCCGGGTTGATGCAGCCGCACCTGCGCGCCAGCATCGAGAAGAACACGCGCAAGCAGTTTCCGAATGGCATTGCGGCCTTCGGCACTGACGCGGTTCGCTTCACCTTCGCGGCGCTCGCCTCACCCGGTCGCGATATCCGATTCGATCTCGGCCGCGTCGAGGGCTACCGGAACTTCTGCAACAAGATCTGGAACGCCGCACGCTACGTCCTGATGACGACCGAGGGGAAGGACTGCGGCGCGAGCGGCGCGTGCGAACTGAGCAGCGCGGATTCCTGGATCCGCGGCCGACTGCAGCATGCGATCACGACCGCGCGCGAATCCATGGCCAGCTACCGTTTCGACCTCGCCGCGGCTGCGCTCCATGAGTTCACGTGGTACGAGTTCTGCGACTGGTACCTCGAGTTCACCAAGCCCGTCCTGCAAGCGTCCGATTCCACCGACGCACAGCAGCGCGCCACGCGTCGCACCCTGGTCGAAGTGCTGGAGGCGTTGCTCAGGCTCCTGCATCCGCTGATGCCTTTCATCACGGAGGACATCTGGTTGCAGGTGGCGCCGCTCGCGAGCAAATCCGGCGCGACCATCATGCGCCAGCCGTTCCCGCGAGCCGCCGATTTCACTTTCGATGCGGCGGGCGCGCGCGACATCGAGCTCATCAGGGAGTTGATCATCAAGCTGCGCAACATTCGCGGCGAGAACGACATCCCGAGTTCGAAGCGTTTGGAGCGGGTGTACGTGAAGCAGTCGACTCGCGAACAGAGCGCAACGCTGGCGGCGCATCGACACTACTTCGATCGCCTGGCGAACGCCGAGCTGCAACCCTTCGATCCGAGCTGCGATGTCGACACGGCAGCGAGCGCACGCGTGGGCGATCTCGAGATCTATGTACCGCTGCGTGGGCTGAAGGATGACCTGGCAGCCGAAACCGCACGGATCGCCAAGTTGCAGGAGCGGGCCCGCAAGGAGCTCGCGGCCGCTGACGCCAAGCTGGCGAATCCCGAGTTCATGCGCAATGCGCCAGCCGCGGTGACCGCCAAGGCCCGCGAGCGCGCCGCGGAACTGCAGCGCGAGCTGTCGCAGTTGGCCGCCCAGCTCGAGAGGCTGGAAAAACTGCGATGAAGGTCGGGGTTCCGGGCCGGGACTGCGCTATTCTCGTCGCAGGCCCAAGAGCGCCGAGCCAATGTTGCAAGTCTCCGAACGCAGCGATGAACGCATCCTTCACGGCGGCGCCCTGCCCCGCGACGGCCTGAACGCGACCCTCGATCAGCTCAATCGCGTCATCCTCGGCAAGGATGCGGAGATCCGGCTCTGCGTCGCGTGTCTGCTGGCACGCGGCCACCTGCTGATCGAAGACATCCCCGGCGTCGGCAAGACAACCCTGGCGCATGCGCTCGCACAGACGCTGGGACTGAGCTACCAGCGCATCCAGTTCACCAGCGACCTGCTGCCCGCGGACATCATCGGCGTGTCGATCTTCGATCGTGCCGGCAGCCGCTTCGAGTTTCAGCACGGCCCGATCTTCGCGCAGCTGGTGCTCGCCGACGAAGTCAACCGCGCCACGCCGAAGGCGCAGAGCGCCCTGCTCGAAGCGATGGAAGAGCAGCAGGTCACGGTCGATGGGCGCAGTCACCCGCTGCCGGAACCCTTCTTCGTCATCGCGACGCAGAACCCGAGCGAACAGGTC
Organism: Steroidobacteraceae bacterium; assembly: GCA_035644435.1. Classification (GTDB taxonomy): domain Bacteria; phylum Pseudomonadota; class Gammaproteobacteria; order Steroidobacterales; family Steroidobacteraceae; genus DATBVX01. The sequence continues at coordinate 10,989 of DASQOO010000044.1, read as the reverse complement.
GGCACCTTTCCGCTGCCCGAGTCGCAACTCGACCGCTTCCTGATGCGCACCGAACTGGGCTACCCGGACGCCGCGCACGAGCGACAGCTGCTGATGGGCCAGGACCGGCGCGCGTTGCTGGCGACGCTGGGCCCAAGGTTGACGCCCGCGGAACTCGCGACGATCCAGGCGGGCGTGAGCAAGGTTCACACCGCCCCGGCATTGCTCGACTACGTGCAGGCACTCGTGGCTCATACGCGCTCGAGCGGCCGGTTCTTAATCGGTCTCTCGCCACGGGCGGCGATCGGCCTGCTGCGAGCGAGCCAGAGCTGGGCGTTGCTCGCGGGCCGCAACTCCGTGCTGCCGGAAGATGTGCAGGCAGTGCTGCCGGCAGTCGTGGGACATCGGCTGCGCGTTGCTGGCGATTCCGGGGCGGCGCCGCAGACTATCGGCCGCGACATCATCGAGAGCGTCCCGATACCCTAGGATCCCCAGCTCCGCATGGTCGCAACGCCGATCTCGCGCCTGCGGGCTTTCATCTCCCGTCGCGTCCAGCGCTGGGCGCGTCGACGCCAGGGACCGGATCACGCGCCATTCCCGCTCGAACGGCGTCGCATCTACATCCTCCCGACCCGCTTCGGCATCGCCTACGCGTTCACCGTGTTCGCGATGCTGCTCGGGTCCATGAATTACAACAACAGCCTGGGTTTTGCGCTCACGTTCCTGCTGGTCGCCCTCGGCCTGGTCGCCATGCATCACTGCCATCGCAACCTCGCGGGACTGGTGATTGCGAACGTCCAGGCAGGCGAAGCATTCGCTGGCGGATCGCTGAAACTCGCCGTGGGCTGCGAGAATCCGAGTGCGGTAGCGCGCCTTGGTCTGCGCTTCGAATGTCTCGATGCCGTCCTCGACCTGCCGCGCGTGGCGCCGGCGGCGCCGGCACTCGCGACGCTGGAGCTGGCAGCGGAGACACGCGGCGTGCTGCGCATCGACCGGATCTCGGTGAGCACCGGTTTTCCGCTCGGCTTGTTTCGGGCCTGGAGCTGGATCTATCTGCCCGTCACGGCTGTCGTCTATCCGCGGCCGTCGGGCAGCCAGGTGCCGCCGCCGAGTGTCGAGAGCGACCGCGGCGCGCTCGGCCTGCTGCGTCGTGGCGATGAGGACTTTCGTGGCTTTCGCAGCTATCACCCCGGTGATTCGCCGCGCCACATCGCGTGGAAGGCACTGGCGCGTGGCGCACCGCTCCTGGTCAAGGACCATGCGGGCGCAACTCGTGCGCCGCTGCTCTTTGAACTCGACCAGGTACGGGCGCGTGACCTGGAAAGCCGGTTGTCGCAACTGTGCCGGTGGATCGTGACTGCGGACTCGCAGTTGAATCCCTTCGGGCTGCTGTTGCCCGGTGTGCGCATCGCGCCGCAGAGCGGTGCGGCGCATCGCCGCCGCTGCCTGACTGCGCTGGCACTTTTCGGCGTGGAAGCTCTCAATGCGCCGCTTTGACCGACGCGCGCTGTTGCAGGCGCCGCTCGCGTGGACCTTGGCGAGCGTGGTCGCGGCTGTCGTTCTGCACATCGGGCACTTGCCGCTCTGGGTGTTCGGTACGTTTTCGCTCCTGGTCCTGTGGCGCACCGTCATCGGTTTGCGAGGCGTACGCCTGCCGTCGCGCCCGCTGCGCATCCTGGTGGTGGTGGTGGTCGTGGTCGGGGTACTGGTGCGCTATAGAACGCTGAATGGAGTCGATGCCGGCACCGCACTCCTCTCGCTCATGGCGGCGATGAAGCTGCTCGAAACCCGTAGCCCGCGCGATCAGCTGGTGCTGCTCCTGATCTCATACTTCCTGGTGCTGGCGGCGTTTCTCTACGGCCAGCCGCCTTGGCTGCTGCCGATTGCCGCCGTGGTCACCTGGCTGATCACGGCGACGTTGCTGCGGGTGGCGCACGTGAGTGTGCCCTTGGAACCGAGCGCGGTTTTTGGCCTGAGCGGCAGGATGCTGCTCCAGGCCGTGCCGCTGATGCTGCTGTTGTTCGTGCTCTTCCCGCGCGTGCCCGGCCCCTTCTGGGCACTGCCCACCGCATCGCACGCGGCCACTGGCCTGAGCGACAAGATGGCGCCCGGCGACATCACCGAGCTCAGCCTGTCGAGCGATGTCGCGTTTCGGGTTCGCTTCGCCGGCGCCGCCCCGCCACCGTCACAGCGCTACTGGCGCGGGCCTGTCCTGCACGATTTCGACGGTTACACCTGGACCCGCACGCGCACCTTCTCCGTAATCCAGGAGCCGGAAACCCGAGCGCCCCAATACGACTACAGCCTCATGCTCGAACCCACCGACAACTACTGGGTGTACGCGCTCGACATGCCGGTGCTCTGGAACGATGGCCGCATCAATCGGACGTACGACTACCTGCTCGTCGTGCAGGAGCGGATCGGCGAACCGGTAACCTACCGGCTGAGCTCGCGTCCGAATTACCGCGCAGCGCTCGATTCGCTGAACAAGACGCTGGCGGCCAAAGACACCTACCTCGAGCCGGGCCGAAACCCGCAAACGCTGGCGCTCGCGAAGCAGATGCTGGCGGCCGCGCCCGGCGCCGAAGCTTACGTGCAGTCGATCCTGCAGATGTTCCGCGAGCAGAACTTCTTTTATACGCTCACGCCCTCGCGCCTCGACTACAACTCGGTCGACGATTTCCTGTTCAACACACGCCAGGGGTTCTGCGCGCACTACGCGTCAGCGTTCACGATGCTGATGCGCGCCGCCGGGATCCCGGCGCGCGTCGTGACCGGCTACCAGGGCGGTGAATACAACCGGCTCGCCGGTTACTACATCGTGCGCCAGTCCGACGCCCACGCATGGAGTGAGATCTGGCTCCAGGGACGCGGCTGGACGCGCGTCGATCCGACGGCGGCTGTGGCTCCGGAACGAATCGAGCGCGGCACCGTGGGCCTGCTCGGCGAGGCGGCGCCCTTCGCGGAGCGCATCATCCGCAATAATGCCTGGCTCAGGGATATCCGCTTCGCCTGGGATGCTTTCAATACCGTATGGCGCGAGAACGTGGTGCAGTTCAGCGCCGAGAAACAGCAGGACTTCCTGAAGTGGCTCGGAATCCAGGAGCCCGACTGGCGCTGGCTGGCGGGCCTGCTCGGTGGCGGGCTCATGCTCGGCTTGGGCTTGCTCAGCCTGCTGCTCGCCCGGGAACTGCGCTTGCGCAGTCATGACCCCGTACAGCGTGCGTACGCGCGGTTCTGCCAAAGGCTCGCGCGACGCGGGGTGAGGCGCCTCGGCCACGAGGGTCCGCTCGATTTGCTGGCGCGCATCACCCGTGAGCGGCCCGATCTCGCGCCCGCATGCGAGCCCATCGCTCTGCTCTACACCCGCCTGCGATACGGCGCCGAAGCACCGAATTCCGCCGTGCAGGAATTCGTGCGCCGCGTACGCGCATTTCACCCGGGCCTGCAATCGGGCTGATCTTCGCCCTGTGGCATACTTTCCCGCCCGGGAGAACCCTGATGTCCGATCTCAAAACACGCTTCACGGCGGCCGCACAGGAAGTGCAGAAGCTCAAGAGTCGCCCCTCCAACGACAACCTGCTGCAGCTCTATGCGTTGTACAAGCAGGCCACGGAAGGTGACGCGAAGGGCAGCCGGCCGGGGCTTTTCGATGTGACCGGGCGCGCCAAGTTCGACGCCTGGACGGGCAGGAAGGGCCTGTCCGCCGACAAGGCGATGCAGGCTTACGCGGACCTCGTGGACAAGCTCAAGAAGGCTTGAGTCGCTCCATCCCTTGACGCCGTCCGTCGTCGTTGTCGCCATCGCTGTGGTTGTGATCGCGGTGCTGCTCGGGCGGCCGCTCTGGCAGGCTCGCCGGCGGCGGCGCCTGCGCGCCCGTCCATTGCCGCAAGCCTGGCGCGACGAGATCGTACGCGCCATGCCGATCTATGCGCATATCCCGCAGCCGCTGCGCGCGCGACTCGACGGACTGGTGCAGCAATTCGTCGCCGAAAAGGAGTTCGTCGGCTGCCGTGGTCTCGAAGTCACGCTGGCGATGAAGCTCGTGGTGGCCGCGCAGGCCTGCCTCCTGGTGCTGGGACGATCGGCACGCCTCTACGAGGACCTCTACGCGATCCTCATCTACCCCGCCGCGTTCCTGGTTCCCGAAGAACATCGCGATGAGGCCGGCGTCGTGCACCAGCATGAGCGCGCGTTGAGCGGGCAGGCCTGGGACACTCACCGCATCATCCTGTCCTGGGACGACGTCATCGCCGGGGCTCAATCCCCGGACGACGGCCACAACCTCGTGTACCACGAGTTCGCGCACTATCTCGATGCCGAGGGGGGCATCGTCAACGGCGCGCCGCTCCTGGGCGAGGCGCGGCACTACGAACGCTGGTCGCGCGTGATGCAGAACGAGTTCATCAAGCTGCGCGAAGCCGATGCGCGCGGCGAACCGACGGTGCTGGATCCGTACGGCGCGGAAAACCCGGGCGAGTTCTTCGCAGTCGCGACCGAGGCCTTCTTCGAATTGCCGCACGATCTCCAGGCGGAGCATGCGGAGCTCTACACCGAGCTCAGGAGCTACTTCCGACTCGATCCGGCGAGCTGGCTTCAGAGCCGGGCCTGACGAGCAGCAGCAGGCCAGCTCCGAGCGCAAACAGCAGTGCGATCGACAGGATCGCGAGCCGCGAGCTGCCGCTCACCAGCGCCACCCAGCCCATCAGCATCGGGCCGATGACGGCGGCGAACTTTCCCATCATGTTGAAGAAGCCGAAGAACTCGCCCGACTTCTGCGGCGGCACCAGGCGCGCGAAGTAAGAGCGGCTCAAACTCTGGATGCCGCCCTGTACCAGCCCGATGATGACGGCCATGGTGTAGAACTGCGCGACGTTCTCGAGGAAGTAGCCCCAGACCGTCACCCCGAGATACACGACGATGCACAGCAGGATGCCGAAGCGCGGCCCGAAGCGCTTGCCGATCCAGCCGAAGACCAGTGCGGCCGGAAATGCCACGAATTGCGTGATGAGCAGCGCCACGATGAGGCTTTTCGAGTCGAAGCCGAGAGACAGTCCGTAGTCCACCGCCATCTTGATGATCGTGTTCACGCCATCGATGTAGAGCCAGTAGGACACGAGGAACAGGGTGAGCGCCCGGTAGGCGCGCAAATGCCCGACCGTCCGCCACAGCTCGATCCAACCGGCGCGCATGGCTGCCAGCGGTCGCAACGGCGTTGCGGGTTTGCGCTCGCGCACGAACAGCAGCAACGGCACGGTGAACAGTGCCCACCACGCGGCAACGCTCAGAAATGAAACGCGCACCGCTTGCCCCGCGTCGGCAAGGCCGAACAGTTGCGGATTGAGCGTCATCGTGACATTGACGAGAAACAGCAGGCCGCCACCGAGGTAGCCGAGCGCGTACCCGTAGCTCGACACGACATCGAGCTCGCGCTCCTCAGCGACGTCGGGCAGCAGCGAGTCGTAGAAAGTGGTGCCGCCCCAGAAGCCGACGCCGGCGAGTGCATAGAGGACCACGGCGAGCGGCCAGTCACCCTTCTCCACCCAGTAGAGACTCGCGGTCATCGCGACACCCAGCAGGGTGAAGAACAGCAGCAGCTTCACACGCGCTCCACCCCGGTCGGCAATCGCGCCGAGAAGCGGCGCGATCACGGCTATGACGGCGCTCGCCACACCGTTGCCCATGCCGAGGCGAAACGTACTCACGGTCGCTTCGCTTCCGGCGCTCCAGTACTGCTTGAAGAAGATCGGAAAGAAACCCGCCATGACCGTGGTCGCGAATGATGAATTCGCCCAGTCGTACAGCGCCCACGCGATGACGCTGCGGCGGCGCAGGACACTCATCGAACACTCTCAGGCGGCGATGGCATGATGCTCCCGCGTTTCATGGAAGCGAATGTCGGGCCAGCGTTCCAGCGTCAAAGCCAGGTTCACGCGCGTCGGCGCCAGGTACACGAGCGCACCAGCGTGATCGACGGCGAGATTCTCGTACGCCTTGGCCTGCAATTCCTCGAGGCGCCTGGGATCCGGCGCCTGGATCCACCGGGCCGTGAACACGTTGACGTTCTCGAACGTGCAATCGACGCCGTACTCATCCTGCAGGCGAAAGGCCACCACTTCGAACTGCAGCTGACCGACCGCGCCCAGGATCAGATCGTTGTTCCTGAGTGGCTTGAAGAGCTGCGTCGCGCCCTCCTCGCAGAGCTGCGACAGGCCTTTCTGCAGCGCCTTCATCCGCAGCGGGTCGCGCAGCACGGCGCGGCGGAACATCTCCGGCGCGAAATTCGGCACGCCGGTGAAACTCAGCGGTTCGCCTTCGGTAAAGGTATCGCCGATATTGATCGTGCCGTGGTTGTGCAGGCCGAGGATGTCGCCAGCGTAGGCATCCTGGGCCTGGGTGCGATCCGCCGCCATGAAGGTGAGTGCCTCGCCAACCCGCACCTCCTTATCCAGTCGCACGTGGAACAGACGCATGCCGCGCTCGTATCGCCCGGAGCACAGGCGCAGGAAGGCGATGCGGTCGCGGTGACCCGGGTCCATGTTCGCCTGGATCTTGAAGACGAAGCCCGTGAGCTGGCTTTCATCCGCCTTCACCTGGCGCTCGTTGGTTTCTCTCGCGCGTGGCGCGGGTGCATGCTTGACGAAACTCGTGAGCAGCTCCTCGACACCGAAATTGTTGATGGCGGAGCCGAAGAACACCGGCGTCTGCTTCCCCGCCAGGTAGAGCTGCGGATCGAAGCGGTGCGTGGCACCATGCACGAGCTCGATCTCATCGCGCAACGCCCGCGCGCGTTCACCGAGAAATTCCTGTGCCGCGCTGCTGGCAATGCCGTCGATGATCAGATTGGTTCCCGCGCGCCCGCGTTCCGCCGCTGCGTAGGCATAGATGCGGTCTTCGAGCAGGTGGTAGATGCCCTTCAGATCGCGCCCCATCCCGATCGGCCAGGTGATGGGGGCGCAGGCGATCTTGAGCACCTTCTCGATTTCATCGAGCAGCTCTACCGGCTCACGCCCGTCGCGGTCGAGCTTGTTGATGAAGGTCATGATGGGCGTATCGCGCAGCCGGCACACTTCCATGAGCTTGATGGTCCGCTCTTCGACGCCACGCGCGCAGTCGATGACCATCAGCGCGGAATCGACCGCGGTCAGGGTGCGATAGGTGTCCTCGGAGAAATCCTCGTGCCCGGGCGTATCGAGGAGATTCACGATGTGCCCCTGGTAGGGAAACTGCATCACCGAAGAGGTCACGGAGATGCCGCGCTGCTGCTCCAGTCGCATCCAGTCCGAGGTCGCATGACGCGCGGCCTTGCGCCCCTTGACGGTGCCGGCCATCTGGATCGCGCCCCCGAACAGCAGCAGCTTCTCGGTGAGCGTGGTCTTGCCCGCGTCCGGGTGCGAGATGATCGCGAATGTGCGACGGCGTGCAATTTCGTCGGCGAGTTCGGCCATGCGAGGAAGGGAGCAATCAGGGGGCGCGCATTGTAGCAGCGCCGCGCGCTATTTCCTGCGTGCGAGAGCCGCGGCGCGCACCGACAGGTCGAGCCTGAGCACCGCTGCGTCCTCGCGGCCACCGGGAGCCTGGTAGTAACCGCGCCGCACCCCGACCTGCTCGAAGCCGAGCGCCTGGTAGAGACGTATCGCCACCACGTTCGACGGCCGCACTTCGAGAAACGCCTCGAGCATTGCCGAGCCGTGCGCCCGATCGAGCAGGAATTCCAGCATGCGCCGCCCCAGGCCGCGGCAGCGCAGGTCTTCGCGTACACAGACGTTGAGGACATGCGCCTCGCCAGCGCCCATCGACATGATCCCGTAGCCGACCACGGTACCGGCGAGATCGATCACTCGACACACGTAGCCGACCCGCAGACAATCCCGAAAGATTCCCTCGCTCCACGGAAAACGATAGGCGGCGCGCTCCAGCGCGACGACTGCCATGACGTCGTCCTCCACCATGTGACGGATGGACAGCGCGGGGAGCACCCCTTCACTGCGGACGGCTGCCACGCCTGAGAATCTCCTGCGCAAACAACAGATCCGTCCATGCCTTGCGCTTCTCCCCGGGAGAGCGCAGCAGGTAGGCCGGGTGATAGGTGACGACGACTGGAATCTGCCGCGCGCCGTACGCATAGACCTGGCCGCGCATGCGACCGATGGGTGTATCGGTCTGCAACAGGTTCTGCGCGGCGATCCGCCCGACGGCGAGGATGATACGCGGCTGGATCAGCTCGATCTGTCGGTCGAGGTACGGCGTGCAGAGCGCCGCCTCTTCTGGCTTCGGTTCGCGGTTGTTCGGCGGGCGGCATTTTAATATGTTCGCGATATACACCTGCGAGCGCTCCAGACCGATCGCCTTCAGCATGCTGTTGAGCAACTGCCCGGCGCGCCCGACGAAAGGTTCGCCCTGGGCGTCCTCGTCTGCGCCCGGGGCTTCGCCGATCACCAGCCACTCGGCGCGACGGTTACCGACACCAAACACCGTCTGCGTTCTTGTTTTCTGCAGACCGCAGAGCGCGCAGCCGGCAACAGTCCGTTGCAGCGTCTCCCAATCCATGAGCGGGACTTCGCTGCCGCCGCCCGGCACGCTCGCTTCCTGCGGCGCTGATCGCGCCTCGCGCGGTACGTAGTACTCGACGCCCAGTTCCCTGAGGTAGGCGAGACGCTCACGACTCATCGTGCGTCTCCAGGAATTCAGCGCGCGTCTCGTCCTGACTCGCCGCCGGCGACTTGCGACGCAGCCGCTGCACCAGCCACCACAGCGGCGCAGACAGGGCATAGAGCGCGAACAACACGAACAGCATCACCGCCGGCTTGATCCCGATGAGCACGAATGCGAGCGGCACCAGCAGGAAGTACCGGAACGGGATGTGCCCGCCGAGGTTGATGTCCTTGAAGCTGTAGTAGGCGAAGCGGCTCACCATCAGCGCCCCCGCGAGCAGCGTCACCGCGAACACGACGATCAGGCCGGGCAGACCAGGTTCGCGCCATTCACTCGAGAACCAGACGAACGCGGCCACGATCGCCGCGGCCGATGGACTCGGCAGGCCCTCGAAGTAGCGTTTGTCGGCCGCGGCGGTGCGCGTGTTGAAGCGCGCCAGTCTCAGGGCCGCGGCAACGGCGAAGAAGAATGCGGCCAGCCAGCCGGCGCGCCCCCAGATCACTCCGTACTCTGCGATGCGCGCGACGCCCCACTGGTAGGTCACGATGGCGGGCGCCAGGCCGAACGACACCATGTCCGAAAGGCTGTCGTATTCCTTGCCGAAGGCGCTCTCGGTGCTGGTCCAGCGCGCCACGCGCCCGTCGAGGCCATCGAACACCATCGCCACGAACACGGCGACGCCGGCGCGCTCGAAGTTGCCGTCGATCGCGGCGACGATCGCGTAGAAACCGGCGAACAATGCCCCGGTCGTAATCAGGTTGGGCAGCAGGTAGATGCCACGACGATGCGGACGGGGAATGGGCTCATCCATAGGCGCGCGCATGATAGGTCTGGCGGGGATGGAGGCACAATAACAGGCTAAGATGCGGGTCTGAAGCTACTGCCGCGCCTGCGAGCGCATGGGTCGACGAGCGATGCGACTGTCCGAGCTGCCGATCAATACCCTCAAGGAAGTACCCGCCGACGCTGAAGTCGTCAGTCACCAGCTGATGCTGCGTGCCGGGCTGATCCGCCGGCTGACCGCTGGACTCTACAGCTGGCTGCCGATGGGACTGAGGGTGCTGCGCAAGGTCGAGCGCGTCATCCGCGAGGAGATGAATCGGGCCGGCGCACTCGAAGTGCTCATGCCGACGATCCAGCCGGCCGAATTGTGGCAGGAGTCCGGACGCTGGGAACAGTACGGACCTGAGTTGCTGCGGCTCGTCGATCGGCACGAGCGCCCCTATTGCTATGGCCCGACGCACGAAGAGGTCATCACCGATATCGCGCGCCGCGAGCTGCGCAGCTATCGCCAGCTGCCGGTGAATTTCTACCAGATCCAGACCAAGTTCCGCGACGAGATCCGGCCGCGCTTCGGTGTGATGCGAGCGCGCGAGTTCCTGATGAAGGACGCCTACTCCTTTCACATGGATGAGGCGTCGCTCACGACGGGCTATCGCGCCATGTACGACGCCTACTCGCGCATCTTCACGCGCCTCAAGCTGCGTTTTCGCGCGGTGCAAGCGGACACCGGCAGCATCGGCGGCACCACGTCGCAGGAATTCCACGTGCTCGCGGACTCGGGCGAGGACGCGATCGTGTTCTCCGACGCGGATGAGTACGCCGCCAATCTCGAGATGGCCGCCGCCCTGCCCCCGACAGAGCCGCGCTCCAAGCCCGCGCAGACACTCGCGGAAGTCGCGACGCCCGCAAAGCGCACCATTGCCGAAGTGAGTGCGTTCCTCAAGGTGAGCCCGCAGCAATGCGCGAAGACGCTGCTCGTAGAGGGGAGCGACGGCGATGTGGTCGCCTGCGTGCTGCGCGGTGATCACGAGCTCAACGCGGTAAAGACACAGAAGCTCGCGGGCATCGCAAGTCCTTTGCGCATGGCGAGCGCGGAGCGGGTCTTGCAGGCCGCAGGCGCGGAACCGGGCTCCATCGGCCCGGTGGGCCTCAACTGCAAGGTGTATGCGGACCACAGCGCAGTGCAGCTGGCGGACTTCGTCTGTGGCGCGAACCGGCCCGATGTGCATCTCACGGGCGTCAATTGGGGCCGCGATCTGCCCGAACCGCAGGCCGCCGACCTGCGCAACGTGGTGGCCGGCGATCCGAGCCCGAGCGGGCGCGGACGCCTCGGCATCGCGCGCGGGATCGAGGTTGGCCATATCTTTCAGCTCGGCCGCAAGTACAGCGACGCGATGAACGCGCGCGTGCTCGATGAACAGGGCCGGGAAGTGACCCTGATGATGGGCTGCTACGGCATTGGTGTGACGCGCATCGTGGCCGCGGCGATCGAGCAGAACCACGATGAGCGCGGCATCATCTGGCCGGAACCGATTGCGCCGTTCAACGTGATCCTCGTGCCCATCAATCAGC
>DASQOO010000043.1:0-14243 GCA_035644435.1 Steroidobacteraceae bacterium | reverse complement strand
AGGTTTCGGTACGCGAGCTGTTGCGCGGCGTTCGCGACGGCATCCATCCGCATCTCGGTCGATTGAATCTGCGTAATGAGGGCTTCGACCTCGTCGGAACCTGCAACCGAGGCGACCATCTGCGTGAGGCAAGAGTCACGCAGCGGCGCCGAATCGAGTGATGCGACCCACCTGCGGGCGGAAGGCAGGTCGTACGTGGCCCAACTCCCGGCCACTTGAGCCATCGCCTGGCGCTGCAGATTCTGATCGGTGATTTCCTCGGCCCAGCGCGCCGCCTGTTCAGGCATTTGAGAGCCCGCCATCTGGACGATTTGGAAGATCGCCTGATCTCGCTGCGCGCCTTGGGCGCCGCGCACGGCAAACTGGAACGCCGCCGCAGCATCCTGCATCGCCAGGTTCCCGACAAATTCCATGCTCGCCTGTGCGTACCCAGGCGCGTTTTCGTTCTTCTTCATCCACGCTACGCCCGCGTCCACGTCATATTGGATGTAACCGTTGGCCACCTGGGCGATCCACCGGCCCTGGAACTCGGGCGGTATGTCCTCCATGAGGCGTGCGGCGGCGTCTGCATCTCGCTGCGCGACCTCGCTGCCGATGGCCTGGAAACCATTGCTGCGAGCATTCTGATCGGGGAGGCCTGCGAGCCAGCTGATGGCGGCCTTCGGATCGGTTCGCGCCATTTGTCCCGCGATCTGCATGGTCAGCTGGGAGCGAGTCTCGCCGCCGGGCAGCTTGTCGAGGTAGCGCATGGCAAGCTCCGGGTCGCGCATCGCCAGCGAACTGACGATCGCCGCGACCGCGTTGATCCGGTGAATCTGGTTCTTGGCACCCATCGCCAGTTGCAGGGCGGTGTCTGGATCCTGCTCGGCGATGCCGGCAAGCGTCTGGGCCCAGATATCACGAGAACGAGTGTGGTCGACGCGCTGCGCCCACTCGAGTGCTTCGGCCGGGTATTGGGCCGCGTAAACCGGGGCGACGTAGTAGCCGATCATGGCTCGTCGCCGGGTCGACTGCGACGCGAGCCATTGGGCGGCGCTTCTCACGTCGCGACGCGACCACTCGTAAGCGAGAACTGGGTACAGGCTATCGGTATCCGACGGCTTCAGTGTCGCGAACAGTTCGGCGGCACGCTGCGGGTTCTGCCGCACGAGTTCCCGCGTCGTCCAGCGCAGCAACTGCTCACGCTGCCAGCCGATCGGCATCTTGACGACGCTGTCGAACGCCTGCGCGGCGTCCTGTGCGGCCCACGAATAGACGACCGCGGTCTGCAGTAACGCGCGCGTCGCGGGATCGGATTCGAGTGTGACCTGTTGCAGGGCTGCCTGAGGAGTAACCCGCCCCCAGGCGGTGCCGATTTGCAGCAGCCGCTGCCTGCGTATCTCGGAGTCGGGAAGCCTGAGAACCGACTGCAGGGCGTGTTGCGGATCTCTCTCCACGTAACTCAGGTACAGCACGTCGAGAGCGGCGCCGCGGTCCGCGCGGCTGGTAAGTGCCTCTGCTTCGGCGATGAGCGCGTCGAGCTCGCGCGGCTGCGCTCTTCCGGCGAGCGCGTACAGCGCTTCACGGCGGGCAAAAGCGGAGGGCAGGGCAAACACCTCTTGCAGGGTTTTGAGTTCCTCGAAGTGCTCAGCGCGAGCCTGCTCAATCGCCTCGATTGCCTGCTGGTTCGCAACCGGTTCGTCTGGCTTGGTCGAGAACGGCGTCTTTAGAGAGGCGACCGATTGCGAATCGGCAACCGGTGCAGTTCGCGGCGCGCGCTGCGAGTGGTAGACGTATGCCAACACCAGGATGACAGCGAGGCCTGCGCCTGCCATGAGGGAACTTCGTTTCACGGCTCCCGCACTCCCTGGTGTCGGCGGATACCTAGCCCGCGCTGAAGAAGCTGCTCCACTGGCGCGCCTGTTCCGCGGTCGTCGCGGGCATGGTCACGACCGACCGCTCCGCGAGCCTGCGCGCGGCCCGGCTCACCCACTGATAACGAGTGTCACCCGCGATCTGGGTCAGGAGCACCGGGTGACGAATCTGCTCCAGCATTTCCTTTACCGGGTATTCGAAAGCAGCCAGGCACAGCTCACCGTAGTGGGCGGGCTGCTTCATGATGTCGACCAGCATCGGGTGCAAGCGGCTCGCGCCGATGTCCGGCGTGCGCCGGCGCACCGCGGAGCGACCGGATTCGTACCACGGCCAGCTCAGTTCCTGGTCGCGCAGCCGCTGCCACAGCGCCAGCAGGTGCGTACCGTCGCGCGCCGGCGTGATGGGTGGGCAGAACTGCTTGCGCAGAGCACGCCGCTCGCTGGCGGTGAAGAAGAACACGCCATCGAGGGTCATGCGATGGACGCGTTCGGGTGCGGTACGCGCCAGCTCGATCGCAAGTGGTGTCGCGGTGAATTCGGCGAACAGGTCGATGTCGTGCAGCTGCAGCGCATCGAGCAGATCGAGCAGGGCCAGCTTGTAGTTGGCGACTTCAGGGTTCGGTACCGGATCCGAGTCACCCAGGCCCGGCAGGTCGATGGCGAACACCGGTCGCTCGGCGGCGAGCTCCTGCATCAGCGGACGCAGCTGGGCGCTCGAGCCAGGCGCTTCGTGAAGGAGCAGCACCGGGCGCCCGCCAGCTGTCCCCCGGCAGCGCACGTGGACCTGGCCGTGGGCGAGATCGACATAGCCGCTCAGCTCCGCCGCCGCCGGTGGGGTGTGCCGTTCGAGCGGCTTGGGCCGCGAGGCACGGTCGCAGTGCTCACGCAGGATCAGGCGCAGGCGCGTCCGCCATTCCTCGGCGTCAGCCTTGATGCGTTCCACGCTGATCGAGGTGGACAGATTCTCCGGCAGTGCATCGAGCGCGCGATACAGGAAATCATCTTCCCGCGCCATCACCACGATGCGTGCCTCGGCCTGCTGCAGCAGCTGGCGGGCGTCACAGCGCTGGATGGCGAGCGGCGCAACGGCGTAGTGCGCGCCGGCGCTGAACAGATCCAGCGCGTAATCATGCAACGCCACTGCGTCGGGCAGATCGGTGTTGAGGCGCGCGCGTTCGCTGCGCGCGAACCAGGGATAGAAGCGATGCGCATCGAGAAGGCGCGTCCATTCGCGCGCCAGATGGCTGCCGTCGTCGCTGAGCTCGAACGGTGGCAGGTAACGCTGCAGGAACTGCGCATCGGGCATTTCCAGCGGTAATGACAGCCCGTCGAGCACCGCGATCGCCACCCTGGCGGGTTGAGTGACCGCGAGCTGCAACGCGATCTTCGAGCTGCCGTGATAGCCATACACAGCGTAGCGCTGCACCCCGAGCGCACCGAGCGCCTCGGCCACGCGCGCTGCGAAGTGGCTGACCGTGGGCGGACCGGGCAAGTTCAGCGCGGGTGAGTTGCCATAGCCGGGAAGATCGAGCGCGATGAGCGTGAACTCATCGGCGAACCTCTCCATGAGCGGCGTGTAGACACTCGATGAGCGCGGCGGCTCGGGCAGGAGCACGACCACCGGACCCTGACCCGCGCTGCGATAGTGCAGCTGGCCGCTGCCGGTCGTGATGTAGCCCCTGCGGATGCGTCCCGGACTGGACACGCGGGCGCCTGTCAGGCGGAGCCCTGGGAACCAAGCAACTGTTCGAGCTCCGGCAAGATGGTGAACAGATCACCGACCAGGCCGATGTCCGCGACCTCAAAAATCGGCGCTTCGGCATCCTTGTTGATGGCAACAATGGTGCGCGCGTCCTTGATGCCCGTGAGATGTTGGATGGCTCCGGAGATGCCGATCGCGACGTAGAGCTCGGGCGCGATGATCTTGCCGGTCTGGCCCACTTGCAGGTCGTTGGGCGCGTACCCAGCGTCGACCGCGGCGCGCGAGGCCCCGACCGCCGCGCCGAGCTTGTCGGCAAGCGAGTAGAGGAGATTGAACTTCTCCGCACTGCCGAAGGCACGCCCGCCCGAGACCACACGCCGCGCGGCCTGCAGGTCAGGACGATCCGTGGCTCCCGAGGACAACGAAACAAAACGCGTATGAGTCGGCAGATCGAGCGACAGTGGAATCGACTCGATGGCAGCGGAGCCGCCTTCGGGCGCGGCCTCGAATGAAGCCACGCGCACGGTGGCGACCAGTTGAGTGCCAGCGGGAACTTCAACGGTCAGGATGGCATTGCCCGCGTACACGGGACGGCGGAAGCGCTGCGCACTCTCGACCGCCATGATGTCACTCAATTGCGGCGCGCCAAGCAACGCCGCGACACGCGGCATCAGGTCCTTGCCGAAGGTGGTCGATGGGCCGAGCACATGGGTGAAGCCCTTTGCGAGCGCCGCCACCTGCGGCGCCCAGGTGGCGGCCAGCGCGTGGGCATTCGCAGGATTGTCGATGCGCAGCACGTGATGCACGCCGCTCAACGCGGCCGCCTGCTCACTGACCGCGCTACCATCTGCCGCGAGCACCGCTATTGCTATTTCCGGTTCCGGCAGCGCTCGCGCGCAGCTGACGCACCGGGCCGTGCTCGGATTCAACCGCCGGCCGTCATGCTCGGCGACGATCAATACCTTGGCCATCAGAGCAATCCTTTCTTCTTGAGTGCGGCGACCAGCTCGCGTGTGTCCTTGACCATGATGCCGCGTTGTCGCTGCGGCGGCGGGTCACAGCGGATGACCTCGATGGCCGCCGCGACGGTAACGCCGAGAGCGGCGGGCGCCAGGGTCTCGAGCGGCTTCTTCTTGGCTTTCATGATGTCCGGGAGCTTCACGTAGCGCGGCTCGTTCAACCTCAGGTCGGTGGTGAAGACGGCGGGCAGATCCACTTCGATGGTCTCCAGCCCGGCATCCACCTCCCGCGTGACGGCCGCGTGGCCGTCAGCGATCTCGATGCGCGAGGCGAAGGTCGCCTGCGGCCGATTCCAGAGCGCCGCCAGCATCTGCCCGGTCTGATTGTTGTCGTCGTCGATCGCCTGCTTGCCGAGGATCACGAGCTGCGGCTGCTCGCGCCGGATCAGGGCGAGCAGAATCCGCGCCACACTCAAGGGCTCGGGCGCGGCATCCACCTGCACCAGCACGGCCCGGTCGGCGCCCATCGCCAGCGCGGTGCGCAGCTGTTGCTGAGCATCGGTGGGGCCGACGCTGACCGCGATGACTTCCTGGGCCGCGCCGCGCTCCTTGATGCGCAGCGCCTCCTCGAGTGCGATCTCGTCGAACGGATTGATGCTCATCTTGACGCCGTCGGTGACGACGCCGCTGCCGTCGGGCTTGACGCGAATGCGCACGTTGAAGTCCACGACGCGCTTGACGCACACCAGAATCTTGCTCATCGAACTCGAGTCCGCCGCAGGGGGAACGCAATCGTAGTCGAGAGCGCGGCGAAACGCAGCCTCAGCAACCCAGCGGTCGCTCTCCTTGCGCTGCCGCCGGGAACTCCGTCAGTCTGAGGCGTGGATCCTGTTACGGAGCGGACCGAAGGCATGCGCCGATGAGGCGTCCGGTGCGAGTGCTGATAGGAGCGGCGGCGGTGCTCGGAGCGCTCTGCCTGTCCGTCTACTGGTCGGATCCCTGGTTCTGGAAGCGCCTCGTCACGTTTCCTCGATCGGCGGCGCTGACCGCAATCGACTGGTATCGGCCCAGTGAAGTTGTGCCGGGTGCGCCGGCGAGGGACATCGAAATCGCAGCCCCGGAGCGGCGCAGCGTTTCAGCACCAGCGCTCGATGCGGCACTTTCCTATGCCACGCAGACGAACTCGCTGGCACTTCTCGTCTGGCATCGCGGCGCGCTGCAGTTCGAACGTTACTGGTCCGGCCAGGATCGAAATTCGCGCACCGACAGCGGAACGATGCATGCGACCGTGCTCGCTCTGCTCTATGGCGCGGCGATCGAGGAGGGGGTGGTCCGTTCGATCGATGAGCCGCTGGCAACCTACCTGCCCGAATGGCGCCGCGATGCGCGCGCGAAGATCCGAGTCCGCGACCTGTTGCAGATGTCGAGCGGACTCGAGATCGGCGCTGTTTCACTCAATCCCTGGAACCGCGGACTACGACTGTTTCTCGGCGGCGATATCACCGCACTGGCGCTCGAGGTGCCGCTGCGCGCCGATCCCGGGACGCGATTCGAATACAGCAATGTCGATGCGGAGCTCCTCGGCATCGTCCTGCAACGTGCCTCGGGCAAGCGCTATGCCCGCTACCTGTCGGAGCGCCTCTGGAGCCGGCTCGGAGCCGGCTCCGCTGCCGTGTGGCTGGACCACGAAAGCGGCATGGCGCGCACGTTCTGCTGTCTGCAAGGGAGCGCGCGCGACTGGCTTGCAGTGGGGCGGCTGATCCTCGACAAAGGCCGCGTCGGCGACGAGCAGGTCGTTCCCGAGGCCTGGATTGCCGCGATGCTCACGCCGTCTGCGGCCAATGCAAATTTCGGCCTGCAGCTCTGGCTGGGAAATGCTGCTGGCGGAGCACGCCGCTACAACAGCAAGAGCCCGCTTCGCGCCCGGCAATCCGAACCCTTCCTCGCGCCGGACGTCGCTGTTCTCGAGGGCGGCGGACAGCGCGTGTACATCGTTCCGTCGCAGCAGTTGGTGATCGTGCGCATCGGCGTGCGCCGCGCGGACTGGGACGACGCGAAGCTGCCCAATGCCATCCTGCGCGGGGTATCCTGAGCGCAATGCTGAGCTACGCGATCCGCCGGCTCCTGGGTGCCATTCCGACGCTCTTCATCATCGTCACGCTCACCTTCTTCGTAATGCGCCTGGCGCCCGGCGGTCCCTTCGACCAGGAGCAAAGCCTGCCGCCACAGGTCCGCGCCAACCTGCAGGCGGCCTACGGTCTCGATCAGCCGCTGCCCGTTCAATACTTTCGCTACCTGCAGGGAGTCGTGCACGGCGATTTCGGGCCCTCCTTCCGGTATCGCGATTTCACCGTGCGCGAACTGATCGCGCAGGGGCTGCCGGTCAGCGTGACGCTGGGTCTCGCAGCACTGGCGTTCTCGATCCTCGTCGGCATACCACTGGGGGCGCTGGCGGCCCTGCACCACAACCGTCCCCTCGATCACGCGTTGAGATTCGCGGCGCTGATCGGTTTGGCGTTACCGACTCTCGTGGTCGCGCCGCTCCTCGCGCTCCTGTTCGGCATCAAGCTGCGCTGGCTGCCGGTCGGCGGCTGGGAACCTGGATCGTTGCGCACGCTGGTGCTGCCGGCTTTCGCCCTGGCGCTGCCCCTGATCGCTTTCATTTCACGCCTGACGCGTGCGAGCCTGCTGGAGGTTCTCGGGAGCGGCTTCATCCGCACGGCGCAGGCGAAAGGCATGCCCGCGCATGTCGTCGTGGCGCGCCATGCGTTGCGACCGGCGCTGCTGCCGGTGGTCAGTTACCTGGGACCAGCCACGGCCGCGGTGCTCACGGGCTCCCTGGTGGTGGAAACGGTCTTCAATATTCCGGGCATGGGCAAGTACCTGGTGCAGGGCGCATTGAATCGCGACTACACGCTGGTGATGGGCTTCGTGGTGGTCTATGCAGCGCTCACACTCCTGACGAATCTGCTGGCGGACCTCGCCTACGGAGTCCTCGATCCGCGCGTGCGTCATGAGTGAACCCGGGCTGTGGCGCGATGCCGAGCGGCGCCTGAGAAGCAACCGCGCGGCTGCGATCAGCGTGTTCGTGCTGCTCGCGTTTGCAATTGCGGCGCTCGCGGGCCCCTGGCTGAGTCCGCATCGCTACGATGAGATCGACTGGCGCGCCCTCGCCATCGCTCCGACCCTCCACGATGCGCACTGGCTCGGCACGGATCAGCTCGGTCGCGATCTGCTGGTGCGCACGCTCTACGGCATGCGTACCTCGCTGCTGATCGCGCTGCTCGCGAGCGCTGTCAGCCTTTGCATCGGCGTCACCTGGGGTGCGGTCGCCGGCTATGCGGGCGGCCGCGTCGACAACGCGATGATGCGCTTCGTGGATATTCTCTATTCACTGCCGTACATCTTTTTCGTGATCATTCTGACGGTCCTGTTCGGGCGCAACATCTTCCTGCTCTTCATCGCCATCGGCGCCGTGGGCTGGCTGACGATGGCACGCATCGTTCGCGGCCAGACCCTGAGCCTCAGGCGCCGGGAATTCATCGAGGCGGCGCTGGCGCTCGGCGTGCCGCCACGACGGATCATCAGGCGGCACATCGTTCCGAACGTGGCCGGCCCGGTGATCGTCTATGCGACGCTCCTGGTCCCACAGATGATCCTGTTCGAGAGCTTCCTCAGTTTCCTCGGGCTGGGCGTACAGGAGCCGTTGGCGAGTCTTGGCAGTCTCATTGCCGACGGTGCCAGCACCATGGAATCCGCGCCCTGGATGCTCGTCGTTCCCGCAACGGTGCTGGTGGCGCTCCTGGCCTGCCTCAATTTCATCGGCGACGGATTGCGCGACGCGCTCGATCCGCGGCAACCGGGATGAGCGCGCTGCTCGGCATTCACGATTTGCGTGTCGCGTTTCAATCGCACAGTGGTCCCGTGCCCGCGGTCGATGGTGTCGATCTCGAAGTAGAGGCGGGCGAGTGTGTTGCTGTCGTCGGTGAATCGGGAAGCGGCAAGAGTCAACTGTTCCATGCCGTGATGGGGGTTCTGCCCGCCGGCGGCCGCGCGAGCGGCAGTGCACGCCTGCGCGGCCAAGAACTCCTGGGGCGCCCCGCCAGCGAGCTCAACCGCGTGCGCGGCGCCGAGATCGCGATGATCTTCCAGGACCCGATGACTTCGCTCACCCCGCATCTGACGATCGGCAAGCAGATCAGCGAAGTTCTGCAGCGGCATCGTGGCCTGAGTGCCGGTGCCGCGCGTGCGCGGGCCCTCGAACTGCTGGAGCGCGTCCACATCGGTGCGGCCGCTCAGCGCCTTGGACAGTATCCGCACGAGCTTTCCGGTGGCATGCGACAACGCGCCATGGTTGCCATGGCGCTCGCCTGTGAGCCTGCGCTGCTGGTAGCGGACGAACCCACGACAGCCCTCGATGTCACCATCCAGGCGCAGTTGCTCGAGCTGTTTCGCGAGCTGCGACGCGCCACGAAGATGGCCCTCATCCTCATTACGCATGACCTCGGTGCGGTCGCCGGTCTCGCGGATCGCGTCGCCGTCATGTACGCCGGACGGATCGTCGAGCTCGCTCCCGTCGAGGAGTTGTTCGCGCGGCCGCGCCACCCCTACACCTCGGGCTTGCTCGGCGCGATACCGCGGCTCGACACGCCACTCGAGCGGGACCTGGCCGCAATTCCGGGTCAGCCACCGCTGCATCGGAGCGCTGCGCCCGGTTGCGCATTCGTGAGCCGCTGCGCCCGCGCGCTCGCGCGTTGCGCCAGCGACGATCCAATGCTGGAGATGGCCGCGGACGGCCGGCGCGCGGTGGCCTGTCACAACCCGCTGGCGGGAGCGCACTGCGCGTGAACCGGCAAGCCACAAGGGACGCGAAGGGAACGCTGCTGTCCGTGGAGCAGTTGAGTGTCACCTATGCAGTACGTCGCGGCTGGCTGCGGGCTGCATCGGATCTCGTGGCGCTCAAGGATGTGAGCTTCGAGCTGCGCGCGGGTGAAACACTCGGGATCGTCGGCGAGTCGGGGTGCGGCAAGTCCACCTTGGCGCGTGCCATTCTGCAACTCGTGGCACCGAGCCAGGGTGCCATCAGCTGGCTCGGGCAGCCGCTGCACGCCGACTCGCGCGATGCGCTGCGCAAGTTGCGAGCCGGGATGCAGATCGTGTTCCAGGACCCGCTGGCCAGCCTCGATCCGCGCATGACCGTGCTCGAAATCGTTTCAGAGCCGCTGCGCGAATTCCGGCCGGAGCTCACTCGCGCGGCGCGCGCTCGAGCGGTCGGCGCCATGCTGGCACGCGTCGGCCTGTCGGCTGAGGTGATGGAGCGATATCCCCATGAGTTCAGCGGCGGTCAGTGCCAGCGGATCGGTATCGCGCGTGCACTGGTCCTCGAGCCCCGGCTGCTGGTGTGCGATGAGCCCGTGAGCGCACTCGATGTGTCGGTGCAGGCGCAGATCGTGAACCTGCTGCGCCGGCTGCAGCGCGAGCTGGGTCTCAGCATGCTGTTCATCAGTCACAATCTTGCGCTGGTGCGCCACCTCAGTCAGCGGGTGCTGGTCCTCTACCTCGGCCGGGTGATGGAGCTTGCAGCGCGAGACGAACTGTTTCAGGCGGCGCGTCACCCGTACACGCAAGCATTGCTCGATGCCATTCCGGTACCGGATCCGGCGCGCGCGCGTGAACGCGCCACGAGTCCCGTGATCGGCGAAGTGCCATCGCCGATCGATCCGCCGTCGGGCTGCGTATTCCACACTCGTTGCACGTGGGCGCAGGCACGCTGCACCAGTGAGGAGCCGATGCTCGAGGTGGTGGGCGGCGAGCATCATGTGGCGTGCTGGCGGTGGCGTGAAATCGCGGCCACGCGCAGCGAGTCGGAGTAATCGGTCTTGGCGCCTCTCGACGGAATCAAGGTCCTCGACCTCAGCCGGATTCTCGCCGGGCCGTGGGCGACACAACTGCTCGCGGACCTGGGCGCGGACGTGATCAAGATCGAGAAGCCCGCGGGCGGCGACGACACGCGTCACTGGGGACCGCCGTACCTCGAGGATCGCGAGGGGCGGGAGAGCGGTGAGTCGGCTTATTTCCTCAGCGCGAATCGTGGCAAGCAATCTGTCGCCATCGACTTTGCGACGCACGAAGGTGCTCGCCTGGTGCGCGAGCTCGCGCTGCAGTCGGATGTGCTGGTCGAGAACTACAAGGTGGGTGGCCTCGCGCGCTATGGGCTGGCTTGGCAGGACCTCGCGCCGCTCCATCCCGGGCTCATCTATTGTTCGATCTCTGCTTTCGGTCAGAGCGGGCCGGCAGCAGCGAATCCGGGCTACGACGCGATGATCCAGGCGATGGGCGGGCTCATGAGCATCACGGGTCTGCCGGATGGTGAGGCGGGGGCGGGGCCTCAGAAGGTGGGTGTCGCAGTGGCGGACCTGCTGTCCGGCATGTACGCGTCGACGGCAGTCCTCGCAGCGCTGTACGAACGCCAGCAGTCGGGCCGCGGCCAGTTCATCGATCTGTCCTTGCTCGACACGCAGGTGGCTGCGCTCGCCAATCAGAGCCTCAACTACCTGGTTTCGGGGCGAGCGCCGGGCAGGCATGGCACCGCGCATCCCAACATCGTGCCTTACCAGGCGTTCGCTACGGCCGACGGGCACCTCATGCTCGCGATCGGCAACGACCGCCAGTTCGCTGCCTTTTGCGAGGTGGCAGGCCGTTCCGAGCTGGCAGCCGATGCGCGCTACACGAGCAACGCGCAGCGAGTCAAGCATCGGCAGCCGCTCGTGAAACAACTCGCAGCCATCTTGAGCTCGCGCACGACCGCAGACTGGGTGTCGCGCCTTGCCGCAGCCAACGTACCCTGCGGTCCGATCAACGACATCGCGCAGGTGTTCGCCGAGCCGCAGGTTATCCATCGAGAGCTGCAGATATCGCTGCCACACGCGAATGCCGGGTCGGCGCCGGGCGTGAGAAACCCGATACGCCTGTCGCGCACGCCGGTGCGGTATCGGCATTCCGCGCCGCTGCTTGGCGAGCATACGGACGCGGTGCTATCCGAACGACTCGGTCTGCGGGCCGAGGAATTGCGGGCCTTGCACGATCGCGGCGTACTCAAATGACGGTACACTGGGCTCCCGACCCCTGACCGGTATCCGTTCATGACCCAGCGCCGCAGCGTCGCACCCAGTGAGGGACTGAGCACCGTCCGCTACGAGATCCGCGGCCGCCTGGCGCGGCGCGCGCTCGAGATGGAGCGCCTCGGCTACGAGATCATCTCGCTCAATATCGGCAATCCTGGAGCGTTCGGGTTTCGCACGCCGGAGACGATGCGCCTGGCGATGATCGAG
This sequence comes from Steroidobacteraceae bacterium, assembly GCA_035644435.1. Lineage (GTDB taxonomy): Bacteria > Pseudomonadota > Gammaproteobacteria > Steroidobacterales > Steroidobacteraceae > DATBVX01. The sequence continues at coordinate 2,398 of DASQOO010000043.1, read as the reverse complement.
AACTTGAAAGCGAGCGAGGGATACGTCCACCAGAAAGGCATTTTCCCGGCGCGCGAAGCGGTGGTGATGCAACAGCAGGAACGCGGCGTGCGGGGTGTGAGCGCGGAGGAAGTCTTCATCGGCAACGGCGTGAGCGAGCTCATCGACCTGACGCTGCGAGCGCTCCTGAACCCCGGCGACGAAGTGCTGGTGCCGAGCCCCGACTATCCGTTGTGGACCGCGGCCGTCACCCTGAATCGAGGCAAAGCCGTTCACTACGAGTGCAAGCCGGAACGGGGATTCATTCCAGACCCGGAGCAGATCGAGCGCCTGATCACGCGTCGCACACGTGCGATCGTCGTGATCAACCCCAACAACCCGACCGGCGCGGTGTATCCGCGCGCGGTGCTCGAAGCGATCGCGCGCCTGGCGGAGCAGCATCACCTCGTGGTCTTCAGCGACGAGATCTACGACCAGATGATCTATGACGGCACCGAGTTCGTGCCGATGGCCACGCTCGTGCAACACACGCTCTGCGCCACCCTGAGCGGGCTGTCGAAGATCTATCGCGCCTGCGGCTACCGTGTCGGCTGGGCCGTGTTCTCAGGCGACCTCGAGCATGCGGTCGATTACCTCGCAGCGCTCGAACTGCTGGCGTCGCTGCGCCTGTGCAGCAATGTTCCAGCGCAGTGGGCAGTGCAGACAGCGCTCGGGGGTCATCAAAGCATCCGCGAGCTGACGACGGTCGGCGGTCGGCTGTACGAATCGCGTCGTGCCATTCTCGCGGCGGTGTCATGCAGCAAGTACCTGGAGCTCGCCGCCCCGAGCGGTGCCATGTACGCCTTCATCGGCGTGAACAGCGAGGCGCTGCCGGATTTCGACGACCAGGCATTCGCGATGGACCTGCTGGAACAGAAGCATGTACTCGTGGCTCCAGGCGTGAGCTTCAATGTGCCGTACCGCAATCATTTCCGGATCACGAATCTGCCGGAGCCGCGCGTGCTGGCCATGGTGTTCGAACGCATCGAAGAGTTGCTCGACGACTATGCGCAGAGCGCGGCTGCAGCGAAGCGACCGGACCTCAAGGTAGTGAAGGAAACCGTAAAATAAATAACTTCACAGTAATTTTCTATCTTATTGTTATAGCTTGATTTGTCAGAGCGATTACCGGCAACACTGAAACACGCCCTGGAGCGTGGAGCGACCGTTCTCACGGCGAGCGCCGAGCAGGCGCGAGCCATTCATACAGCCTGGGGCCTTACGCAACGTAGCGCGGGGCGCCTGAGCTGGCCGACGCCGGACGTGTTGTCGGCGCAAGCCTGGCTGATGCGCTGCTGGGCGCAGGCCATCGCGACCGACGACAGCTGCTCACTCCCGCAGATCCCGTCCGTCACCCAGGACTACGCGCTTTGGGAACGCGTCGTGCTCGCAGATGCCGACACGCGCAGCTTCCTGCAACCCTTCGGCGCGGTACGCGCGGCTCGCCGCGCCTGGCAGCGCGTGCACGACTGGAACATTCGCTTGCCGGGCGAGAGCGAGAGCGGCAGCAATGAAGCGGCGACCTTCATTCGCTGGTCACATGCCTACACGCACGAGCTGGAGCGGCACGGGTGGATCGACGCACCCCGCGCGATGTGGCGACTCGATCAGCTCCAAGGAGCCCGCTTGCCGCGGGAGATGGTGTTCGCTGGCTTCGACACGCCAACGCCGGGTCATCGGTACCTCGGTGAGCGTCTCGCCGTGCGCGGCACGCAGGTCGACTGGGTGGCAACTTCCGCGGAGGTTTCTGGTGCTGTACAGATCGCCTTGCCCGACGGGCAGGCGGAGCTCGAAGCCGCTGCGCAATGGGCACTGGAGGCTCTGCGAGCTCACCCCGGCAGCCACCTCCTGATCGTCATCCCGGATCTCGAGCAGCGACGCGAACCGATCGAGCGGCTCTTTGCACGTACCTTGTTTCCGGCATCGACTCTGATCGAGAGCGTGAGCCGCCCGGTGCCTTTCATCCTGGAGGGCGGGACGCCGTTGGCGAACAGTCCGCTGGTCGCGGCGGCAATCACAGCGCTCGAGCTGGCGCGTGGCGCCGTGCCTTTCGAGATCGCGAGCGAGTGGCTGCGTACGCCGTTTCTGGGTGGGGGGCTGGATGCGATGACGCGCCGCGCTCGCATAGATGCCAGGTGGCGACGGGTGGCTGCACCCGAAGTCACGCTGCGGGATATCGTGCACGCGTTGAATGGAACGCCTGGTGCTGCTGCCGCAGATTCCGATCTGGCGCAGGCCATCGAGCGTTTTTCCACCGCATTGCGCCGGCCGAGGGCGACACTCTCGCATTGGAGCGGCGAGTTTGCCGTGGCACTGCGTGAGCTCGGATGGCCGGGCACGCTGGCGCTGGACGAATCCGAGCTCGAAGCACTGCGGGCCT
>DASQOO010000042.1:0-2383 GCA_035644435.1 Steroidobacteraceae bacterium | reverse complement strand
CCCACCAGTATCGCGCCGCTCCTGGCGAGATACTCGGCAGCGTCTTTTGTGAGGAAGGGATGCTGGCCGCTCGAGTACGTATCAGAACGCCAGTGCTGGTCCCAGCCCGTGTGCACGAGGACAGCCTTCCCTTTTACGTCTGCGACTTTGAAGTGTGCGGCATCGATCGCCCGGTTGGCCCCGACATTCGCGCGCACGACAACCCCGGTCAGATCGGCGACTGCTTCCAGCGCGTAGCCCGCGACGTCGCGGCCGTCTTCGTAGCGATGGAATGGAGCGTCGATGTAGGTACCGGTGTTCGCGAGCAGCTCGATCTTCCCGATCTGGAAAGTGGTGCCGGGCGCGTAGCGCGCGGTGGAAGCGTCGCGCGAGAGCCAGTCGCTAATCGCGGGCGCGGGGAGACCGCGGTAGGTCACCATCCCGTGCTCGATCTCGTGGCTCAAGTCCACCAGCCGAACCGTCACGGCTCACGCTCGGCTGCATCCAGCTCGTGCGAGTACTTGTCCACAAGACTTCGCGAAGCTTCGTTATCGAGCGCCCCGTCTTGTGCGAAGCGGCGCACCCATTCGAGAATGTCGCGCGCGTCCTCCAGTCGGTGCGCGCGGATCAGCTCCTCGCCGTAAATCACCGCGATCCACGCCAGGTGGAGCTGCATCCCCTTCTCGGACGCGCTCGCGATGCGGACTGCACTACGGTCGGTGGGTGTCACGATCGGATCCGCAAAGTCCCGGCCCTCGATCCCGCGCAATGACCGCCGGACGCCCGCCGTATCGACCGAGGATTCGGCGGTGGGTTTCAGCAACAGGAGTGGACCGGTTCGGACGAAGATGCCGGGCCCGCGCGGCATCATGTTCTCCCACGGGACCGCGAGTGGCCGCGGGAGCTTGCCCTCGGCCGCCAGGCGACGCCACTCGCCGAGTACGAGATTGCCCAGACAGACGGTGTCGCCGCCACCAGTGCCGCACATCGGTCTGGATGCGAGCATCGCGCTGTCCGCAGGAAAGGGGAGGCCGTATCGGGCATGCACGAGTTGCACGTACCACCAGAGGTGCAGCATCGGCAGATTCACAACCACTACATCCCGCCGTCGTCCTTCGGTGAGCTGCAGCGCCAGCGCGGGATAGGTATCGAGGTCGCCGTTCGACACGACGACGGTATTCTCAGGAAGATCTCGCAGGAGCCAGCGGTTGTAGGAAAGCGTGGTGCGCGACAGGAACTTCGTGTCGATCAGCCGCCGCAGCGACTTTTCCTCGATCTGTCGGTCCCCCAGGCGCAACGACTCCCCCCAGATATTCAGCCAGCCGTTGCCATCATTGGGATCGCAGTCGACCGCGCGTCTCAGGTGCACCCACACGGAATCGTAGTCGTCGAGTCCCATCCGGTATTGCGGGTTGTAGGCGGTGCCGATCACGATGTGCGCAAAGGCGTGGCAGGGTGCGAGCGCCAACGCACGGCGCGCCTGCACGACCGCCGGGTTCACGCGCTCCAGGCGTCGCAGCGTTTCCGCAAACCAGGCAATCGTCGTGGGGCTGGTGGAGTCCTCAGTCGCCGCCTGCTCGAAGAGCGTCAGAGCCTCCTCGAGTCGATTCTGCCGATAGAAGACGAGCGCGGCGTTCAACGCACCATCCTTCGATTGTTGCATCGCGTGCAGCGACGCACCCGCCGCAACAGCGAACAGGCCAGCGCAGAGGAGTGACCGCGCGTCAGCCATTGAAGACTCGCGCGAGTGCTTTCAACAGCTGCCCATCGGGCGACGCGCCATCCGGCGCTTCGGACAGCACGGTTGCGAGCCGGCGCCGCAGCAGTGGATCGCGCGTCGCCTGGGCCGCAAACTGCACCGTCAGCGGAATGAACCAGGGAGCCTGACGGGCGCCCGAGCCGGCACGCGCCACCGCAGCGTACTGCTCGAAGAGCGCGAGGAGGAAAGCACCTTTGGAGGGGAAATGCCGATAGATCGCGCCCTTGGTGAATCCAGCGGCCAGCGCGACTTCATCGAGCGTCGCGATCTCGAAGCCCCGCTCTGCGAACAACTCGAGCCCGGCCGAGACGAGCAATGCCCGCGTTTCAGCTTTGCGCCGCTGGTGAATGATTCCCACGGGTATCTAGGATACTGACTGGGACCTTTGGCGCAAGCTGTACACCGTTAAACTAGATACCGGCTAGTATCGAAGATACCAGTTGGTCCCTTGACTGAGCTAAACGTCAGTCTAGGTTTGCGATTCGCCGCCCCGCATGCACTACGGTTACGCGCTCAGGAGAAGGAATGCCGTACATCATTGCCGAGCCGTGCATCAACGTCAAAGACCGCTCCTGCGTGGACGTCTGTCCGGTGGACTGCATCTACGAAGGACCGGACATGCTCTACATCCATCCCGACGAGTGC
>DASQOO010000041.1:0-4334 GCA_035644435.1 Steroidobacteraceae bacterium | reverse complement strand
CGTCGACGTCGGCACCTGCTCCTCGCGCGTCGTGCTCAATGTGCCGAAGGCTCACAGCTACGGTATCGAGGCCGAACTCTTTGCGCGGCCGAGTGTGAACTGGGACTTCGGCATCTCCGCGACATGGCTCAACGCGGAAGTTGATTCGACCATTACGATTGCGGGAACCAACACCGTGGTTGCCGGCATCGAGGAGGGAGCCCGCCTGCCGACCTCGCCCGAGTTCCAGGGCGCAGCGAGCGGTACTTACCGGTGGGACTGGAATACGAATCTCTTCAGCTTCGTGAATCTCACCTACCAGTACGTGGGTTCGTCGTTCTCACGTATCGCGGACGAGGCGCCCAATTTTGGCCTCATCTCGTCCTCCGGCGTTGCGCAGGCGGCTGGTGCCGCGCGACTCATTCCGTTTGGCGCGCCGGCGGTGGTCAACATCCCGTTCGATGCCGAGCTGCCCTCGTATGACATTCTGAATGCACGCTTCGCATTGGGCTCGGATCGCTGGAACGCGGCGGTGTTCGTCAACAATGTGTTCGATGAGCGTGCGTTGCTGTCGGTGGACCGCGAACGCGGACGCTCCGCTCGCGTGGGCTACCTGACGAACCAGCCACGCACTTATGGGGTGAGCCTGCTCGTCAGCTTCTGACGCGCAGAGATCGTGGGGCGCATTGCGCCTCACGGTTGTGGGGGGGTGCAGCGGGCAATAGCCGCGCTGCTGACAGCTGGGCCGGCTGTCGCGGAGAGGTCCGCGGCAGCCCTGCCCGCCGTTTCAGGCCGGAGAGCGTGAGGACTTACTGCATCCGTCCCTGCTACCCGACTCGGTTGATGACTGCCTCATCGCCTCGGCCTGAACGTGGCGGCCGGCCGTCCTGAGCACCGCCATGCGGGGCGCCACAATGCACAAGCCCGATGAAATCCTCGTGGCGCCGGGATGACGCCCGTATTACGGCCCGCATCAGCTGACCTGGATAAGTTGACCAGTTCAGTTGACCAGTTCGCGCAGTTCGAGCGCGACCAGGCGCTGCCAGACGAGCTCCTGGAAATTGCGCGGCCGATCGAGTTGCAGCCGCGCCAGGAAAGGCCGGAGTGCGGCCGGAACACCACCCTTCAGCATCGCCAGGGCAACTGTGCTCGCCTTGCCCGCCGTGGAAGCGGTGCGCTGGCCCAAGCGTCGCAACGCCTTCGCCAGTACCACTTCCTCGCCAGTGAAGTCCGTGCCGAACGGATACTCGGAAAAAAGACCCGCGCGTCGATGCGGGGCCAGCCGCCGCTCGAGAGCGGCCGGCGTGTTATTGCGGCAACTCTCCGGGATCCGGTGGTCGCGCGGCAGCTTGCCGGCGGCCTGCGCCTGGCGCAGGAGGCTTTCCTGGAAGCGAGAGTCCGCGATGTTGATCAGGGCCGCGATGACCTCGCGGTCTTCCCGGCCCCGGATCGCGGCCATCCCATATTCGGTGACGACCACATCACGCAGCTGGCGCGGGATCGTGCAGTGGGCGTAGTTCCAGACCAGGTTCGAGGCCGTCTGGCCCTGGTGAGTGCGCGTGCTGCGCACACAGAGCAGCGAATTCGCGCCGCGCAGCGCGTGTGCCATCGCCACGAAGTTGTATTGCCCGCCCACACCGCTCACGACTCTGCCGTCCGCGAGGCCGTCGGACACTGCGGCGCCCATCAGCGTCATCATCATCGCGGTATTGATGAAGCGCGCGTGGCGGCGCTGCTCGACGCGCAGCGCCATGTCATCCCCATACAGCTGGTTGATGAAGCCGACGCTCGTCATGTTGAACTGGCGGCGCTCGGCCTCGGGCAGGTCGCGCAGTGCGGCGTAGAAACCCTTGGGGCCGAGATAGAAGCCGCCGTGCAGCAGCACCCCGTTCCCGAGACGGACGCCGAGCGCTGCGGCCGCGAGCTCGCGACGTACTTGGGCATCGCCGAGATCTGCCTCCAGCCACGCGCCCGAGGGCAGGCGAATCCGTCCGCCTTCAAAGCGGCAGTCGGAGCGAAACACGCCGATGTGCTGCAGCAGCGCGAAGTCTGACGCGCTCAAGCGTCCGGGCAGACCCGCATCCACCAGTCGCTGCAGCAAATCGGGAGTGATGCGCTCGTCGATGGCGCCTTCGTTGAGCAGCTTCTGGACCTGCAGCTGCGGAAAAACGCGACGCTTGAGAATTCCCGAGCGATACAGGTCGAGATAGCCGTCGACGAACATTTCCGAGCAGCCGTAGAGACCGGCGCGGAACGCATCGAGGCCGCCGATCTCGTTGATGTCAGTGCCCGAGCGCGCCAGCAACCCGCCGTCCTCGAGCGCCTGGCGCCAGACCGCGTTCTGCCGGTGCCGAAGCTGCAGGCAGTAGACGATCGCATCGCCGAGCTCGCCGATGCCGATCTGCAGCGTCCCGCCATCACGCACCAGTGCGCTCGCGTTGAGAGCGATGCAGTAGTCGACGCTGCTCAGCGGCAGATTCGGCGGGCAATACAGATCGAAGTCGTAGCGGGGGTGATCGACCAGGTAGTCGAACTCGCTCTCGGCGATCTCGGCATCGCCGAACATGAAAGGCAACTGGCGATGCACTTCACCGATCAGGGCGACGTCGCGCTGCGCCTGCCGCGCCTGTCGCAGCGCCGGGAGCAGGTCCAGGGTCACGTCGGGGTTGCAGCTCAGGCTGAACTGCGCGCGGTTCTCGACCGTGCGCTTCGCCACCAGGTGCGCGAGCACGTTGACGCCGCGGCGCAGGACCTCGGCACCGACGTGGGTGTAGTTGGCGCTCAGGTAATGCTGCTGGGCGTACGGCGCAGCGAGATACGCGCCGGGTTCGAGGAAAAACTCGACGACCTCGATGTTCGACGGCAGGGTCCCGTCGCGTACTGCGCTGACATAGTCGAGCTCGGGGTAGTCACCGAAAACCCGCGCCACGAACGGTTCGAGGAAGCGCCGCTCGAGCTCGCTGCGCGCGGTCGGCTTGCGCAGGCTCAGGGCGGTGAAGATGCGCAGCTCGATCCTTGGATCGCGGCGCGCGCGGCGGTAGAACTCGTTGACCAGCGGATTGGGCTTGCCGAGTGCGAGCGGCAGCGCGAGCACGATACGGCCGCCGAAGCGGCGCAGCGTCACGTCGACGCATTCGCCGACGTCGTCGAAGGCTTGTGTCATTTGCAGCGCAGGCAGCCGGAAACGTGGCCGTATACCATCACGAGGCGCGATTGTGTCACAGTGAGATCGCCCCACCTGGAGGAATTCGGATGGCCGCGCTGCCTGCTCTCGATCCTGCCGATGCACCGGTGCGCACCGATACGGGATACCCCGCGCCCTTCCGTGCGCGCGTCCTGCCGCGCGAGAAACGGCGGCTCGGCGACGCGTGCGGCCTGACCCGCATCGGCGTCAACCTCACGACGCTGGCGCCGGGCAAGGAATCCTCGATGCGTCACTGGCATAGCCACGAGGATGAATTCGTGTTCGTGCTCGAGGGCGAACTCGTGCTGCGTACCACTGAGGGCGAGCAGACACTCACTGCGGGGATGTGTGCGGGATTTGCCGCGGGCGTGCCGGACGGCCATCAGCTGGTGAACCGCAGCGAGCGGCCGGCGCGCTACCTGGAGATCAGCAATCGCAACGCCACGGACTCGGTGCACTATCCCGATGTCGACTTGCGCTTCAACGCACCCGAAGCGCGCGGCGAGTACACGCGCAAGAACGGCACGCCTTACTAGGGAAGCCCTGTGCAGGGCTTCCCTGCTATTTCGGCGACAGGCGCAGCTCGAACTTCACGCGCACCGGGTTCTCCGCGACCGACGTGTCCTTCCATTCTCCCTGGCCGACGCCGTAGTCGAGCCGGTTGATGCCCACTGAGCCCTTGAGCCAGGCGACCGGCTTACCGCCTTCCTGGGTGGTCTGGAACGTGAAGGGCAGGTGGATCTCCCGCGTGACGTCACGAATCGTGAGCTTGCCGGTCGCCTCGTATTGACCGGCCGCCTTGCGCGTAAACGCGGAAGTGACGAAATGCGCGCTCGGATACTTGGTGGAATTGAACAGGTCATCGCCGCGCAACACCGTGTCGCGGTTGTCGTCCTGCGTGTTCACCGATTTGGTATCGATCTGCACGTCGAAGCGGCTGGCTGCCAGGTTCGCATCGGCGAAAGTGATCGCGGCCGTGAACTTGTCGAACCGGCCATCGACATCGCCGCCGCTCTGCCGCGCCGTGAACCCCAGCCAGCTCTTGGCCGGATCCACCGTGTAGCTGCCAGCCCCGCTCGCCGCGGTTGCAGGAGGTGTAGCCGCCGCCGGGGCGGCGCTAGGCGCTTCACCGCCGGCCAGGACAATTGCTGCGCACAGGGAAAGGAACAGG
>DASQOO010000040.1:0-4119 GCA_035644435.1 Steroidobacteraceae bacterium | reverse complement strand
ACTCGGCATGGCGCGCAATGTCGCCTTCCCGGGCGTCAGTCGCCTGCTCGATGTCGGTGGGGGCTCAGGCTGCTTCTGTATCGCGCTGGCGCAGCGTCATTCCGCCATGCGTTGCACGATCATGGAGCTGCCCGCGATGTGCGAGGTCGCGAAAGAATACGTCGCTGCCGCCGGCCTCACCGAGCGCATCGACACGCGTGCCGTCGACATGTTCCGGCAGGATTGGCCGCACGGCTATGACGCCGTGTTCTTCTCGAACATCCTGCACGACTGGAGTTTCAAAACCTGCGCGCAGCTGCTGGCGAAGACCCATGCCGTGTTGCCCGTGGGCGGACAGATCTTCATTCACGAAGCGCTGCTCGACGAGTCCGGCAGTGGCCCGTTGGCCGCCACCACTTTCAGTCTCGTCATGCTGCTCGGCACCGAGGGGCGGCAATTCACTTACGCGGAACTCGCGAAGCTGATCCAGGACGCTGGGTTTGTCGACCTCGATGTGACTCCGAGCTACGGCTACTACTCGGTGGTTCGTGCCAGGCGACGGTAATGCAGGGACTGCACGCGACTGCGCTCGCGCACCAAGGTCCAATTGACGGTTGACGAAGGGCGGGCTATTCCATGTTCATGCTGGTTCGTGCTGCCGCTGCGCACCCCACCGGCACCCGCAGTGGTCGAGGAGAGCACGATGTCAGGACGATACCTGGGTTCCCTGTTCCTTCTGGCCGGGATGCTGTGCGGCTCGGCGCATGCACAGTCAATGCAGGCCGACGCCTCGCGGCCATGGCGGTGGGACGTCTCGGCCTACATGCTGGGTGCGGGCATGGATGGCAAGGTCGGAGTGGAGCCCCTGATCGCCGACGTGGATGAATCCTTCAGCGATATCCTGAGCAACCTGCAGTTCGGGTTCATGGGCCGCGCACGGGCGACGCATGGCGTCTGGTCATTCGGCACCGACGTCATCTACATGGGTCTCGGCGGCGACTCGCAGCAGCCGAATGCGGCCGTGAATATCGATCAATGGGCAGTGGAGCTCAACGTCGGGTTCCAGCTCGCGCCGATCTTTATGTCGCTCGTTGGCGCACGCTACAACCAGCTGAGCTCGTCGATCGACTTCCAGACCATCGGGCGCAGCCGTTCGGGCAAGATCGACTGGTGGGATCCGATCATCGGCGGAATTCTCACGCTGCCGATCGGCGAGCGCTGGAACTTCCAGTTTCACGGTGACATCGGCGGCTTCGGGGTCGGTTCCGATCTCGCGTGGCAGATCGAGATGCTGTTCAACTGGTTCGCGACGCCACGCACCTCGGTGATGATGGGCTATCGCTGGATCAGCACCGATTACGACGACAACGGTTTCGTGTACGACGTGGTGTCGCAGGGACCGCAACTCGGCGTCACGCTGCACTTCTGACGGCCGGATCCCGCTCAGGCCACGTGAGCCGGGAACACCGCACGCGCGTCGAATACCGGCCCGTCCACGCAGACGCGTTTCATCGCCGGACCGCTGTCCGTCTGCACGAGTACCGTGCAACCGGCGCAGCCGCCCACCGCGCAGGCCATGAACTCCTCCAGCGACACCTGGCAGGCAATGTCGAACTGCTGCGCCACGGCGGCGGCGGCCTTGAGCATCGCCGTCGGCCCACAGGCGAACATCTCCACCTGGCGCAGCTCCTCGCGCGACAACGAGGCGAGCCAGGTCGAGGCGAGGCTCGTCACGTAGCCGTGATGACAGCCGGGAAAGTCGGCGAAGCTCGCGAGGCGACTGGGCACGCCCCAGTTATCGAGCAGCGGCATGCAGGCGATCACGCCGGCGGGGATCCCGGGCACGATGATCGTTGACGGGCGCGCGCGAAACGGAAACGGAATCTCTGATCCCATCAGCACCAGCGGTTGCCATTTAGCGTCGCTCGCATCGCGCAGCTGCTCGGCGAGGAACACCATGGGCGGAATCCCCACGCCACCGCCGACCAGCAAGGTGCGTGGCTTGTCCGGATGAGGCGTGAAGCCGACGCCGATCGGGCCCATCGTGCTCACGACATCGCCCGCGCGGCGAGTGGCCAGATGTCTCAGGCCCGAGCCGACCACCTTGTAGAGCACTTCGACCCAGCCTGCCTGCGCGTCGACACGCATGATCGATAACGGCCGGCGCATCGGCACCGAGGGATCGCAGGTGAGGTGAATGAAGCTGCCAGGGGTCGCTTTGGCTGCGCACTTCGGCGCCTTGATGCGCAACACGAACTGCTCCGCGGTGAATGCGGTTTGCTCCAGGACGGGCGCTTCCTCGACGAAGATCGTGTTGCGGTGAGCCCGGGCTTCCCTGGTGCTCACGCCCGTTGCCTCAGGCGCCGCAGCCCCTCGGTCACCGCCTCGAGGACCGCCATCCGCACGGCGACGCCGTTGGTCACCTGCTGACGGATGACCGATTGCGGCCCGTCGGCGACGCTCGAGTCGATTTCGATGCCGCGATTCATCGGCCCCGGGTGCATCACGATGGCATCGGATTTCGCCAGCTTGAGTCGCTCGGGCGTGAGTCCGAACTGGCGAAAGTACGCCGCGTCGTCCAGCGCACTGGTATCCGCAATGCGCTCTTTCTGGATGCGCAGCATCATCACCACATCCGCGCCGCGAATCCCGCTATCGATATCTTCGAAACGGCGCGCGCCGGCGAATTCGCCCGCGGGCGGCATGAGGCCAGCAGGCGCGACGATGCGCAGTTCACCGACGCCGAGGATCTGCAGCGCCTGCGCGGTCGAACGCGCCACGCGTGAGTGAGCGACGTCGCCGACGATCGCCACCACTAGCGCGCCGAAGCCGCCCTTGCGCTGGCGGATCGTGAGCGCATCCAGCAATCCCTGCGTCGGGTGCGACAGGTGCGCCTCGCCTGCGCTCAGCACGCTGACGTGCGGATCGACGTGCCGCGCGACCAGGCCCGGAACGCCGGGCTCCGCCTCGCGCATCACCATGACATCGATCTGCATCGCCTGCAGTGTGTACACGGTATCGAGCACCGTCTCGCCCTTGCTGCGCGAGGACAAGTGAACTTCGAGGTTCACGACGTCCGCACCCAGGCGCCGCGCCGCGAGCTCGAAGGAACCGCGTGTACGGGTGCTCGGCTCGCCGAACAGGTTTGCTACCGTGACGCCCCCGAGCGAGCTGGAGCGCATGGGTGGAGCGCCCAGCGGCCGAATGAACTGCTGCGCACGCTTGAGCAGCCGCTCGATCAGGTCCCGGTCCAGTCCCTCGAGGGTGATCAGGTGCTGCAACGAGCCGTCGTCACGCAGTTGCCTAGGGAAGCTCTGCACAGGTTTCATGGTGCCGGTTCGCGGCGCAACGCGGACGGGACCGTCCTCGGCAAGCTTCTGGCGTCGTTGCGAGTCTTGTCGATATCGACATATCGACTGCGCCTCGCGCCTAGCCAGAAGCTTGCGGAGGCACGGTCGCGCCCATGAAACCTGTGCAGAGCTTCCCTAGGTTGCCTGGCTGTCATCGATCCGTCCGCGCATGGGGCGCTTCCTCGAACCAGCGTTCGAGGATCACGCACGCCGCTGCCGCATCCACATCTTCCTTCTTCACTCGCCGCACCCGCTGCCCCGACTGCCGCGCCCACTTCAGGCGCGCCGAGGCCTCCAGAGAAGACCAGCGCTCATCCATCAGCTCCACCGGGACCTGCGCGTGCACACGTAACTCCCGCGCGAACTCTCGCGCCGGTTCGGTCAATGTGCCGGGGGAACCGTCCGAATTGTACGGCACTCCGACCACCAAGATCGCGGCGTGCCACTCGCGCAACAGCGAGCCGATCGCCGGCCAGTCGACACGGCCGCCCGGGCAGTCGAGCGTCGTCAGGGGCGCGGCACGGCGGGTGATCGAATCGCCGGACGCGACGCCGATGCGCTTGAGGCCGAAATCGAAGGCGAGGGCGACCCAGGAGGGTTTCGCCCGCTCAGGCATGTCCCGCATCGGAGCTGATCTGCGTCAGGTCGATGCCGAGGAGGCGCCCTGCCGCGTGCCAGCGTTCTTCAAAGGGAAGGTCGAAAATCACGCCCTCATCCGCGGGAACACTCAACCAGGCGTTCGCGAGTATCTCTTGTTCGAGCTGGCCCGCGTCCCAGCCGGCATATCCCA
>DASQOO010000039.1:0-11518 GCA_035644435.1 Steroidobacteraceae bacterium | reverse complement strand
TGGCTCCGTTTGCCGAAGAGGTCTGCGAGTGAGTCACGTCCTTGCGGACCATCGAACACGTACTGCTTGTCAACCCGGGCCCAGGGGAGCGCGCGACGTTCGCGGCTGAGCTCTTCGCGCGCGCGCGTGAATTCCTTTTCTCTCAACAGGTGCGCTTTGCGCGCCTCAATCCACTCTTCACGGGAAACGATCTTGTGTTGCGACATGGCGCACCTCCTCCAGATCAATTCGCGTAGCTGTACTTCGGCTGCCACCCGGCCGAGCCACCGGGCAACAGGTCCAGGAAGTGCCAGACGCTGCAGAAATCGTCACTCACATCGAAGCCGGTATCGGACACGCGCAGGATCTTCTCGCCCACGCGCCTGAAGACGGACACGCCGGGCATGAACTGACCGTTGCGCCGATAGCCCATGTCCTCAGCGAATCCCGGCCCGTCATAGCTCACCATGCGGAACTTCCAGCCGCGGCTGCGGGCGAATTCGCATTGCTTGTCCGGCGGGTCGGGCGAAACGACGACAAAGGCCGCCCGGTTCTGCAAATGGTCGATTACGCCGTTGAACCCGTCCGCCCACAGGGTGCAGTGACGGCAGCCGGCGCCCATGTTGTGGATCACGAACAGGTATTCCTGCGTGCCGAAGAGGTCTGACAGGCGCACCGCGCCGCGCTCGCCGTTAAACGCGTAGTCCTTGACGACTTGAGGCTCGACGGAATCCTGCACGCTGCGCATCTGCTTGCGCAGCTCGCCGATCTGGCGGCGAAAGTCGGTGAGCTTCTCGCCAGCTTCGCGATAGTTCATCCGGGTTTCCCTGTGCGGATACGCTTGGGCGCAGTCCTCGACTTGCGCCGCTTGCCCATACGAGCACCTGCGACCGGCGCGCGGGCATCTCGTTCACGCTCGATCTGGTCGAGCCAGTACGCCAGCCTGTCGAATTGCGCCTGCCAGTGCTTGCTGTAGCGATTGAGCCAGACGGCGGCGGCAAAGATCGGCCCGGCATCGATGCGACACAGGCTCACCCGTCCGCTGCGCTCCTGGCGTACGAGGCCCGCCACGACCAGCACCTGGATGTGCTTGGACACCGCCTGCAGGGAGATATCGAAAGGCTCGGCGAGCTGCGACACCAGCTGCTCGCCCTCACCGAGGCGCACCAGGATCGCGCGACGCACCGGATCGGAGAGCGCGGCGAACACCGCGCTCAGCATCTCCTCGTCGAGACTGGCCGGCGAAGTGTCGGGACTGACGAGACGGAGTCGCACCTGGGGCATGGACTGACTATCAACTGGTTAGTTGATATTCAACCATACAGATGATCGATGGTGCAAGGGCCGTCGGCGCCGAGGCGCCGCGCTGCCCTCGCCTGCCGGAAGGATCAGCCGTTGGCGGCCTTGAGAACGCGTTGCGGCTGGGAGACGCCGTAACCCTGTGCGTAGTCGACGCCGAGGCCGCGCAGCATCTGGATGATCTCCTGGTTCTCGGCGAACTCGGCGATCGTCTGCTTGCCGGTGAGGTGCCCGATCTCGTTGATCGAGCGCACCATCTCGCGGTCGATCGGGTCGTGCAGGATTTCCTTCACGAAGCTGCCGTCGATCTTGAGGAAATCCACGGGGAAATGCTTGAGATAGCCGAACGATGAGAGTCCCGTGCCGAAGTCGTCGAGCGCGAACTTGCAGCCGAGCTCCTTCAACGCCTGGATGAAGCGATTGGCCTGCGAGAAGCTCGCCACCGCCGCGGTCTCGGTGATCTCGAAGCAGATCTTGGTGGCATCGAGGCCGCTGCGATGGAACTGGTCGATCACGAACGGCAGGAACTTGTCATCGCCAAACGACTGGCCCGACAGGTTGATCGAGCACAGCGCCAGCCGCTCGCGCTCGTCGGCTTCCGACACCAGCCAGCGGAAGGCATTCTCGATCACCCAGCGATCGATATTGGGCGTGATGCCGTAGCGCTCGGCTGCGGCAATGAAATTGTCCGGCGCAACGATCTTGCCGTTCTCGTCGCGCATGCGCAGCAGCAGCTCGTAGTGAGCTCCGGTGTCCTGGCGCTGCAGCGGCAGAATCGTCTGGCGGAACAGCTCGAAACGCGACTCCTCGAGTGCGTTGTTGATGCGCGCGGCCCATTGCATCTCGCGCCGGCGGCGCATGAGGTCGATGTCGTTCTCTTCGAAGCTGTGCACGCGGTTGCGCCCGGCTTCCTTGGCGGCGGCACAGGCGCTGTCGGCGGCGCTCAGGATCGAGGCGACGTCCTCGTTCTCGGCAGCGATCGGCACCACGCCGATGCTCGCGCCGAGGCGGAAGGTGCGTTCCTCCCACACGAAACGGAAATTGCGCACCGCTTCACGCAGCGATTCCGCGGTCCGCAGTGCCTCATCCAGTGAGCAGCTTTCCAGCAGCAGTCCGAACTCGTCGCCGCCCAACCGCGCCAGTGTGTCACGCCAGCGGATCTTCGACTTGAGCAAGGCACCGACCTGCCCGAGCAGCGCATCGCCAGCACTGTGGCCGCAGGTGTCGTTGATGATCTTGAACTGGTCGAGGTCGATGTAGCAGACCGCGTACGAGGTCTCGCGCGCCTTGGCGCTCTTGAGCGCGCGCTCGAGGCGGCTCTCGAACTCGCGCCGGTTCACCAGGCCCGTGAGCACGTCGTGGCTGGCGTGGTAGCTCAGCCGGCGATTGAGCTCGCGCGATTCGCTCACGTCATGGAACACGAGCACCCCGCCGCACATGCCCCCCTGCCCGTCTCGAATTGGCGCCGCGGTGCTCTCTACATAAAGCTCGTTGCCGTCGCGGCGGATCAGGAGCATGGGTCGCACAGACTTGATGGAACGCGTGCGGCGGATCGCCACCGTCATCGGGTTCTCGAGCGGCTCGCAGGTCTCCTCGTGGAAGGCGCGGAAGATCTCGTCGATCGGCCGGCCCTGGGCGTCCTCGAGTTTCCAGCCGGTCAACTCCTCGGCGACCGGGTTGATGTATTCGACGTTCGAATGCTGATCGGTGGTGATCACGCCATCGCCGATCGACTGCAAGGTGATCTGCGCGCTCTCCTTCTCGCGGAACAACGCGTCTTCATACAGCTTGCGCTCGGTGATATCGAGCTCGGTGCCGACGAGCCGCAGCAAGCGTCCACCCTTGTCGACGCGCGCCTTGGCGCGGCTCACGACCCAGCGCCACTCGCCGCTCCGGTGGCGCATGCGGTGAATGCTCTCGAACATCGGCGTCTTGCCCGCGACGTGATCGCGGATCGCCGCCTGCACGCGCGACATGTCGTCGGGATGGACCAGCTGGCGCCAGTCCGGGGAATTGTTCATCTCATCGTCGGCGTAGCCGAGCATGCCCTTCCAGCGCGGCGAGAAATACACGCGATTGTTCTCGGCATCGAAGTCCCAGATACCGTCGTTGCCGGTGAACATCGCCAGGTCGGTGCGCTCCTGCAGGCTCTTGAGGTGCTTCTGCACGCGCATGCGTTCGAGTCCCGACGCAAAGCTCGTGCCTATGAGCTTGAGGAGCAGATGCAGGTTGACGTCCCAGCCCTCGCGCGCCTGGGCGGCACACAATCCGAGAAATCCGCACACCTTGCCCTGCACGGCGAAGCCGACCATGAGCAGTGCGCCGATGTTGAGCTGCTGCAGGCGCGCGCCCTCGGCCGCCTGCTCGCGTCTCACGTTCGCGGTATCGCGAATCTCGAGGATGCGGGTGTGTTCCAGGCGGCTGCGCAGCCACGGCAGAGCTTCGAGCATCTCGCCCTTGAGCACCTCGGGCGTGCACTGGGTGAACATGCCCTTGGAGACTGACAGCGATTCGACATATGCGCCCTCCTCATCGAACAGCGCGATGAGCGTAGCGTCGGTGTGAGTCGCTTCGCGGAGCGCGTCGAGATTCTGTCGAATGCATGCCTCGGCAGTCGTCTCGGTCATGCTCTGAAAATCGACCGCGATCTTCGTGCAGGTGACGTCGAGGCCGAGCGAAAAACGTGTGTTGGAACGGGCCCAGAGCTGGGGAGAGAGGATGTCAGAGGCCGTCAGTTCACTGACTGGTTCGGGCGGCACTGTTCCCATGGCCATTCGCGCTCTGTCTCCCCCAAGGCCGGTGAAGTCTGTCAGCTTGGCGAGTCCGGATGGCGGACCTGCCACACACTTTCTCCCCGACTTCTTTTGATGAGTTGCGTTGCATTCTGTCATGAATTTTTAGGAAAGCAAGGTAAGCGGCTGATATGGAAGGCCATGTCAGCATTCCGTCAACCGATCCGAGGGGGCCGCGTTATCCCCCTCGCACGGAAGGTTCACGGGAGGATTTGCCATGCTTTTCTCTGCTTTCCTGAGCCGCGCTCGCGCGGGCCTGCTGCTCATCTTCGCTCTGGTACTTGGCGGCTGTGGCGGTGGCGGAATGGATTCGACCGGCACGACTACGCCGCCTTCGCAGGCCTGTAGCAGTGGCTCCGACTGCGGCCCGCTGTTCGTCTCCATCACTGACGCGGATGGCGATTTCCTCAGCTACAGCGTCGACGTCCTGTCGTTGACGTTGAAGAAGGCGAACGGCGCCTTGGTCGAAACTCTCCCGGTGAGTACACGCGTCGATTTCGCGCAGCTCGTCGATCTCACTGAATTCGTCACTGCAGCGACGATTCCCAACGGTACCTACGTCCAGGGCACGATGCGGCTCGACTACACCAATGCCGATGTGAGTGTCGAGGTCAACGGCGAGCCGCGCGCCGCGACCATCGTGGGCGCGAACGGTCAGCCGCTCGGGGTCGTGAACGTCGACATCATGCTCGACAACCGCAACCACGTCGTGATCGCACCGGGCCGCCCTGCCCTGCTGCAGCTCGACTTCGATCTCGCGGCTTCACATACCGTGGACACGACTACGACACCAGTCACCGCAGTTGCCGAGCCCTTCATCGTGGCCTCGCTCGAACCGGTCGATCAGAAAGACCTGCGCGTGCGCGGACCATTGGTGAGCGTCAATTCGGCTGGCAACAGCTATCTCATCGACATGCGTCCTTTCAACCTGCGTGATGCGCGCCTCGGCCAGTTCACGGTCCACATCACTGGAAGTACCGACTTCGAGGTCGACGGGCAGACCTTCACGGGTGCTGCTGGCCTGGATGCGCTCGCGCAAACGGGCGTCGGCACAGCCACAGTGGCGTTCGGCACGCTCGATGTTCCCAATCGCACGTTCACCGCGCAGCGGGTGCACGCCGGCACGAGCGTGGCCGGCTCGCAGTTCGACGTGCTGGCGGGCAACGTGACGGCGCGCAACGGCAATACGCTGACGGTGCGTGGCGGAACGATGATCCGACGCGCTGGCAGCGTTACCTTCATTCGCGACGACATCACACTGCTCGTGGGCTCGGAGACCGCGGTAATCCGCGATGGCGAGATGGGTAACGCACTGGGCGCCGAAGCCATCTCGATCGGCCAGCGCATCCGCGCCTTCGGCACCGCAACCGAGAGCAACGGCGAGGTCACACTCGACGCACAGCAGGGTCGCGTGCGGCTCGAGCTCACTCACCTGCTCGGCGCCGTGAAGTCGACGAGCCCAGGCAATCTCGCGCTCGATCTCGACAGCATCGATGGCCGCCGCGTGAGCATCTTCGACTTCACCGGCACGGGTTCCGCTCCGGACACCAATGCCGATCCCACCAACTACGAGATCGTTACGGGCAACCTGGACCTGAGCCGCCTCATGAACGACTCACCGGCGCGGGTGTTCGGCTTCGTCACCCCGTTCGGTGCGGCCCCGCCCGATTTCGCAGGGCGCACACTCGTCGACTTCAATGACGTGCGTGCGCTACTCGGCATCGGTTGGGGATTAAGTGGCACGACGACGCCCTTCCTCAGCATCGATGCGCAGGCGATTGTCATCGACAACGCCAATGCGGGCATCGGGCTGCGGCACTTCATCGCCATCGGCCCGCGCCTCATCGACATCGAGACATTGCCGGTAGCGCCGACGATCAAACCGACGACTGGCAATGGCCTGTATGCGATCGGTCAGCCGCGCCGCGTCGAAGTCTTCAGCGACTTTGGCGAATTCACCGCGCGACTGAGCGAGAAGCTCGCGGCGGGCGGCAAGGCACTGGGCATGAATGCCGGCGGCAAGTTTGACGCGGCGTCGAGCACGCTCACGGCCAATCATGTGAACGTGATACTCACGGCGACGAATTGAAGAAACAAAAAATGGGGCGGGCAACAGCTGTTGCCCGCCAAGGCCGGGAACCTTTCGCCTCTCTTTCGGCGTCTCAGTCGTCGAACTCGTTCTCGCCCTCGAATTCGAGTTTTCGTGCCAGCAAGGTGCTGCCCTGGAGCGTGCCGGTGGCGTCCACCAGGCGACCCGCTGCCTGCGAGAAGAACGTAGCAGCGTCAACAGTGCCGTCGCCTCCGTCTGCGAACTCGGTATCGGCACTCGAGAGCACTGTTACTCCGAGAATGGAGAGTTGCGGTTCCGCCACGTTGGCCGCAGGTCCGCTCAGCCTGATCCTGATCTGACCGTTCTCCTGCTCGACATCCTTACGCTCGACACGCCGCGCGAGAATGCTGTTGGCGGCGGTACCGGCGGTGCCGCGCACCTCGACGAAATCACCGGTGTGGAGTGAGCCGACATTGAACGGGCGCAGCTGTGCGTCGGTCTTGTCCTCGAAACGTGTCTCGGCGCTGGTCTGAATAGTGATGCCGAGTACCGTGAACGTTCCGGCGGTTGCATCCACGCTGTCGACCGCGGCCGTTACCCTGAGATCAGCTTCGTCCTGGAACTCGATCTTCTCCGCCTGCACTACGCCGTTAACGATTTCACCCTCCACCTCGACGCGCACGTTGAGCGCAAGATTGGCGCTCGTGCCGTGCTCGAAGCGGGTGTTTGGCGTGCTCGTCACAGCTTGGCCGTTGACGTCGAAGTCGGTCGGTGAAACGAAGCGGGTGATCAGGCCCTCGATTTCCGCGTCATCGTCGTTGTCCCCTTCCATGTCTTCGTGCTTGCCTTCGACTCGCGTCGCCAGCAACATGCCGTTGGCATCGAGTTGTCCCTTCACCTCGACGATCTGGCCATTGGCCGGCGCTCCGCCCGGCAGGTTATCCAGCTGCGCAGTGCTGTAGTCGATAACCAGTGCGCCAATCTCAAAGCGCTTCGCCGCTGTGTCGACGTTCGCGACCTGACCGGTGACCTCGAAGGGCTCGCCGGCGTCCTTGGCCTCGATGCGCGTCGCTTGAATCACGCCAGCCGCGTCGCGAAAGCCACTGACCTCGACGATCATGCCCAGCGTGAGTCCGGCGAGAGATGCGGGCTGCAAGTCGTGATCGAATGACGTTGCCGCATCCACCCTGACCGACTGGCCGAGCACCACGAGCGAGCCTGCCGCCGCATCGATCGACTGCACGGGCCCCTCCACGGCATCGTCGAAATCGATCGATGTCGCTGTGCCGTGCTGTCCGTCCGAATCCATCCGTCCGGACACGCGCACGACCTGCCCGACTCGCAGCTCCGATTCAGAGGCGCTGCGGCCGTCCATCGTGATGTTGGCCCCTGCGGTCGAGAATTCGACCCCGTTGACGAACACGCTTCCAAAGCCGCTGATCGTGCCCATCGAGACGATCGGCGCCGTCGTCACCGGGCTGGTGCTGTCGCCGCCGCCCGAACCGCTGCACGCGGCGATTAGCAATACCGCCGCGGTCGCCAGCGCACGGCGTGTTCTGATCCAGATCCTCATGTTCGATACCTCCAGGCTATTGATATTTCCCGGCCTGAGATGGCGGTCCCTCGCCTTGCACCTTTTCTAGTCCTCGAATTCGATTTCGTCGGCGACGAGAACACCGCCAACCAGTGCGCCCACGGACACCAGGCGCCCGTTCGCCTGCGCAAAGAATTCCGCCGCCGTCATGGAGTCCGGGAACTGCGTGCCCGCATCGGTCTGGATCAGGACGCCCAGGATCGTGAAGGCGGGATCCGCGACACCTTGCACCAGGCCGCGCAGCTCGATCCGGCTACGCGGTTCATCGCGTTCGACGATGGCGGCAACGATGGAGTTGGCGACCGGGCCGCCACTGCCACGCACCTCGACGTAGTCTCCAATTCGCAGCTGCGCGAACCCGAACGGGCTCACGGGCTGTGACAGCTTGTCCTCGAAGCGCGTCAGCGAATTCGTCTGCACCACGACGCCGAGCGCCGTGAAGGAGGAATTCGTCGCGTCTATCGAATTGATGGACGTGGTAAGTCGGATCTCGGTCGAACTGCGGAAAGAGACCCTGGTGGCCGCCAGCGCGCCGTTGTTGAACATTCCGTCCACTTCGACCTTCACATTGAGAGCCAGGTCGGCGGCGGTCCCGTTGTCGAAGCTCGTGCCCGCCCCCGTCTGAACGCGCTGACCGTCCACATCGAAGTCTGCGGTCGAGGCGAATCTGGTCACGTAGCCCTCGATACGAGTCGTCGCGCCGTTGCCGGGCTGGTCCTCGTCGGCAAGCTGCACGCGTGTAGCGAGCAGCGCGCCGGCAGCACTGAAGGTCGTGCCCTTGGCCTCGACAACCTGGCCGACTGCAGGCGCGCCGCCCGGCAGATCGTCGAGCGCCGCGGCGCTGTAATCCACGGACAGGGTGCCGATCTGAAAAACCTTGAGCACGGTGTCGACGGCCGTGATCGTGCCCGTCACTTCGTACTCGCCTCCCGACGCGTTGCGTTCGATGCGGGTCGCACGCAGGTAGCCCGAAGCGTCGAGGAAGCCGCTCACCTCGACCACGTCGCCGGCGTGCAGGTCAGCGAGCGAATTGAGTCCGGAATTGAACGAGGTGGCACCATCGACGTACACCGTCCGCCCCATGGCGACAAAGCTGTTGGTGGCGAGGTCGATGGAGAGGACCGGTCCTTCGAGCTGATCGACCACCGTGACGCTGGTCGCGCTGCCGGTGCGGCCGTCGGAATTGATCTGACCGGCGATGGTGACCACTTGTCCCACGCGCAATTCCGATTCGGATGCGCCGCGGCCATCGATCGTGATGCTCGCGCCCGTGGTCGAAAATTCGATGCCGTTGACGAAGATGCTGCCGAAGCCGGTGATCACGCCCTGCGCGAAGCCGGTGCCCTCGATCCCGGCGAGGTTGTTGGACCCGCCACTACCGCCACAGGCGGTCACTGCCAGCAGTACCGCAACCAGTGCGGTCCGCGCTCTGTCCATCGCGCTCATTTCGCTCTACCTCTCAGTGATACGTCTTCAATGTGGTACACACCGGCGCCGAGACGGAGGGCGTTGTCCGCATCGTCCGTTCCCGCCTGGTGCTGCGTGAGCCAGTCATCGACGCGTTCCAGGAACGCCTGGCCCTCGTTCTCGAGGAACTGCCGGAACGCCGGGAGTGCGTGCCGGTCAACGCGCAGGCTCAGCGCGCGCCGCTCGAAGCGCGGCGCATTGACCTTGTCACGTGTCAGGTTGTGCTCGAGCGTCGCTCCGATGTCCTGCAGAACGCTCGCCCAGAGTCGGATCTGGGCCGGCTCCATCGGCCGGGGCAGAAACACACGCTTGCTGGCGCGAATCCGCCCGTCGGGCAGCCGCGCGATGGCATCGCCGCTCTGCAGTTCCTTGAGCAGCGCGCCCGGAGGAATATCGCCGCCGTAACGCCTCGCGAGTTCCGCAAAGCTCAATTCGCCGGCGTCGATCTCCAGTGCACGCGGTTCACCGTTTGCGTCGCTGAAGTCGCGGTCCTGGTGCCAGCCCGAGAGCACGCGCGAGGCCTTGCTCATGTATCCGGCTTCGGGCTGCGGATCGAACTGGAGGCGATCTCGCTGGCGCCGCACCTCGCGCCGCGTCATCCCGGTGAGGATCGCAACCCGCGATACGTTGGTGGGTCGACCGCGAATACCGAACTCGGTGGTCGCGACATGCACGAACGCACGCCGCGCAACTTCGGAGAATTCCTTCCAGGTCACCCCGCTCTTCAGCAGCAGGCGCGCGATCGGAACCAGCAACGTCCGAGAGCTCGAAAGAATAAGGCCCTTTATGCCGCCAGAATCCATATGTGGGACAAACTATCCCACATGTGGTGCAAGTCAACCCTTTGGCGGTCTGTAAATGACGACACGGTTGTCGTGGCCGCGGCCGGCGCAATCAGGATCTGGCGGCCCATCAATGAGATACCAGGTCTCCCGACTCGCCTCGCCGACCTCACGGCGGCCCTCGGAAACAGCAAAACAGGGTTGCAGTTGTGAGCCTGGAATGAGGAGTTGGCGTCCGGCCGCGCCATTGAGCCAGCGAGCGGCATCGTCGGCCTCCGCCGGGGCTTCGCGCCAGCGGCTGTGACCGAAGTTGACGCTCGGGCGTTCGAGGTTGAGCAGGAACTGTTCCTTGTATGCAAGGAGTCCCAGCTCGCGCGCTGGATCCGCGAGCCGATCGAGCTCGGCCACGAAGCGGCGCGCCGAACGCGTGGTGTCGATCTGGGGGATGATCGCGAAACTGTGGATGATCCAGAGCAGGCCGAGCGCCCAGGCACTGGCGACTGCTCCACGCCCTGCTCCACTCGCGAGGTACGCAAATCCCGCCGCCACAGCGTAGATCGCAAGCGGCGCGATGTACTTGAGTCCAACGTCCTCGCGTAGTGCGGCAGCCCGCTCCGGAGCGATCCATTGCAAGTACACGAACCCGCCCGCGGCCAACACGATCAGTAGCAGCGCGAACGCCGAGCCGAGTCGTTGTACGTCAGGTCGTTGCCACAGCCCTCGCAACCACTCGCCGGACGCGAGCGCAACGGCCGGCAGCGCGGGAAGAATATAGAGATCGCGCTTGCCTGCACTGACGCTGAAAAAGAGCAGCACAAGCACAGCCCAACCGAGCAACAGCAGGATGCGCAGGTCGCGCTCGCGAAACTGCCTCGCCCAGCGTGGGATCAGCCACGGCAGGAGCAGCACCAGCGGCAGCCACATCGTCAGGATGACAGTGAGGTAGTAGTAGAACGGCTGTTGGTGATGCCACGCCGACGCATAGCGCGTGACGGTCTGGTGAAAAAGAATCTCGTCCCGGTATGCGCGCAGCGCCGGATCCTCGCTCGCCGCAACTCCGATCAGCATCGGAACCAGCCACAGCGCGATGGCCGCGAAGAACGCAAGTGGCGCCCAGCTCCAATGCGCAACGGTTCCCGTCAGCACCGGCACGGGCCACTTGCGCCAGCGCGCCCACGCATATGGCAGCAGAACCAGGAGCGGCAGAAACCCGACGCCCTTCGTGATTACGCCGAGGCCGGCCGCAAAGCCCCCGAGCGCGTACCACCCCCAGCCACGCCGGAGCAGCAGATGCCGCAGCAGCGCATATAAAGAGAGAGTGGTCCAGAAGCACAGCGTCGCATCGATCTGCGCCGAGCGCGCCTGCAAGGTGAATTGCACCGTGAACAGCAGGATCAATGCGGCCCACAGGCCTGCTTCGCGATTCCAGAGTCGCCGCCCCAGGTCGTAGACCAGCAAAGTCGTGCCGAGCGACGCGAGCAGCGAAGGCAGCAGAAAGCTCACGCGCAGCGAGCCCGTGAGCTGATAAAAGATCGCGATCAGCCAGAAGAACAGC
>DASQOO010000038.1:0-5214 GCA_035644435.1 Steroidobacteraceae bacterium | reverse complement strand
CGGTCGATTCGGCGACGCTGATGAACAAGGGACTGGAGTTGATCGAGGCCTGCTGGCTGTTCGGGGTGACGCCCGACGACGTCCAGGTGATCGTGCATCCGCAGAGCGTGGTGCACTCTATGGTCGAATATGTCGATGGCTCGGTGCTGGCGCAGTTGGGAAACCCGGACATGCGCACACCGATTTCACACGCGCTCGCCTGGCCGCAGCGCTGGGAGTCCGGTGTCGAGTCACTCGATATCGTCGGGCTGGGACGACTGACGTTCGAGGAGCCCGACCTGGAGCGCTTTCCATGTTTGCGCCTCGCCCAGCAAGCCGCGCGCTCGGGCGGCACCTTGCCTGCGATCCTGAATGCGGCCAACGAGGCTGCGGTCGAGTCATTTCTCGATGGGCATCTGAACTTTACGTCTATCCCAGTGGTCATTGAGGGCGTGCTCAATTGCGTGGCAGCGGCGCCCGTGCGGAACCTCGACAGCGTTCTGGCGGCCGACCGCGCAGCGCGGCAGGCAGCCGCGAAGTTGATTTCGCGCCTGGAAGGCGCTACCCCAGATTCGGTCGCGGGAGCCCTTGCCTGATGCCGGTTGCCATCTCAATCCTCGCCTTCATGGTGGCGATCAGCGTGCTGGTCGCGGTTCACGAGTTCGGCCACTTCTGGGTCGCGAAGCGACTGGGCTTCAAGGTGCTGAGGTTCTCGATCGGTTTCGGGCGGCCGTTGTGGATGCGTACCGCCGGGCCCGATCGCACCGAATATGCGATCGCAGCCATTCCGCTGGGCGGTTACGTGAAACTGCTCGACGAGCGCGAAGGCCCGGTCGCGGCGGCCGAGATCGATCGCTCCTTCACGCGCCGGCCGGTGTGGCAGCGCTTGCTGGTGTTGTGCGCCGGGCCGGCATTCAACTTCCTGTTCGCGATCCTCGCCTATTGGATCCTGTTCATGTGGGGCGTACCGCAGTCCCATCCCATCGTGGGCGAGGTCGTGGTCGGTTCGTACGCTGCACAGGCGGGACTCAAACCTCGCGACGAATTTGTGCGCGTGGGCGACGGCAAGACCGCGGATCCGAAAGCGGTGATCTTTGCGTTGCTGGAAGACTTGCTGGATGACGGGAACGTGCGCCTGCAGGTCCGGGGAACGGATGGCCTCGAGCGCGACCTGGTGCTGAATGTGCCGGACGCTCGTGAACGGCATGGCCTCACCGAACCCGGGGCGCTGCTCAAGGGAATCGGCTTCGACTTTCGGGCGCCGGAAGTGCCACCGATCGTGGACCGGCCACTCGCAGACGGTCCCGCCGAACAAGCGGGCGTCCAGTCAGGAGATCGCGTGCTTGCGGTCGACGATCAAGCGGTGGCGACCAGCACCGACTTCGTGAACTACATCCGCCAGCGCCCGGGTGAGCGCGTGATTCTCACCGTCAGGGGCAAGGACGGTGAGCGCAATGTGCCGGTCACGATCCGCGCCGAAAAAGACGGTGCGACCACTATTGGACGGATCGGCGTCGAATTGCAGCGCGCCGAGCTCGAGCGTCTTGGACCCCTGGCCGCGTTTAGCCGCGCCAGCGGCGAGACCTGGAGCATGTCGCAGCTCACGGTGAGCATGCTGTGGAACATGGTGATGGGCCGGGTGTCGGTGAAGAACATCAGCGGCCCGATCAATATCGCGGCCTTCGCCGGCGAGACCGCGCGCGTGGGGCTGCGTCCGTTCCTGACTTTCCTGGCCATCGTCAGCATCAGTCTCGGCGTGTTGAACCTGTTGCCGATTCCGATCCTTGACGGCGGGCAGATGCTGTTCCAGTTGATCGAGCTCGCGAAGGGCAGTCCCCTGTCGGAGCGTGCACAGGTGCTCGGCCAGCAGGTCGGCATCGCGTTGCTCCTGCTGTTGATGAGCCTCGCGTTTTACAACGACATCACATCTCGTTTTCTTAACTAGAACCCGAGTAATGGGCTGCTGAATGATCCGCAAGCTGATTGCGCCGCTGACGCTGTGCCTGCTCGCCCTGCGCGTGTTCGCGCAGACCGGCAGTGAGGAATTCACTGTCGGCGACATCCGCGTCGAGGGGCTGCAGCGCATCTCGGAAGGTACCGTCTACAACTATCTTCCGGTGAACATCGGCGACCGTCTCGATACGCAGCGCGTGCAGGAGGCGCTGCGCGCCCTTTACAAGACTGGCTTCTTCCGCGACGTCGAACTGCGCCGTGACGGCAACACGCTGGTGGTGGTCGTGCTCGAACGCCCCTCCATCGAGAGCTTCGAGATCAAGGGCAACAAGGACATCAAGACCGAAGACCTGCAGAAGAGCCTGCGCAACGTCGGGCTCGCCGCCGGCAAGACCTACGACCAGTCGGTGCTCGAAGAGGTGAAGCAGTACCTCACCGACCAGTATTTCAGCCGCGGCAAGTACGCCGTGCGCATCGACACCAACGTCGAGGAGCTGCCCGGCAACAAGGTGCGCATCACTGTGAACGTGGCGGAAGGCAAGCGCGCCAAGATCCTGCAGATCAACCTCGTCGGCAACACCCAGTTCAAGGACAAGGAGCTGCGCGAGGACTTCGAGCTCAATACGCCGAATTGGCTGTCGTTCTATCGCCAGGACGATCGCTACTCGCGCGAATCACTGCAGGGCGACCTGGAGAAGCTGCGCTCCTATTACATGGATCGCGGCTATGCGAACTTCCAGATCGAATCCGCGCAGGTGGCGATCGCGCCGGAGAAGGACGACATCTTCATCACGGTGAACGTGCACGAAGGCGAGGTGTTCAAGATCGGTGACGTCAAGCTGGCTGGCACGATGGTGGTGCCCGAGCCGCAGCTCAAGCGCCTGATCCTGGTGCATCCGGGAGACACGTTTTCCAACAAGCTGGTGACGCAGTCGCAGCAGCTCATCACCTACCGGCTGGGCGAGCAGGGCTACGCCTTTGCCAAGGTCGACCCGGTGCCGACGCCCGACAATGCGAAGAAGGAGGTGTCGCTGACGTTCTTCGTCGAGCCGGGTAACCGTGTCTACGTGCGGCACATCAACTTCCTCGGCACCTCCGCCATCGATGACGAAGTCCTGCGGCGCGAGATGCGCCAGATGGAGGGAGGCTGGCTGTCCAACGCAGCCGTCGAACGCTCCAAGGAGCGTATCCAGCGTTTGCCCTACGTCGAGAAGGTGGATTACGAGACCACGCCGGTGCCGGGCGCCGCCGACCAGGTGGACGTGGACTTCACCATCAAGGAGGGGCTGCCGGGACAGTTCGGTGGCGGCGTGGGCTATTCGGAATCGCAGGGCATCATTCTCAACGGCAACTTCGTGCACAGCAATTTCATGGGGAGCGGGGAGCGCATCGCGGCCGAGATCAACGCCGGCAAGTACAGCAAGGCCTACAGCATCTCGCACACCGATCCGTACCGCAGCATCGACGGGATCAGCCGCACGATCTCGCTCGGCTATCGCGACATCACGCAGTTCGTGTCCGCGTCCTCGGACTTCTCGACCAAGAACCTCAGCGCGGGACTGGACTACTCCTACCCGATCACCGAATACCAGGCACTGCGTTTCGGCGTCTCGGCACAGAAGAACGAACTGCTTACCGCCTCAGGCAGCGCACAACAGGCGATCGACTGGGTGCAGAACAACGGCGATACCTTCGTACATAGCGAGCCCAATGGCCTGGGTGGAACGCTCGACTTCTTTGGCACCAAGTACACGGCGATCGAACTCGTCGCGGGCTGGAGCTTCGACACTCGCAACCGCGCGATCTTCGCCGATCACGGCGCACGACACGCCATATCGATCGCCTACGCCGGACCCGGCAGTAATGTGCAGTACTATGTGGCCAACTACGATTATCTGCAGTTCCTGCCGTTGCCCGGGCCCTTCACGCTGGCGCTGATCGGCGATTTCGCCTATGGCTCGGATATCGGCGATACCACCTCGCTCCCCCCGTACCGGCAGTTCTTCGCGGGTGGGCCCGACTCCGTGCGCGGCTACAAGGAGAGCCGCCTGGGACCAAAGGACAATTTCGGAAATCCCTATGGCGGCAACCTGAAGGTCGTCGGCCGGGCCGAGATCCTGTTCCCGGTACCTGAGAAGTGGAAAACCAGCGCGCGCATCAGCGCGTTCTTCGACATGGGCAACGTCTTCTCGACCGGCCATGTCAGCTTCACCGGCGTCGACGGCGTGACCCCGGTCGATTACAAGTTCGCGTATGATCAGTTGAGGCAGTCCACCGGTATCGCGGTGCAGTGGCTTGCCCCGTTGGGGATATTCCGCTTCAGCTATGCGTTCCCGCTGAATGCCAACGAGAAAAACGACGGGGTGCACTTCAAGGACGAGACAGAAGGGTTCCAGTTTTCGATCGGTCAGGCGTTTTGAGGAATTATTCAGTGATCGGTATACAAAAATCGTGGATGAGGGTTGTGGCGGCCGCCGCGCTGCTGGCAGCGGGAATGCCTGCCGCGCATGCGCAGCTCAAGATCGGTGTCGTGAGCGTACCGCAGCTCATCGAAGAATCGCCGCAGGCCAAGGGAGCGATGCAGGCGCTGCAGGATGAGTTCATGCCACGCCGGCGCGAAATCGAGAACCAGCAGAAAGAGCTCAAGACGCGCGAGGACAAGTTGACCCGCGACAGCGCGGTGATGTCCGAGGCGGAGCGCGGCAAGTCGGAGCGGGAGTTGCGCGACGGTCAGCGCGAGCTGCAGCGTCGGCAAAACGAATACGTCGAGGATCTCAACGTGCGCCGCAACGAGGAGCTGGGCAAGCTCCAGCGCACGCTCCTGCAGGAAGTGCAGACCTACGCCAAGGCCCAGGGGTACGACCTGGTCGTGGGCGATGGAGTGCTGTACGCAAAGGACAACATCAACATTACGCCGGCAGTGCTCAGCAATCTGCAGGCGCATTCCAAGAGCGCCCCGCCTGCGACAACCAAGCCCGCAGCCACTCCACCCGCACCTGCGGCGACCAAGCCGCCGGAGAAGAAGCCCTGACCTGAGGAGGTTCGGGTGACCGTTGCCAGCGACCGGACGCTTCACCCGAGATCCCTGACTCCCGGATCGTCATTCGCGTGCGGGAGCTAGTTCGACCATGGCAATAGCGCTTGGCGAGCTGGCGGTGCGTTTCGGATGCGAACTCAACGGCGATCCGGACGCGCAGGTGGACAGCGTGGCGACGCTGCAGAACGCAACCGCGCGCGCGGTGACATTTCTCGCCAATCCCCGCTACCGCCGGCACCTGGCCC
>DASQOO010000037.1:0-2044 GCA_035644435.1 Steroidobacteraceae bacterium | reverse complement strand
GCGACGTTGACGCCGACGAAAGACGGAGCGATGCCAGGCGTGCTGTCGTGGATCGCCTGGGCGAACATCTCCTTGCCGGTGCCGCTCTCGCCCGTGATGAGGATGGGCACGTCCGACTGCGAGACCCTCCGCGCGATCTCCAGGGCGGCGAGGAAGGCGGGATCGCCGCCGACCAGGTCGTCGAAGGTGAAACGGGCGCCCGACTGGACGGGCTTGCGGCCTATCTGCTTCGCGCTGGAAACCCGGGGCTCGCGCCGCTCGCGTCTGACTCCCGGCACGCCGGCGGCGGCGTGGTCGATCGAGCGGACCACGCCTTCTCGATCGAGGACCAGCACGCCATCGCGAAGCGCCGCCAGCGTCGCGACGTCGCGGACGGTGCCGGCGGCGTTCGAGCGCGCCCGTGCGAGCGAGGTGCCCGCCAGCGAGCAGTAGACGGTCAGCTGCTCCAGATCGCGCTCGGTCAGCGTGGCGCCGGGAGCCCCCCAGACGATCAGGACCAGGTTCCTTCCTGACTGGCGCAATGAAAACTGGATCCGCTGGCGCGGTGTGTCGACAGCTTCGCCGCTGCGGGAAAGCAGCTTGAGCTCGCCGTCGGCTTCGACTTCCATCAGCTCCGCAGCTGTCGCGGAACAGAGCATCAGCGCAAGCCTGGGGATCGTCTCGATCAAGTCGTCGCGGCCGTCGACGGAAGCAATCTCCCCGCTGCCAGCGACCAACTCGCCGATCGCCTGGCGATCGACGACCGCGGAATTCACCGCGCCGGCGAGCGATGCGGAGCGCATCGCGTGTGTCATGGCTTCCCCCCCCCAGACCGGTGCGAAAGAACAGCTCTTGGTGTAAAAAGTAAATCAGACTTTCGTCTTAGGTGGTTCACACCCGGGGGATCGTGTAGCTGCGGCGCGCGGTCAGCGGCCACTCGCGAGCGTCTGCGCGAAGTCGGTGATGAGCGATGGCTGGTCTGCTCGTCGCAACCCTCCATAGACTCGTCAAAGATTTGAACTGGTCATTGGAAAGCTGGCAAATCGGTTGAGTCTTCCAGCTAGTTGCCTCCGATGAGCCGTTCGTGAATTGCAAATTGTGAAATCTGCGCTCGGCCGATTTCGCAGTGATTACGGCCGCAACTGTCTGGCATCGCTAATGCAGAACGGACGCTGGATTGGGTGAGGCTCGCGACCGCGTTCGCGAGCGTGACACGGCATCGTAGGGCTGCGCAGGGGGGCGCATCCATGCATCGTTTTCACCGTCTATCAGGGGCCAGTGCGACGATCCGGACTTGGATCGCTGCGGCGGCACTCGGTATGTGGGCTCCCGGCGCGCTCGCCGCAGACGCCCCCGACCCCCACGCCCATCACCGCCACCACGCGGCACCGGAAGCAGCCCGCACGTCGGCCGCTTACACCGTCCCCGACGTCGAGTTGGTGCGCGACGACGGCAAGACGGTGCGCCTGAGCCAGGAACTCGATGACGGCCGGCCAGTGGTGCTGAGCTTCATCTTCACGAGCTGCACCACGGTATGCCCGATGATCAGTGCCACCCTGGCCCAGCTGCAGCGCAAGCTCGGCCCCGCGCGTGACCAGGTGCACCTGGTGTCGATCTCGATCGACCCCGAGTTCGACACGCCGGCGCGGCTGCGCAAGTACGCGAGCAAGTTCGGTGCAGGCCCCGAGTGGCAGCACTACAGCGGCACGCTGGCCGCGAGCCTGGCTGCGCAGCGCGCCTTCGGCGTCTACCGCGGCGACAAGATGAACCACGCGCCGGCCACGCTGGTGCGCAACGCTCCCGGCGCAGAGTGGGTTCGCATCGACGGCTTCGCCACGGCCGACCAGCTGCTCGCCGAGCTGCCCGGCGTGCACGCTTCGAGGTAGCCACCGACATGCGAAGCCGACGATTCGATTCGCGACAAGGTTCCGACGGTTGTTCGTGCGGGCGCGCCGTGCCCGCGCATGGTGATGGAGGACCCGACATGCTGATCATTCACCGCCTCGTTCGCCTGCTGCCCGCAATGGCCGTTCTGCTGTTCGCATGGGACGCTCACGCGCAGAGC
>DASQOO010000036.1:0-7790 GCA_035644435.1 Steroidobacteraceae bacterium | reverse complement strand
CGCGCTCGTCGGGCGTCCTCCGCCCGACCGCTTCGGCTACTGGCTCGCCGTGTCAGCTCCATACGCTCCCATTTCGTCAAGGCCATCGCGTCTGTCATGGACGCGAGTATAGTCTAGTAATGGTTGTTACAGTTCACTAGGCTCGCTTCGAGGCTTTCAGTCCGCAGGAACCGTTCGGTCCGCCGCCCACTCGCGCAATTCGTCGATACGCTCCGCCATGACCCGGCACAGCGGATGCGTGGCCTGGATTTCACGCAGTACATGGGCTGCTGAAGGCTGCTGCTGACTGGCGCGGGCGCTGTAGAGCGCAGAGACGACGGCCTGCTCCAGCTCGGCACCGGAGAATCCGTCGCTGGCTCTTGCCAGGGCCTCCACGTCCGCGGGCGTGAGTGTCAGGCCGCGCCGCTTCGCGTGTATCGCGAGGATCTCGCGGCGCACCTCGCTCGAGGGCAGATCGACGAAGAAGATCTCATCGAAGCGCCCCTTGCGGATGAGTTCCGGGGGAAGCGCCTTGATGTCATTGGCGGTTGCGACCACGAAGGTAGCCGCTTTTTTCTCCGCCAGCCAGGTCAGTAATGTTCCCAGCGCGCGGCGCGAGGTGCCGCTATCGCCTTCGCCGGTCGCGATGCCCTTCTCGATCTCATCGATCCAGAGCACGCACGGCGCCATGAGCTCTGACGTACGCAGCGTGTCACGCAGGTTGCGCTCCGACTCGCCGTGCCACTTGTTGTACACCGCGGCGAAGTCCAGATGCAGCAGCGGCACGCTCAAGATTCCGGCGGCTGCGCGCGCCGCGAGGCTCTTGCCACAGCCCTGGACGCCGAGGAGCAGCAGTCCTTTGGGGGGATCGAGTCCTGGCACGCCGCCGTCGAATGCGGGCTTGCGCTGGCGCAGCCACTCCTTCAGTCGCTCGAGGCCGCCGATATCGGCGAATTTCGCCGTGTCGTGCTCGTAGCTCAGCACGCCGCTGCGATTGAGCAGTTCGTATTTGGCCTGCATGATCCCTGGCAGGTCGACCTTCGAAAGCGCACCGTCGTCGAAGATCGCTTTACGCGCGAGGCGACGCGTGTCGCTGGTGGTCAGACCGTTGAGGTTCTCGACCAGCAAATCGAGCGCCGTCTGGTCGGCCTGGACACGCTGTCCCGGATTCGCCTTGGCCCACTCCTGGGCGATCTCCTGCACCAGGCTTCGGCGCTCGTCGCGATCAGGCACGATCAGTTCACAGCGCGCGCTGAATTGTTCGAGCTCGTGCGGCAGGTCGATCTCATCGCTCAGGAGCACGATGGTGCGCGCGACCTGCTCGTAGCCGAGGCAGATGTCCTTGAGCAGGCGCACGTGGATCGGATCGGCGAGGTAGGGGTGAAAATCTACGAGCACATAAACGCCAGCGGTGGGCGTCGCGCGGATGTGCTTGAGGATCTCGATGGGCTCGGTGTTGAAGCGCTGCGGCGCACCGAGATCGACGTCGACGCGCTTGAGCCCGTCCGTGACCGTCCACTCGAACATTGGCGTATGAGCATTTCGCGTCAGGCGCATGGACAGGCCCTTGAGCATCTGCAGAACGCGCGTCTCGTCGCGACTCTCGAGGACCACCAGCGGAATCCTGGAGCGCAACAGTATCTCGAGCTCATGGCTCGCGTCGGTTTGCAGGCGTGGTGCTTCGGCGGCGCTCATGGCTGACTGCCCGGGGCGCGGCGCGTGTCGCGATCGGCCGGCCGGGGCTGCGCCAGTTCGAGCGGCAGCGCGGTCGTATCCTTGATCGCCGACATCACGATATTCGATTCGATGGCCTGTACCCCCGGCAATTGTGACAAGCCTTCTCGCATGAAGCGCTCGTAGGCGCGTATGTCGGTCGTCACAACAATGAGTACGAAGTCGATCGCCCCCATGACCGTGAAGCAGTGTGTGACCTCGGGCAGCTCACGCACCCGCTCCTCGAAGGCCACGAGGGACTGCCGGCCATGGGTGGTGAGTCGGACCTGCACGACAACGGTGACACCGAGGCCGACCTTGTCGCGATCGAGCAGCGCCACGCGGCGGCGGATGACTCCCTGCTGCTCGAGCAGCGAGATCCGGCGCCAGCACGGGGAAGGTGACAAGCCAACGATCTCAGCGATCTCGTTGGTCGAGCGCGAAGCGTCGGTTTGAAGCAGTTCAAGAATCTTCAGGTCGGTACTGTCCATGCCAAACTCCTGGAATATTCATCCTATTAATAGTCAATATATGGAATAGTATTCCATGCAAGAGCTCTAAATACCTTCAAATTGGTAGGCATTGCCTCGGACGATGGAATATTGTGTCGCAACAATCCAAGGCCTAAGGGCAGGTGGGTCGCATGGTGTTCGGCACGCAGAGCTTTCGCGGTCACGAGAACGTCTCCTTCTTTCAGGACGAGCGCAGCGGGCTGAAGGCGATCATCGCCATTCACAGCACCACTCTCGGTCCCGCCTTTGGTGGTTGCCGGATGTGGCCCTATGCCAGCGAGGACGAGGCCCTCGAAGACGTGCTGCGACTGTCCCGCGGCATGAGCTTCAAGAACGCCCTGGCAGGCCTGCCTTTCGGCGGCGGAAAGTCGGTGATCATTGCCGACTCGAAAGCGGACAAGAACGAAGAGCTCCTGAGCGTCTTCGCGCGCTCGGTCGAGAGCCTCGGCGGGCGCTACATCACCGCGGAAGACGTCGGCATCACCGAGGCTGACATCGAAGTGTTCGCGCGGCACACCCGCCACATCAGCGGCCGCAAGCAGCGCGGTGCCGTTGCCGGGGGCAATCCCGCGCCAAAGACGGCCTTCGGCGTATTTCTCGGCATGCGCGCCGCGATCGAGCTCAGGCTCAACCGCAGCGACTTCAAGAGTCTGACCGTCGCCGTCCAGGGCGTGGGCCAGGTCGGCTATCACCTCTGCAAGCTCCTGCACAGCGCGGGCGCAGCACTCGTGATCGCGGATGTGAACGCCGAGAACGTGCGTCGCGTCGCTGCGGAATTCGGTGCGCGCGTCGTCACGCCGGAGAGCATCCTGTTCGAGGCAGTCGATATCGTCGCGCCTTGCGCCCTCGGTGCGGTTCTTACGCGTGAGAGCGTGGCGCAGATCCATGCGCCCTTCATCGTCGGCGCCGCCAACAACCAGCTCGCGAATGACGAAGTCGGCATCGAGCTGCAGCGTCGTGGCATCGTCTACGCGCCCGACTACTTGGTGAACGCCGGCGGCATCATCAGCGCCGCGCTCGAGTACCAGGGCGGCTACGAGGAAAAGGATGTCTGGGCGCGCGTCAATGGCATCTACGAGACCACGCGGCTGGTTCTCATCCAGGCACTGCGCGAGCAGCGGCCGACCAATGAAGTGGCTGATGCCATGGCGATGAGCCGGATCGCGGGGGCGCGCGACAAGGCGCCGGACGAGCTGCGCCGAGCTTCCTGATCGATCCCCCCGCCGCCGGCCATCCGGTTCAGCGCAACCTCCCCCCGTTGCGCGAAACGGCCGGCGGCTTTCTTATCTGTTCCCGCGCTGCGCAGTTTGGCAATGTAGCTGCCATGAACGTCATCGTGATCGGCAGCGGGCTCATCGGCGTGAGCACCGCCTGGGCCCTCAGGGAACGCGGAGCTGAGGTCACGGTCCTCGACCGGGCCGAAGGCCCGGCACGCGAGACCTCGTTCGCCAACGGTGCGTTGCTGACACCGAGCATGGCGGAGCCCTGGAATTCGCCGGGCGTCCTCTGGAGGCTTCTGCATTGGCTCGGGCGTGAGGACTCGCCCATGCTGCTGCGCCCGCGCGCGTTGCCGTCCCTCGTGGGCTGGGGCCTGCAATTCATCCGCTATTCCAGCCGGCAGCACTACCGCAACAACACGCTCATCAACGCGCATCTCGCCATCTATTCGCTGCGCGCCCTGCAGGAACTGCGCGCGCGGGTTGCGATCGACTTTGCGAGCGGTGCGATCGGCACGATGCGCCTGTTTCGCGAGCAGGCAGAGCTGGATGCCGCGATGGAGATGGTCGAGTGGCTCGCGCAGCATGGCGTGCGCTCGCGCACCCTCAATCGCGAGGCAACCCTGGGGATGGAGCCTGCCCTCGAGCCCATCGCAACAAAGCTCGCCGGCGGGATTCACTATCCCGATGATGAGCACGGCGACGCATTTCGGTTCTGCGAGGCGCTCGCGCGCCACGCTGCGGAGCGCGGCGTGCGCTTTCACTACGGCGCCACGGTCGAGGGGCTGGAAGGCCGCGAGGGGCGCGTGACGCGCGTTATCGGTGCCTCCCAGACCTGGGAGGGCGACGCTGTGGTTGTGGCCGCGGGCAGCTATAGCCCGCAACTGGTCGCAAATCTCGGCATCAGGGTGCCGGTACGACCAGTAAAGGGTTACTCCATCACGGTGCCGCTCGACGGCGCGCGGCCGGTGCCGAAGATGCCCATCCTGGATGACGCGCTTCATGCTGTCGCGGTGCCGCTCGACAACCGCATGCGCCTCGCGGGGACGGCGGAGTTCACCGGCTTCGATCGCACTGTCACGCCGGCGCGTGTCGCAAACCTGAGGTCCCTCCTCACCAAGACCTATCCGAACATCGCCCAGGTGGCGGCTCCGGAGCGTATTTCGTCGTGGGCGGGCCTGCGACCGATGTCCTGCGATGGCGTGCCGATCATCGGCTCGACGCCGTATCAGAACCTCTATCTCAACACCGGGCACGGGCCGTTGGGGTGGACGATGTGCGTCGGTTCCGGGCGCGCGCTCGCCGACCTGATGCTCGGCCAGGAGCCGGAGATCGATCTCGCGCCGTATTCACTGCGGCGCTTCGGCTGAAAATGCGCCGCGCACTTGAAAGCGCGCGCGATTAACCTAAAATCCGCAGCTTCTGAAGGGTCAGGCCTCGCGGGCCTGGCCCTTTCGGCTTTTGAGGACGAGGAAGCGATGAGAAATCTGCGACAGAGAGCTGAGAGTCGGGACACGATGCGCACGGCGCTGGTCGATCCCTTTGTTGCGGCCGAGATCGAGCGCCTGGTGGCGAGTTTCGGTTCGCCCCTGTTGATCCTCGATTGCGAGCGCGTGCGCTCTCAATACCGCAAGCTCGCTGCCGCCCTGCCGCGGGTCGATCTGCACTACGCGCTGAAGCCGCTCCCCCATCCTTCGGTCGTCGCCGCGCTCGCGGAGCTCGGCGCGTACTTCGATCTGGCCACGACCGGCGAGATCGGGTTGATCAAAGAACTGGGCATCGCCCCGGAGCGGTGCATCCATACGCACCCGGTGAAGCGCGATGGCGATATTCGCGCCGCCCTCGATTTCGGGCTGCAGACCTTTGTGGCCGACAGCGTCGATGAGATTGCGAAGTTCGAGAAATTCCGGCGCCGCGCCGCGCTCCTGCTGCGCGTGTCGTTCCGCAGCCCCGATGCGGTCGTCGATCTGTCGCGCAAGTTCGGCTGCGATGCCGAGAATGTGCCCGCACTCCTGCGCAAGGCTGGCGAGCTCGGCGTGCGGATCCGCGGTTTTTCGTTTCACGTGGGATCGCAGGCGACCGACCCCGCGAAGTATGTAGAGGCGATACGCGTGTGCGCACGCCTGATGGCGGAGGGCGAAAAGATGGGGCAGGGGCCCTTCGATATCCTGGATATCGGCGGCGGATTCCCGGTCGCCTACCGCACGCCGGTGCCTGAGATCGAGGCCTTCTGCCGGCCGATCAACCAGGCTCTCGAGGCTATTCCACGCGAGGTGCGCATCATCGCCGAGCCCGGTCGCTTCATCGTCGCTCCCGCAGCGGTGGGAGTTGCGACCGTCATGGGCCGGGCAGAGCGACAAGGTCGCTGGTGGTACTACCTGGACGATGGCGTCTATGGCCTCTTCAGCGGCAAGCATTACGAGCACGCTTCGTATCCGATCACGAGCCTCGGGCGCAGCGGTCCGGCGGAGCCCGCCGTTCTTGCGGGGCCCACCTGCGACAGCATCGACGTCATCGA
This sequence comes from Steroidobacteraceae bacterium, assembly GCA_035644435.1. Classification (GTDB taxonomy): domain Bacteria; phylum Pseudomonadota; class Gammaproteobacteria; order Steroidobacterales; family Steroidobacteraceae; genus DATBVX01. The sequence continues at coordinate 1,851 of DASQOO010000036.1, read as the reverse complement.
CGACCAGATCGAATTGCCGCGGCTCCAGAACGGCGATCTCGTGATCGCCCACATCATGGGTGCCTACACCTGGGCCACCGCCTGTGAGTTCAACTTCTTCCCCAAGCCCACCGTGGTCGCGGTTAACGCTCACCCCGGCGAAAGCGGGACAGTCGTCACGCTGCGACGTTGAACCGCTTGGCTTTGGGGCGGTCATCGGTATCATTCGGCCGCACCGAGCTGGAGCGAACGTTGAGAATCAATGAGCTGAACATGGCGGCGTCAACCGGACCCGGGGTTTGCGACCTCGGCCGCCGTCAATTTCTTGTGCACGCGGCGCGCGTCCTGCCGCTGGCCGCGCTCGCACCCTTGCCGCTGCGCGCGGTCGCGAGTGCGATCCCGGCGCGCGAGCAGGCCCGCTCGCTGACGCTGCTCAATACACATACCGGTGAATCGCTGTGCGCGGCGTATCGCGACGGCGAGCAATTCAATGCTGAGAATCTCGCCCGCTTCAACTTCCTGCTGCGCGACTATCGCACCGGCGCGGTGAAGACGATCGACCCGCCGCTGTTCGACATCCTGCATGACGTCGCTTGGAAGCTCGGCGTCGATCCGCACTTCGAAGTGATCTCGGGGTATCGCTCGCCCGAGACCAATGCACTGCTGCACGAGCGCAGTTCAGGCGTCGCTTCCCACAGCCTGCACATGGACGGCAAGGCAATCGATGTGCGCCTGGTCGGTGTGAACACCAGGCATCTGTTCGATGCCGGGCTTACGCTCGGTCGCGGCGGCTGCGGCTACTACGGCAAATCCGATTTCGCCCATCTCGATACCGGTCGCGTGCGCAGCTGGCGCGGCTGACGCAACCTGCCCTGATCAGTTCCCGTCCGTAGCCTTGCGGCTGGCGCGCAGCAGTTCCGCGAGCCTGGCGTCGTGCCCGTAGATGTCGGGCAGAAACCGGATCTTCCCTTCCTCAGTCGCGACGGCAGTGCCGTACACGATGAAGACTCGAATCGGCTGCTTGAGATTGACCTGGGTCGGACGGGTCCCGTTCATCGCCTGCACGATCCGATCGCGCGTCCATGACGGATCGTCACGCAGCACGTACTCCGCCAGGGACACCGGGTCGGAGACGCGCACGCAGCCGTGGCTGAAGGCCCGGGCGGTGCGCTCGAAGAGAGCCTGCGCCGGTGTGCTGTGCAGATACACGTTGTACGGGTTGGGCAGCATGAATTTCACCAGCCCCAGCGCGTTGTCCGGGCCAGGTTGCTGTCGCAAGCGCAAGGTGCCGCGCGCCAGCGCGTCGAGGTTTTCCGGTGTCGGCGGCAACGCCGGCGTGTCATCGCCATAACCGGCGACGATTTCCAGGCGCTGCGCACTCACGTATCCGGGATTGTCGTGGATCTTGGGCAGCATCTCCCGTGTCGTGATGCTGTAAGGCACGTCCCAATACGGTCGCAGGATGAGGTACTTCATGTCGGCGGTGAACACCGGCGTGCGATTCGCCGGATAACTCTTGCCGACGATCACCCCCATCTGCAGCATCTCATCCTCGCGGTCCTCGACCGTCTTGAACGCGAACAGTCGATAGCGCGGGATGTTCACGATGATCGGGGGCGTGTCCAGCCTCGAAGGCAGCCAGCGCCAGCGTTCAAGCGTGAGTTCGATCTGCTGTGCGCGGCTGAGGAGCGGCGTCCTCAGTGCGACGAACGTGCCGGCGCCCAGCGCTCCGTCGGGGTCCAGGCCATGGCGCTGCTGAAAGTTTTTCAAGCCCTGCACCAGGTCGTCGGTGAGGACGGAATCTGTCGCTGAAGCGGTCGGCGCGCCTGGCGACAGGTCACCCAGCGCGGTGAGCAGAGTGCGTAGTTGAGT
>DASQOO010000035.1:0-50567 GCA_035644435.1 Steroidobacteraceae bacterium | reverse complement strand
CGCTCGAGCACGAAATCGAGCGGCGCCTCGGTACCTTCCCGTTTCACGCTCACCTTCACGCTCGTCCCAGCTTTGCCACGCATCCGATTGATGGCGTCATTCAGTCCCGTCGTATCAACGGGAACTCCATCGATGGCGACGATCATGTCGCCGGGACGGATACCGGCCTTGGCTGCTGAAGTGCCATCGATCGGGGCAACGACTTTGACGCCATCGTCTTCCATCGTGACTTCGATGCCGACCCCGGAATAGTTGCCGGTGGTGCTGATCCGGATCTCGTCGTATTCGTCACTGTCGAGGAATGCCGAATGCGGGTCGAGCGAGGCGACCATGCCCCGAACCGCGTTCTCCATCAGTTCGTGATCGTCGACCTTGTCGACATAGTCCTGCTTCACGCGCTCGAGTACTTCCGCGAGCAAGCGTGCGTCCTCCCAGGGGAGGGTCTCCGGCGCGGCCGTCGGCGAGTCCTTGTCGGCCAATACTCCGCGAGACAGGGACAGGGACACGCCGATCGCGATTCCTGCCGTGAGGACTACCAGCGTGCGCAATTTCATCGACATTCGAGGAACCTGAAGGGGTCGGGGTCAGGAAGTCAGCGAATACTACAGCCCGAAGCCATTGCGACCAACAAAAGCCGCGAAAGATCAGGGGGCCGCCTCGAAAAATGGGCCTATGCTGCGTCGCAGCTAGTTGGCGGAGACCGCGATGATTGCGTCCGTGCCCGGGTTCGATGTCGAGCCGCGGCGTGGCGACTGTGCGAAGGCTTCGAACAGCGGCAATTCCTTGAGCATTTGTGGCAGCGGTTGCGGCTTGCCGAGGCAGAAGCCCTGCCCGTAGTCCACGCCCAGCGCGGTCACGCGACGGCGGATTTCGTCCGTTTCCACGTACTCCGCCACGGTCTCCATGCACATCGTCTTGGCGAGCTGGGCGATGGCGCGCACCATCGACTGCGAGCGCGGATCGACGATCACATCGCGCACGAAGCTGCCATCGATCTTGAGTATCGTCACCGGCAGTGCCTTGAGGTAAGCGAGCGAGCTGAAGCCGGTGCCGAAGTCATCGAGCGCGAATTGGCAACCAATCTCGCGCAGGCGCTGCATGAATGCTTCCGCGCGACCCATGTTGGCCACCGCTGCGGTTTCGGTCAGCTCGAAACAGAACGATTCGATCGGCAGGCCGCACGAGCGGATGGCGCTTTCGACGAAATCGGCGAAATCGGGTTGCGCGATCGACTGTCCCGACAGGTTGATGGCGAAACAGGCGGCATGCTCGCGCAGGAGCGATGCGTGCTCGGAGAGCGTCTGCACTGCGTGCTCGACAACCCAGCGGTCGATCGCCGGCATGAGCTGGTAGCGGGCGGCGGCTGAAAGGAATTTCTCCGGCGGAATGCTCGCGCCGTCATCGGCGATCATGCGCAGCAGCAGCTCGAAATGTGGCGCCTTGCAAGTGCCCTGGAGCGGCAGGATCGGTTGCAGGTCGAGGCGGAACCGGCTGGTCCGCAGGGCATCGCGCAGCTGCGCGGCAACGCTGATATCCGTGTGGCGCCGGATGATGCTGACATCGGCATCTTCGAAGATTTCAACGCGATTACGTCCCCGGTCCTTGGCGGCTTTGCAGGCGACTTCAGCAGCGGCCATCGCGTGCGCCAGCTTCTGTGAGCCGTTGAGGGCGGCAACCCCGATGCTCAGCGACACGTCAGGCGAGCCGTCCTTGCCCGGCTCGGCCTGCACCAGCCGGGCGCCATCGCAAAGCTTGCGGGCGGCGGCACTGCCAGTTTCGAGATCCGTATCTGGCAGCAGCAGCGCGAAGCGATCGCCCGCGAGGCGCGCGCTGACCGCGCCGGGATGCGGCCGGCGACGCACCAGCTCCGCGATGCGTGCGATCACCGCATCACCGATGTGCATGCCGAAATTCTCGTTGATCAGATGCATTTGATCGATGTCGATGTAGACCAGACAATGCGATTCGGTGCGGGCGCGCGCCAGGTTCGCAGTCGTGTGCCGCTCGAACGCGGGACGCGTCAGGAGGCCGGTGACGGCATCGTAGTTTGCCTGCAGGACAGCGGCAGTCTTGCGCGCGAGCAAGCGCGCGATGCGGGTGTGGCGGTGATCAAAATCTTCCATGTCCTCGGTGCGGAACAGCGCGAAGAAGCCCACCACGCGGTTCGAGCTCTGGCGCACGGGGCAGGACAGGATCTTGTACGGGAGCGCTGCGGGCGAGTTGCTGGCAACGACCTTGTTCACGACCAGCGTCTTGCCTTGCAGCTGGGCCCAGGTGAGCAGGTGGCGATGAGTGCGGGTGAGAACTTCGGAGCTCTGCGAGGCCGGTGCACCGTGGCCGGCGCGGCAAATGGCGATGCCCTTTTCCGGAATGACGAGCGCGCCGAACAGGCACCCGAGATGCTCGATACTCCGCTGCACGATCCAGCGCAGTTCGTCAGTGTCATCTTCGACTGCTTCCCCCTCGGGGCGTACATCCGAGGTGATCGAGAGCAGCAGGTCGAGGTCCTTGTCGCGCACTTCGAGGCTGCGACTGAGTGAACCGATGTTCTCCTGGGCGAGCAGCTCACGCTGCAGGCATTCGAGCGCGGGACGCAGGAGGCTGTGCACGAAGGACCAGGGGCGCGATTCGCCGTTCTCCGAGCGGCAGGTGACGCTCAGCAGTGCGATGAGCTCGCCGGATTCCTCGCAGAGGCGGAAGAGGTAGACGGGCGTTCCATCATCGAGCAGGCGGAAGAGGCCTTCCTCGGCGCCGGCGGCCGCGTAGCGCGCCTCGGCAATGAGAGGTGCAACATCGGGGCTGACGACGTCGCTGCTCGACCAGTGCTTTTCGCCGTGGGGTCCGAAGATGTCGATGCTGAGCGCGCGCGGCAACAGCATCTTGATGAGCTGTCCGTAGGGCTCAAGAGACTTGTTCAGAGTCGTGTTGGTCTGGTTCGAGTTTTCCACCGGCACGCCCGCATCCGCCATACGCGCAACCTGCCACCGTCTGCACAGCGAGCAGGGGTGAACGATCACTGATTGGGGGTGCTCAGTCCTTGACGAGGTTGGCGATTCGACAGATTTCGGTGCGTAACCTACGGAGAGTGCGAGGTAATCCGCACTCTGAGGTGACTGGATCCGGTCTCGGCCGGCGCTTTCAGTGCCATTCGAGATTGAACTTAAGCGGGTGCCACCAGCGCCGCAGCGCGACCTGCATCACGCTGCGCCTTCAGTTGCGGGGCAGGGGCTTGCGAATCCACTGATGAGGGTTCAGGGGCGTCGCTCCTTTGCGGATCTCGAAGTAGAGCTCCGACTGGCTGCGCCCACCCGAATCGCCGCTGCTCGCGATTACATCGCCGGAGCTCACCCAGTCCCCGACGGCGCGGAACAGCTGCTCGTTGTGGCCGTACAGGCTGAGATAGCCGCCGCTGTGCTCGACGATCGTGAGCAGCCCCATGCCGGGGAGCCAGTCCGCGTAGACAACGCGTCCTGAGTGTACGGCGCGCACCTGGCTGCCGCGGTCGGTCGCCAGCAATACGCCGTTCCAGGTGAGTCCGGACGCACGCCGCTGCCCGAAGTCGGCGAGCAACTTCCCCTGGGCCGGCCAGCTCAGGCGGCCCTTGAGCTTCTCGAATGGCTCCCCCGAATTCACGGGGAAATCACTCAACACGCGCCGCAGGTCGGCGAGCAGTTTCTCGAGACCGTCTTCCTCGCGCTTCAACTTGGTGAGCGTTGCCTGCCGGGTCTTGATCTGCTGATCGATGTCCTTGAGCACGTCTCCGCGCTCGCGGCGCGCGCGCTGCAGGCCGTCGAGCTCGCTCTGCGCCTGGTCCTGGAGGTCAGCGAGGCGCGCGTCTTCGGCGGCGAGCGCAGCATCGAGCTCGCCCAGTCGGTCCAGTTGCGTTCGGATCGTCTGGATCCGGTCGGCGCGGGCGCGGCCAAAGTAGCCGTAGTAGACGAACATGCGTCCCAGCTGCGCCGGCTCCTGCTGGTTGAGCAGGAGTTTCAGCTGCTCTTCGCGTCCGATGGTGTACGCGGCACGCAGCTCGCCCGCGAGCGAGTCTCGTTCCCCGGTGAGGCGCTGCTCGGTTTGCTCGTGCTCGGCCTGGAGCGCGGCCCGCCGCTTGGCGCTCTCCACGCGTTGCGCCTTCACTTCGTCCAGCTTGCGCCGCTGGCCGGCAAAGGTGAGTTCTGCGTCGCGCAGCCGACCGGCCAGCTGATCACGCTGCGTCGTACCGCTGCGAATCGCCTGCTGCAGCTCGGTGATCGCGCGCCGGACCTTTTTCAGGTCGGCCTCCGTCTCCTTCTCGTCCGCCGCAGGTAGCGCGATCGCCCACAGGAGCAGAAGCGGGAGCCACCTTGCTATACTTCCCGGCCTTTTTCGGCTCACGCCCTGTATTCCAGATAGCAACTCCACAAGCCAAGATGAATCGACTGATCGAGTTTGCCGGCAACCATCCCTACCTGGTATCAGCCGCCGTGCTGCTGCTCGTCGTCGTGATCGTGTCCGAGATGCGCGCCCGGATTCAGGAATTCGCGGCGCTCGCCCCGAGCGATGCCGTGCGCATGATGAACCATGGCGCGCTGGTGGTCGATGTACGCGAGGCGGCGGCGTTCGAAACCGGGCACATCGTCGATGCGCGGCACGTACCGCTCAAGGACTTGGCGGCAAGCGCCGATACGCTGAAGCGGCACAAGGAGAAACCGGTGATCACCTGCTGCGAATCCGGCATGGACGGCGGCGCGGCGGCGCGCGAGCTGGGCAAGCTCGGCTTCAGCAAGGTGTTCAATCTGCGTGGCGGGCTCGCCGCCTGGCGGCAGGAAAACCTGCCCCTGGTGCGCGGCTCCGCCGCCGGAAAATCCGCGGCTCGCAGCTGAGGCTGCATGCCGGACGTCGTCATGTACTCGGCTGGCTGGTGCCCGTATTGCGCGCGCGCCCGGGCGCTGCTGGAACGCAAGGGCATCGCCTTTCGCGAGATCGATATCGAGACAGACGCGGAGCTGCGGGCCGAGATGATCACGCGCAGCGGCCGGCGCTCGGTGCCGCAGGTCTTCATCGGCGAGCGCCACGTCGGCGGGTTCGAGGAGTTGTACGAGCTCGAGCGCAGTGGCGAACTCGCATCCATTTTGCAAACGGAGAAAACATGACCGAGACCGAACCCATGCCGCAGCAGCCCGTCGGGCCGGAAATCGTACTGCAGCAGATCTATCTCAAGGATTGTTCCTACGAGGCCCCGAACGGGCCGCGAATTCCCGCTTCGCAGTGGAACCCGAAATTCTCGCTGAACCTCAACACGGCGAGCACCGAAATCGGTACTGAGTTGCGCGAGGTCGTACTGACGATCACCGTGGAGGCGAAAATCGGCGACAACGTCGCCTACCTGGTCGAGCTCAAGCAGGCCGGCGTGTTCGTGGTACGCAACTGCTCCGAAGACGAGCTCAAGAAAGTCATTGGCAGCGTCTGCCCCAGCGTGCTGTTTCCCTACGCACGCGCGACCTGTTCGGATCTCATCACGCAGGGCGGCTTCCCGCAGTTCCTGCTGCCGCCGGTGAATTTCGACAGCTTGTTCGAACGCTCGATGGCCGAGTCGACCCGGATCGCGGTGAACTGAAGGCGGCGCATCGCGCCAGCCCGCAAACGCCAAGGAGCATTGCATGGCGCTGCCCGAGACCAATCCGCAGGATCAGGCGCCGATCGCGATTCTCGGGGCCGGTTCTTGGGGTACTGCCCTGGCAATCCAGTTCGCTCGCGCGGGACACGTGGTGCGACTGTGGGGGCGGGAGCCTCGCGAGCTGGAGGCGCTCGAGCGAGATCGCCGCAATCGGCGCTACCTTCCGGACGCGCCCTTCCCACCGACACTGAGGATCGAGGCGGATCTCAAGCACGCGCTGGGCGATGCAGCCGATGTCCTGATCGCCGTTCCCAGTCACGGTTTTCGGCAACTCCTGCAGCAGCTTAAGCCGCACCTGCAGGGCGGCATGCGGCTCGCCTGGGCCACCAAAGGGTTCGAACAAGCCACGGGCAAGTTGCCGCATGAGATTGCGGCCGAAGTGCTCGGCGAGCGCTGGCCGATTGCGGTGCTGTCCGGTCCCACCTTCGCGCGTGAAGTGGGAGCCGGCCTGCCCACCGCCATGACGGTCGCCTCACCGGACGAGACGTTCGCGGCTGCGATTGCCCGCAACATCTCGGGCCTCAATTTTCGCGCCTATACCTCCAACGACGTCATCGGCGTCGAGGTCGGCGGCGCGGTCAAGAACGTGCTGGCCATCGGCGCGGGCATTGCCGACGGCATGGGCTACGGCGCGAACACGCGCATCGCATTGATCACACGCGGACTCGCCGAGATGACGCGGCTCGGCGAAGCCCTCGGCGCGCGGCGCGACACCTTCATGGGTCTCGCTGGCCTTGGCGACCTCGTACTCACCTGCACCGACAACCAGTCGCGCAATCGACGCTTCGGCATGGCGCTCGCCAAAGGACAGTCGGCCGAGGAGGCGCTCGCGGAGATCAGCCAGGTCGTGGAAGGCTACAGTGCGGCCAAGGCAGTCCACGGAGTTGCCGCCCGTCTCGGCATCGAGATGCCGATCTGCGAGGCGACTTATCGAGTGCTGTACGAAGGATTGCCGGTCAAACAAGCGGTACAAGCGCTCATGGCTCGCGAGATTCGTCCGGAGCACGACTAGACGCGCTCAGGCTCCGGCGCGGGCATCTCGAATCCCACCTGTCGCCAGGCCTCGTAGAGCACGAGTGCCACGGCATTGGAAAGGTTGAGACTCCGGTTGCCTGCCCGCATCGGGATATGCAGCAGCTGCGAGCGCGCGAAGCGCTCGAGCACGGGCGCCGGCAGGCCGCGGGTTTCCGAACCGAAGAGCAGCGCATCTCCGGACTCGAAGCGCGCTTCCGTGTAGTTGCGCTCACCCCCAGTCTCGACCGCGAATACGCGCCCACCAAGTGCGGCTAGACAGGTATCCAGCGAGGCATGGACCTGCACGGTCGCGAGCTCCGCGTAGTCGAGCCCGGCACGCTTCAGCGCCCGCGCGTCCAGCCGGAACCCCAGCGGCTTGACCAAATGCAGCACCGCGCCGGTGTTGGCGCACAGCCGGATGATGTTGCCGGTGTTGGGGGGAATCTCCGGCTCGAATAGAATGATGTGGAACATGTCGACTGCGCCTGAAACCCCTTCTGCAGCGCTCGCGCTGGACTTCGTGGGCCTGAAGTTCAACTCACCGCTCGTGCTGCTGTCGGGGTGCGTCGGATTCGGCGAAGAGTACACACGCGTGGAGGGCTTCTCCAATCGCGACGTGGGCGCGATCGTGCTCAAGGGCACGACGCTCAACCCGCGGCTCGGCAACCCGCCGCATCGCGTCTACGAGACGCCGATGGGCATGCTCAACGCGATCGGCCTGCAGAATCCGGGCGTCGACCAGGTCGTGCGACGCATCCTGCCGCAGCTCGATTTCGCGGAGACGCGCTTCATCGCCAACGCCTGCGGCTCGACCATCGAGGAATACGTCGAGGTCACGCGCCGCTTCGACGATTCGCGCATCGACGCGATCGAGATCAACATTTCCTGTCCCAACGTCAAAGAGGGTGGTGTCGCGTTCGGCAACTATCCGGACATGTCGGCGCGTGTCGTCGAGGCGTGCCGCAAGGTCACGCGCAAGCCGCTCATCACCAAGCTGTCGCCGAACCAAACCGACATCCGCGAGAACGCGCGCCGATGCATCGAAGCCGGGAGCGACGCGCTCGCCGTGATCAACACGATCATGGGAATGGCCATCGATGTGCGCACGCGCCGGCCGATCATCGGCAATATCCAGGGCGGACTGTCCGGACCCGCGATCAAGCCGATCGCGTTGCTCAAGGTGCACCAGGTCTATGACGTCGCCGGGCCGCTGCGCATCCCGATCATCGGGCAGGGCGGCATCACCAGTGCGCAGGATGCCATCGAGTTCATGATCGCGGGCGCCACCGCTGTCGGAGTCGGCACCGCGTTGTTCTACGATCCCCTGGTGTGCACGAAGATCAACGCCGGCATCCACGCCTATCTCAGGGAACACGGCCTGCGCCAGGTAAAAGACCTGGTTGGTGCGCTGCGCACCGACAAGGACACTCAGGACGTCCCGCTCGCCGGCTGACCGTAGTTCTCTGCGGAACATTGCGCATCGGCGGCAATCAATCCATTTCCTGAGTCAAGGTGAGCCGCCACCACCGTTTCGCCGTTAGCCCCACCTCAGTGTCCAAGGAGGACCCCATGAAACTGTATTACGCCACAGGCACCTGCGCGCTCTCGCCCCATATCGCGCTACTCGAAGCGGGGCTCAAATTCGACCTGGAGAAAGTCGACATCAAGGCCAAGAAGCTCGCCGACGGCGGCGACTACCTGCAGATCAATCCCAAGGGTTACGTCCCGGCCCTCAAGACCGACGACGGGAAGGTGCTCACCGAGGGCCCCGCCATCGTGCAATACATCGCCGACCGCAAGCCCGAGTCAGGACTCGCGCCAGCGGCGGGCACCTTCGAGCGCTACCAGCTGCAGGAATGGCTCAATTTCATCAGCACCGAGATCCACAAGCAGTTCTCACCGCTGTTCAACCCGACCCTGTCGACCGACGCCAAAGACTATTCGCGCGCCAATCTCGCGAAGCGCTTCGAATACCTCAACAAGCTCCTCGAAGGGCGGCAGTTCCTCATGGGGGAGCGCTTTACAGTCGCCGACGGGTATCTGTACACGGTGCTCAACTGGGCCAAGCCAATGGGAATCGACCTGTCACGCTGGCCGGCAGTAGCGGCCTACCACGCCGGCATCGCAGCGCGTCCGAAGGTGCAGGAGGCCGTGAAGGCCGAAAAGTGATCCGCATGCGGGCGCGCTCGCTGGAGCGGGCCCGCACTTCACCCGGGACGGGTCTGGGGTGCTGCGGAGGCCAGACCCTCCACCAGCAATCGCTGCGTGGGATAGGCGAACTGAACCCCCAGGTTCCCCAGTTCCTCGTGAATGCGGAAGTTGATCGCCTGCTGGATGTTGGCGTAGCGGATGTAATCCGGGTCGAGCACGAAATACACCGACTCGAACGTCAGCGCCGAGCTGCCGAACGCCGTGAAATGACTGCGCTCAAAGCGGGTCTTTTCCTGGGCGCGAATCGCGGCCTCGATGATTCCCGGAATGCGCGTGAGCTTGTCGCGTGGCGTCTCGTACGCGACCCCGATAGTGAACAGGACGCGCCGCTCGTACATGCGCCCGAAGTTGCGCACGCGTGACTTGAGCAGATCGGCGTTGGAGATGATGAGCTGCTCGCCGCCGACGCTGCGCAAGCGCGTGGAGCTCACTCCAATCTGCTCGACGGTGCCACTGTCCTGGCCAATGGTGAGCGCATCACCGACTGCGAACGGCTTGTCGAAAGCGATGGAAATGGACGCCAGCAGATCGCCGAGCACCGTCTGCACTGCCAGTGCCACCGCGATGCCGCCGATGCCGAGCCCGGTCACCAGGGCGGTGATGTTGACGCCGAGGTTGTCGAGCGCCACCAGGAGCACGATGCTCCAAATTGCCAGCCGCGCGACGAATTGCACGATCGTGAGCGAGGCGTTGTGACTTGGATCCCTGGAAGTCGTGCGGGTGCGATCGATGAAGTACGCGGCGACAGTGCCGATCCAGATGCCGATCTGGACCCAGACCACCACCGTGATCACGTACTTGATGGCCTGGTCTACACGGGGTGGCAGGATGAGCAGCAGGTGCGCGGACCAGACCACGATGCTCCACAGGAGAACGCTGGTCGTCTTCTGCGCCAGCAGTGAAACGACATCGAGAACCGTGTGGGTCTCGCTCGCAGGTCGCCGCTTGCGCAGGGCGCTGATGTAACGCCGCAGGATTGGAAGGACCGTGAAGGTCAGGAGCAGCGCGAGGAGCGCGAGGCCCCATCGCAGGATCGAGTTGCCCAGGAACTGCACCTGCAGGAATTGCTCGAGCTCAGTCATGGACCGCAGCCGCGCGATTGGGGATGAACCAATTATAGCGAGAGGCAGCGGTCGCCCGGTCACTACATGAGTTTCTCCATGAACACGCTGCTGGGCTCATCGCGATATTCTCCGTAAGGTGCGCGACGCTGGTAGCCCTGGCGCTCATAGAGCGCCAGCGCCTCAGGCTGGCCGCTGCCCGTCTCCAGCAACAGACGCCGCAGGCCGATCTGTCGTACGCGCGCTTCGAGTGCCTGCAATATTGCGAGGCCGATTCCACGTCCACGGAATTGCGGCCTCACGTACATCCGTTTCACTTCCGCGGTCGAGGCGTCCAGTCGGCGCACCGCCCCACAACCAGCTGCGGCGCCGTCGCATCGCGCAAGAAAGAACGTCACCTCGGCAGAGCAAAGCGACTCGATGTCGAGTAGATAGTTCCGCTCCGGCGGATACAGCGAGTTGAGATACGTATCGAGCTGCGCGATCAGCTCGCGCGCTTCCGGAAGGCGGGGCGAGGCCGGCTCGACAGTGATTCCTGCCGGGTCATTCATCCATGCTGAGCTCACGCATCTTGCGCGTGAGCGTGTTGCGACCCCAGCCGAGGAGCTTCGCCGCGTCCTGACGGCGGCCGCCAGCGCGCGCCAGCGCGGTTCGAATCAGTACGCGCTCGAACTCCGGCAAAGCAGCATCGAGCAAGCGCCGCGACCCGCCATCAAGTTGCCGCTGCGCCCAGCCGGCGAGCTGTTCGGTCCAGTCGCTGGCGGCACCCGCCTGGTGTGTGTTGCCGCCGAGGTCGGCAGGAATGTCGCTCGCCTTGATCTCGCGTCCGGCCGCGAGCACGGTGAGCCGGCGACAGGCATTGACGAGTTGTCGCACATTGCCCGGCCATTCACTCGCGAGCAGCAGTTGTTCGGCCGCTGGTGTCAGCGTCTTGGACTCGACGCCGAGTTCCCGCGCGGCCTGCGCCAGGTAGTGGCGCAGCAGATCCGCAATGTCCTCGCGTCGCGCACGCAGCGGTGGAATCTCCACGCGGATGACGTTCAGGCGATGCAGGAGATCCTCGCGGAAAGCGCCGCTCGCGACGCGCGCCTCGAGATTCTGGTGCGTGGCTGCGATCACGCGCACGTCCACCTTGATGGCAGTCTGGCCGCCGACGCGATAGAACTCGCCCTCCGCCAGCACTCGCAGCAAGCGCGTCTGCAGCGCCGGCGACATGTCGCCGATTTCGTCGAGAAACAACGTGCCCCCGTCGGCCTGCTCGAAGCGGCCGCGGCGTTGGCTGTCCGCGCCCGTAAACGCGCCGCGTTCGTGTCCGAACAATTCCGATTCGAGCAGGTCCGCCGTGAAGGCCGAGGTGTTGAGCGCGATGAAGGGTTTGTCGGCGCGTGGACTGTGCCGGTGCAGGGCACGTGCGACGAGTTCCTTGCCGGTGCCCGATTCGCCCGTGATCAGCACCGTCATGCTGGAACGCGACAGGCGCCCGATGGCGCGAAAAACCTGCTGCATGGCGGGCGCCTGGCCGAGGATCTCCGGAATTGTCTGCGGCTCCGGATCGGCATCGGCGTGCGACGAGCCCTGGTGCGCCGCGCGTCGCACGAGGTCGAGCGCGTGATCGATATCGAATGGCTTGGGCAGATACTCGAAGGCCCCGCCTCGATATGCCGCCACCGCGCTGTCGAGGTCCGAATGCGCAGTCATCACGATCACCGGCAACTTCGGACGCGACTCGTGGATTTCGTGCAGGAGCTCGAGGCCGCTGCTGCCAGGCATGCGGATATCTGTGATCAGGACGTCCGGCGATTCCAGGCGCAGCGCTTCCAGTGCCGCGTTGGCCTGCTCGAAGGTCTTGGCAAGCATGCCGCTCTGCTTGAGCGCGCGCTCCAGCACCCAGCGGATGGAAGCGTCATCGTCGATGAGCCAGACATGCAGTGGTCTAGTGGCCATTCTCGTTTCCGATTGGAATCAGGATCGTGAACAGCGTGCGCCCCGGCACGCTTTCGAACTCGATGAGGCCGCCGTGCCGGATTACGAGATCCTGCGCTACCGCCAATCCCAGCCCAGTTCCGTCCTGGCGTCCGGTGACGAGCGGATAGAACAACGTGTCGCGAATATCCGCTGGCACGCCGGGCCCGTCGTCCTCGAACTGGACGCTCGCGACCAGGCGGTGGCGCGCCGAACCGATGCTCTGGTTGGTGAGCGCCCGCGTGCGCAACAGGATTCGGCCGCGCGACCCGACCGCCTGCAGGGCATTGCGCCCGAGATTGAGCATGGCCTGGATGATGAGATGCCGATCGAGATCCATGCCTGGCAGACTTGGATCGTAATCACGTTCGATCAGCACGCTGCTGTGCGCTTCGCTGCGCATCAGGTGGTAGACGTGCTCGCAGAGCTCGTGAATGTTGAGACTCTCGCGCCGCGGCGCGCGGCCGGGACCGAGCATCGAGTCGACCAGCGCCGCGAGGCGGTCCGCTTCGGAGATGATGACCTCGGTATATTCGCGCATGGTCTCATCGCGCAGCTGGCGCTCCAGCAACTGCGCCGCGCCGCGCAAACCACCGAGCGGATTCTTGATCTCGTGAGCGAGCTGGCGAACCATCAGCCGGCTGCCCCCCAACTGAGCGAGGAGTGCCGTCTCCCGGCTGATGCGCTGGCGCTGAGTCGCATCGCTCAGCTCGACCAGCAGGCGCCCGGCAGCGAGCGGCGAAACACTCACATCGGCGACGCGCTCTTCTGCGGCGGCGACCGCGTGCAGAGTCACTTCGCGCTGGGCACAAGTCTCAACGTTGGCCGCCGCGCGGTGCAGGACCTGCCAGAGCTCCTCGGGAGCACGCAGCAGCTCCTTCAGCAGTCGTCCGCGCCCATGCTGAGAGCTCACGCCGAGGAAGTTTTCCGCCGCAGAGTTCGCCTCCAGCAGTCGCAGATCGCCATCGAGCAGCAGCACCCCGGTGCTCAGCGCATCGAGGATTTCCTGCGCATCGGGCGCGGCACGGGGCGGAAACAGATGAGTCTCGGTCGCCACGCCCGTCACCGCGCTGCGACCTGGAGAGCAACGGATGGAAAGATCAGTGCGGTGTGGGTCGAGGACGGATCGGCGACTGCACGGAAGCCTGGTGCATGTAGAACGTCACGGTCTGGCTGCTGATGAGCTGCTTGCCGCTCGGGTCGGTCACCACGGCCACCAGGGTGTGCGTGCCACGCACCACGTCGCGCAGCGTGAAGCTGTCCCCGGCACCCGCCAGCCCATCGACACGCTTGCCGTCGAGGTACAGCCAGATCGTATGGGCCCGCCGCAGGTCCGGCTCGATGCGCAGACGCGCAGTGACCTCGCCGCCGGTGTTCTGGAAGGTCTCTTCGTTCTCCGGCCGCCACAGGTCGAGCTTCGTGTACGCCGCCTGTTCTGCAGCCGGCCCCGTCGCCGTACGGCCGCCCGTCGTCGCAGCAGGCGTCGTCGCCTCGAATGTCTGAGCCGATTGCAGATCGACCACGACCGCTCCCGGCGCGGGTGTGTCCGAATAGTGCGTGACGCCGTTCTTGTCCACCCACTTGTAGGTCGTGGCGAAAGCGCTCGCGGCGAGCAACACACCGATCGCGATGAGGCTGATACGCATGGGGCCAGAGCATAGCCCTAACTTCCAGTGCAGACAAAAACCTACCTGGGAACTCGGTGACGGTGATCACATTGCTCACCGCCACCGCCTTGCCCGAGCGATCCCCAGGCGAAAAAACGCGCTCAAACGCTGTAATAGAGCTCCAGTTCCACAGGGTGGGTCGTCATGCGCACGCGCGTGACTTCCTGCATCTTCAGCCCGATGTACGCGTCGATGACATCGTCGGTGAACACACCGCCGGCCTTGAGGAACGTGCGATCCTGGTCGAGCGCCTCGAGCGCCTGCTCCAGCGAGTAGCACACTTCCGGAATGTGCTTCGCCTCCTCCGGCTCCAGGTCGTACAGGTCCTTGTCTGCCGCCTCGCCCGGATGAATGCGGTTCTGGATACCGTCGATGCCCGCCATCAGCATCGAGGCGAAGGCGAGATACGGATTGGCGGTCGAATCGGGGAAGCGCACTTCGATGCGCCGTCCTTTCGGGTTGGCAACCCAGGGAATACGGATCGAGGCGGAGCGGTTGCGCGCCGAGTACGCGAGCATGACGGGTGCCTCGAAACCAGGCACGAGTCGCTTGTAGCTGTTGGTGCTCGAGTTGGTGAACGCGTTGAGCGCCTTGGCGTGCTTGATGATGCCGCCGATGTAGTAGAGGGCGATGTCCGAAAGCCCGCCGTACTTGTCGCCCGCAAAGAGCGCCTTGCCCGCCTTCTGCAACGACTGGTGCACGTGCATCCCATTGCCGTTGTCACCAACGATGGGCTTGGGCATGAAAGTAAGCGTCTTGCCGTAGCCCGCCGCGACGTTCTGCAGCGCGTACTTGAGAATCTGCACTTCGTCCGCCTTGCGTGTGAGCGTGTTGGCGGAGACGTTGATTTCACCCTGGCCGGCCGTAGCAACTTCGTGGTGGTGCACCTCTACCAGCAGGCCGAGCTCTTCGAGTGCCAGGCACATGGCCGACCGGATGTCCTGCTGCGAGTCGACAGGTGGAACCGGAAAGTAGCCGCCCTTAACACCGGGGCGATGACCCTTGTTGCCTTCGTCGTAGGTCTTGCCCGAGCTCCACGCGGCCTCGATCGAGTCGATCTCGTAGAAGCAGCCGCTCATGCCTGAGCCCATGCGTACGGCATCGAAAATGAAGAATTCGTTCTCCGGACCGAACAGCGCTCCATCGGCAATGCCGGTCGACTTGAGATAAGCCTCGGCGCGCTTGGCGAGAGATCGTGGGCAGCGGTCGTAGCCCTGCATCGTCGTCGGCTCGACCACATCACAACGCAGCAGCAGCGTGCTCTCTTCGAAGAATGGATCGATCACCGCACTCGCGGCGTCCGGCATCAGGATCATGTCGGACTCGTTGATGCCCTTCCAACCGGCAATCGAAGAACCGTCGAACATCTTGCCGTCGGTGAAGAAGTCCTCATCGACGACGCGCGTGGGCACACTCACGTGCTGTTCCTTGCCGCGCGTATCGGTGAAGCGCAGATCCACGAACTTCACTTCCTTCTCTTTCATCAGGCTCAGAACTTCGGCGGGGGTCATGGGCTCGAGCTCCTCGGAATGGGGCGAAACTGGGTGTCCTGCCGTCCACTTCGCCGTGCGGACGGAGGTCCATTTGTGCTGGGTCCCCGGCGTTTGCACCTGCCATGCCACTCACGCAGAGGGCCTAAATTCAGGTGCTTACGTAGTCAAAGGCGGCCGCGCCGGGCTCGGCGCGCGCCATCATAGGGCATCCTGAAGCGATCAGTGCACTGTTTTTGTGCCAGTTCCAGCCGTATTCGGTTTGGAGGCTCTTGCGCGCACTCGCTGCACTATTGCAGGGCGCCGCGGAGTTGTGAATGCCACGCGGATGATGAGCCGCTATACTCGCGGCCTTTTCGATCAATGACCTGCCGCTGATCGACAACCATGCCGTCGCGTACCAAGACACAACCGCCCCGCACGTTTCAGGAACTGATTTTTGCACTGCAGCGGTACTGGTCAGACCAGGGTTGCGTGATTCTCCAGCCGTACGACATGGAGATGGGTGCGGGCACTTTTCACACCGGGACGTTTCTGCGGGCGTTGGGTCCAGAGCCGTGGAGCGCGGCGTACGTCCAACCGAGTCGTCGTCCTACCGACGGTCGGTACGGCGAGAATCCGTTTCGCCTGCAGCACTACTACCAGTTCCAGGTCGTGATCAAGCCTTCTCCGCTCGAGATCCTGGATCTGTACCTCGGTTCGTTGCGCACACTCGGTATCGATCCGCTCATGCACGACATCCGGTTCGTCGAGGACAACTGGGAATCGCCGACGCTCGGCGCGTGGGGCCTGGGCTGGGAAGTGTGGCTCAACGGAATGGAGATCACGCAGTTCACCTACTTCCAGCAGGCGGGCGGCTTCGACTGCAAGCCGGTGACGGCGGAAATTACTTACGGGCTGGAACGGGTCGCGATGAACCTGCAGCGGGTGGAGAATTTCTTCGACATCCTCTGGGCGGATGGGCCGTTGGGACGCGTCACGTACCGGGACGTGTTCCACCAGAACGAGGCCGAGCAGTCCGCATACAACTTCGAGCACGCCGATGTCGCGTGGCTCCTGCAGGAATTCGATGCGCACGAACGCAGCTGCCAGGCGCTGCTCGGATCGAAGCTGCCGCTTCCCGCGTACGAGCAGGTTCTGAAGGCTTCGCACACGTTCAATCTCCTCGATGCGCGGCGTGCGATCTCGGTGACCGAGCGGCAGCGATACATTCTGCGCGTGCGCAAGCTCGCGCACGGCGTGGCAGAAGCCTATTTGCAAAGTCGCGCGGCTCTGGGCTTCCCGCTCCTCAAGTCGAATACGCAGTCCGGAGTGGCGGCGTGAGCAAGCGCGACCTCCTGGTCGAGATCGGTACCGAAGAGCTGCCGCCACTCGCCCTGAAAGGGCTCGCAGACGCCCTGCTCGCGGGCATCGTTCAAAGGCTCGACGATGCGCACGTCAAGCATGGACGTGCACAGCGTTTCGCAAGTCCGCGCCGGCTGGCGGTCTTGGTCAAGGGAGTCCTGGAGCAGCAGCCCGAGCAGCAAATCAATCGCCGCGGACCGCCGGTTTCGGCGGCATTCGATGCCAACGGGCAACCGACGCGCGCCGCATTAGCCTTTGCCGAGTCGTGCGGTGTTCAAGTGGCGGCCCTGCAGCGTGTGCAGGATGCGAAAGGCGAGTTCCTGCTCTTCAGCGCGCGGCGCCCAGGTGCATTTACGGGCGAGCTCTTGCCGGGCGTCGTACAGGGATCGCTCGACGCGTTGCCGATTCCCAAGCGCATGCGCTGGGGAAGTGGTGAGGCGCAGTTTGTTCGCCCGGTGCATTGGGTCGTACTACTCTTCGGCAAGGACGTCGTGCCGGCATCCATCCTGGGCGTGCAGAGCGATCGATTCACGCGCGGGCACCGGTTTCACGCGCCCAAGCCGTTCCGTATCTCAACGCCCGGCGCGTATCTGAATGCGTTGCGCAAGCGCGCGTACGTATTGGCCGACTTCGAGGAGCGGCGCGAACGGATTCAGGTCGCAAGCCAGGAACTCGCGCGCGCGCTCGGTGGCCAGCCAGTGATGGATGAAGCGCTGCTCGATGAAGTGACCTCCCTGGTCGAATGGCCGGTGGCGCTCGCCGGTCGCTTCGAGGAGCGTTTCCTGCACCTGCCGCGCGAAGTGCTCATCGCCACGCTGCAGGATCACCAGCGCTACTTTCCTCTGAGTGCGGCGAACGACGTCTTGATGCCGCGGTTCATCGCCGTGAGCAACATAGAGAGCAGTGATCCGGATCAAGTAAGGGCGGGGAATGAGCGAGTGGTCGGACCGCGGCTCGCCGATGCAGCTTTTTTCTATGAGACCGATCGCAAGCTTCCGTTGGCAGCGCGCTGCCCCGCTCTGGCGCAAGTGACCTTCCAGACGCGTCTCGGCACCTTGCAAGACAAAGTGGCTCGGATTCGAACACTAGGTGCGCACATCGCGGGACACATCAACGCGGATGCTCGCTTGACGGAGCGCGCGGCGGAGCTATGCAAGTGCGACTTGCTGACCGCGATGGTGGGCGAGTTTCCGGAATTGCAGGGAACCATGGGGCGCTACTACGCGCAGCACGATGGCGAACCCGGAGACGTCGCGGCCGCCATCGCCGAGCATTATTTGCCGCGCTTCGCGGGCGATGATCTACCGGCTACCCGCGTCGGCATGGCCCTGGCGCTGGCCGACAAGCTCGACACAATTACCGGCATTTTCGCTATCGACCAGAAGCCCACGGGCACGCGCGATCCGTTCGGCGTCCGGCGCGCATCGCTTGGCGTTGTCCGCATCATCATCGAGAAACAGCTGGAGCTGGATCTGCGCGAGCTCATTGCGATGGCGGCGCAATTGCTCGCCGCCCAGTCGGCCGGCGTCGGCAGCGTCGGGGACGGAGTGCGCGACCAGGTATACGACTACATGATGGAACGGCTCCGCGCGTACTACCTGGACAACGCCTCGGGCCTGGAAATCAGTACCGAGATGTTCGATTCAGTGTTGAGCAATCGGCCGGCCTCGCCGCTCGACTTCGATGCACGTCTAAGAGCCGTGGAGCGATTCCTGAAGCTCGATGCCGCCGCCAGTCTCGCCGCCGCCAACAAGCGCATCGCCAATATCCTGCGCAAATCGCAGCTGCCACAGACGCCCGCCGTGAACATTGAGCTGCTGCGCGCGCCGGCCGAGCAACGCCTGCACGGGGAACTCGAGCGGCTTCGCCCGCAGATCGAGCCGTTGCTCGCGCAACGCAACTACACCGAGGCGCTGCAGCAGCTGGCGCAGCTGCGCGAACCGGTCGACGCTTTTTTCGACTCTGTGATGGTCATGGACAGCGACGCGCAACTGCGCAACAACCGCCTCACCCTGCTCGCGCAGCTACGCGATCTGTTCCTGCACACCGCCGATCTGTCACGCCTGCCGGGCTGACATGCAGCTGCTCGGCTCATTGTTTTTCACGCTCTATCTGTTCGTGTCGACGTTGATCTTTTCGATCGGCGTCGTGCTCGCTGCGATCTTTCCCTATCGAGCGCGCTACCTGGTGACGCGAACCTGGGCACAAAGCTTGATGTGGTTGCTCAAGCTCAGCTGCCGTCTCGACTACGTCGTGGAAGGCCGCGAAAACATTCCTCCGGATAACCACATCTCGATGTGGAAGCACTCCTCGTCCTGGGAAACGTTCGCGCAGGTGCTGGTGTTTCCACCCCAGGCTTGGGTTCTCAAACACGAGTTGATGTGGATCCCGGTGGTCGGTTGGGCGATTCGGGCGATGCGCCCCATAGCGATCGATCGCGGTAGCGGTCACGTCGCGGTGAATCGGGTCGTGGAAGAAGGCAAGCGCAGGCTCGCCAGCGGCATGTGGATCCTGATCTTCCCGGAAGGCACTCGCATGCCCGCAGGTCAGACTCGCAGGTACGGCGTCAGCGGCGCTCTGCTGGCGACGCAGACCGGACGGCTGGTGATTCCGGTCGCGCACAATGCGGGCTCGTACTGGCCGCGCCGCGGCCTGTTGAAGAGGGCCGGCACGATTCGGGTCGTCATCGGTCCGCCCATCGACCCGCGCGGCATGGAGCCGCGCGAGTTGAACGAACGCATCCAGAACTGGATTGAAAGCACCGTGGCGCGACTGCAGCCGCCCTGAGTCGTGGCGCATGCAGCCGTTCGGCAGTTGCATGCAGCACTGCCCGCCGCGCCGACCCCCGACGTTGTGCGTTAGATATCCAGGTTGGCAACCGCTAGCGCGTTCTTCTCGATGAACTCGCGGCGCGGCTCAACCTGATCGCCCATCAATGTCGTGAAGATATCGTCCGCCGCGACGGCGTCCTCGATCTTCACCAGCATGAGACGACGGGACTCAGGGTTGATCGTCGTGTCCCAGAGCTGCTCCGGATTCATTTCGCCAAGGCCCTTGTAGCGCTGGATGGTCTGGCCCTTCTTCGCCTGGCCGAGCAGCCAATGCATGGCCTCCTTGAGACTCGCGACTTCGTGGCGCTCATCACCCTTGGTGACATACGCGCCCTCGCCGATCAGGTCCGCGAGCGTGCGGCCGAGTTCAGCAATGCGCCGATATTCCGCGGAGTCGAAGAACTCACGCTGAATATGCTTGGTGGCGCTCACGCCGTGTTCGGTGCGCTGCACGTCGATGCGCTGAGTCGTGCCGTCGCTGCCGGAATGCAATGCCACGCGGAAAGTCCGTGTGGCGTCATTCAGCGCATTCAGGCGCCGATCGAGCTGGCGGCACCAGTCGCTGAGAAGCTCGACGTCATCGAACGCGGCGGCAGCGAGCTCGGGCAAGTAGATCATTTGCTCCAGGACGCGCTCGTCATACCTGCGCGACCACCGCTTGATGATCGCCTGCACTTCCTCGTAGCGCCGCGCCAGCGATTCGAGTCCGGCCCCCGACAGCGGCGGCGCTTCCGAATTGACGTGCAACGCTGCGGTATCCAGCGCGGAGTTCAGCAGCAGCGCATTCAACTCGCCGTCGTCCTTGACGTAGTGCTCCTGCTTGCCTTTGCGGACCTTATAAAGTGGGGGCTGAGCGATGTAGATGTGGCTGCGTTCGATCAGCTCGGGCATCTGGCGGTAGAAGAAGGTCAGCAGGAGCGTGCGAATGTGGGAACCGTCTACGTCCGCATCGGTCATGATGATGATTCGATGGTAGCGAAGATTCGCGATCTGGAAGTCATCTCGCCCGATCCCGCAGCCAAGTGCTGTGATCAGGGTGCCAACTTCCGCGGACGAGATCATCTTGTCGAACCGCGCCTTTTCGACATTCAGGATCTTCCCCTTGAGAGGCAGGATCGCCTGAGTGCGTCGGTCGCGCCCTTGCTTGGCTGAGCCACCGGCCGAGTCGCCCTCTACGAGAAACAACTCCGAGAGCGCTGGATCCTTCTCTTGGCAGTCAGCGAGCTTTCCGGGCAGGCCCGCGAAATCGAGGGCGCCTTTGCGCCGAGTCATATCGCGCGCCTTGCGTGCAGCTTCTCTGGCACGCGCGGCTTCCATGATCTTGGCCACGATCGCGCGCGCGTCCTGCGGGCGCTCGAGCAGGAATTCTTCCAGGCGCGCGGCAACCGCCGATTCGACAATCGCCTTCACCTCGGAGGACACGAGCTTGTCCTTCGTTTGCGAGGAAAACTTCGGATCCGACAGCTTGACCGAGAGAATCGCTGTGAGACCTTCGCGCGCGTCATCGCCCGTCGTGATCATTTTCTCTTTTTTCGCGTACGCCTCCTTCTCGATGTAGTTGTTGAGCGTGCGCGTCAAAGCACTGCGAAAACCCGCCAAATGCGTGCCGCCGTCCTTCTGCGGAATGTTGTTGGTGTAGCAGAACATGCTCTCCTGGTAGGAGTCGTTCCACTGCATCGCCACTTCGACCACGGTGCCGGCCTGTTCCGTGCGGAACGCGAAAATAGTTTCGTGGATCGGCGTACGACTGCGACTCAGGTACTTCACGAAAGCCTGGATGCCACCCTCGTATTTGAATACGTCGCTCTTCTCTTCACGCTCATCGATGAGCTCGATCCGCACACCGGAGTTGAGGAATGAAAGCTCGCGCAATCGTTTGGCGAGGAGTTCGTAGTTGAACTCGATGTTGGTAAAAATCGTCGCGCTGGGCTTGAAGCGAATTGTCGTGCCGCGCTCGGTCGTCTGCCCGACTGCCTGCATGGGCGCGACCGGCACGCCCAGGCGGTATTCCTGCTGATGGATTCGGCCGTCGCGGCAGATCGTGAGGACCAGATACTCCGACAGCGCGTTGACGACCGAGACGCCCACGCCATGTAGACCGCCGGAAACCTTGTAGGAGCTGTCGTCGAACTTACCGCCCGAGTGCAGGACGGTCATGATGACCTCGGCGGCCGATCTTCCTTCTTCTGGGTGGATATCTGCGGGGATCCCGCGCCCATTGTCGGCGACCGTGACGGATTCGTCTGCGTGAATGGTCACCACGATGCGATCGCAGAAACCGGCTAGCGCCTCATCGATGGAGTTGTCTACGACTTCGAAGACCATGTGGTGAAGCCCCGTGCCGTCATCGGTGTCTCCGATGTACATTCCAGGGCGTTTGCGCACCGCATCAAGGCCTTTCAAGACTTTGATTTTGCTTGAATCGTAGACGTCTTTGTCCGACATGATGGGCCTCAATTTGGGGGCGCGAATTATAGCATCTGGCGCACCTCTCCTTGTTCCACGTGAAACACTCGACCGGGCTCCGGGGTGCCCGGCGATTGCACCGCAAGTGAGGTCAAAACGATTTGTGTGTCGAGGCGAAAGATGCGATCCGTGAATCGCCGTACGGTCGCCTCATCAAGCTCCGCCGCCGGATCATCCAACAGGACGGTGGGCTGCAATCCCTGCTGCGCAATATGGAATTCCAGCTGACCCAGCAAGAGTCCAGCGGCCAGCAGCTTT
The DNA here is from genome assembly GCA_035644435.1 of Steroidobacteraceae bacterium. Lineage (GTDB taxonomy): Bacteria > Pseudomonadota > Gammaproteobacteria > Steroidobacterales > Steroidobacteraceae > DATBVX01. The sequence goes on along the minus strand of DASQOO010000035.1, from coordinate 28,610 downwards.
TGCTGACCGCGCGAAACCACATCCTTTGCAGGCCTTCCGTCGACCTCGATCCGCAGATCCGCTCGATGTGGGCCTACCGAAGTTACGCGCCTCAGGTAGTCGAAGGCTTGCGCGCGTTCGAGCGCATCCCGGAGCAATTCCTCCGGCCAACCCCGTACGTACGCAAACGAAACATCGCGTCCCAGGAGGTCCGCGCATGCAGCGACAAGGTATGACTGGGTCAAGCCCAGGTATCGCGCGCGAGCCTCATCTACGCGCTCACCAGCGATCGACAACGCGTCATTCCAGGGCTCGAGGTCCTCGAGGCTGACCCGCGCCCGGAGCGCCGCATTCCTCTGCCTCAGCGCACGGTGAAAGCGCTGCCATTCGCTCAAGTACGCAGGTTCCACGTGGAACGTGCCCCAATCGAGAAACCGACGCCGACGGACCGGGCCTTCCTCGATCAACTTATGGACGCCGGGCTCGATGATCTGCACAGGGAAAGACATGCTGAGCTCTGAAAGCGAGGCGACGCGCTGTCCGCGGATGCGAGCCACCGTCTCACCAGCGGCATGCTCCACCTGCACCGGGACAGTAACGGTCGCACGCTCAACAAGACCGGCAACGGCAAGGCCTGGTTGACCGTGCCTGACAACGAGGTCGAGCCTGGATGAGCGGAACGAGCGGCCGCGGCCGAGCAGAAAAATTGCCTCGAGCAGGCTGGTCTTGCCGGAGCCGTTTGCGCCCTGGATCCGGGTGAGTCTTCGATCGAGCTCGAGATCTACAGAATCAAAACAGCGGAACTGCTGAAGTCGGACGGATCGGAGCGCCATCCACGGCTCACAGACGCATCGGCATCACGACGTACTTCGAGGCAGTCTTGTCCGGGTTGCGGATCAGGCAGCTGCTGTTGGAGTCGCTGAGGCCAATGTCCACGGTCGCGCTCTCGATGGCTGCCAAGGCATCGAGCAGGTAGTTCACGTTGAAGCCGACCTCCAGATCGTCGCCTTGGTAAGTCACTTCGATTTCCTCTTCAGCTTCTTCCTGCTCCGGGTTGTGAGCTTGGACGGTCAGGGTATTTGGCCGAATTGTGAGCCTGATGCCTCGATATTTTTCATTCGAGAGGATGGCGGCGCGCTGAAGAGCGTGCCGCAGCGTTTCCCGGTCTGCCTTCACAATCTTGGTCGGAGAGGCGGGTATAACGCGGCTATATTCCGGGAAACGGCCGTCAATTAGCTTCGAAGTGAAGCGAATATCGCCGATCTGGGCGCGAATGTGATTCGTCCCGATAGACACATTGACACTGCCATCGGTACCAAGCAACCGCTGCAATTCGAGCACTCCCTTGCGCGGCACGATTACCTGCTGATTGGCTTTCACCTTCGAGGCCATCGTCATCTCGCAAAGTGCGAGTCGATGCCCATCCGTTGCCACGGTGCGCAGCACGCTGCCATCGGTCTCCAGCAGCATGCCGTTGAGGTAGTAACGAACATCCTGCTGCGCCATCGAGAAATGCGTCTGGTCGAGGAGTGTTCGTAACTCAGCTTGCGGTAACTCCAGCGTTTGCTGCGCGCTGATTTCTTCAATCGTCGGAAACTCGCTCGCCGGCAAGCTCGACAAAGTGAAGCGACTGCGGCCGGCACGAATAACCGCCTTCTCACCGTCGACTACGAAAGAAACCAGAACTCCTTCCGGCAGCGCGCGACAGATGTCGAGCAACTTACGACCAGGCACAGTGATGTCCCCGGCGTTCTGTACCGAGACCTCCGTACTCGCAAGCAACTCGACCTCGAGATCCGTCGCGGTAACCGACAGACGATTGTTGCGAGCCGAGAGTAAGACGTTTGCCAGGATCGGCATCGTCTGACGACGCTCAACAACACCGATGACTGCCTGCAGAGGTTGGAGAATCGTTTCGCGATTCGCGCTGAGCTTCATCTTTACTCCTGAAACAAACCTTCTTTTTAAATCAGTTATTGTTATTACTGAGTGCCGCGTTTGACGTGGGTAACTCGATATTCAACAAGAATATCAATCAGTTGTATTAATCTGAAACTGTTGAGCCAAGGGGTTCAACCCCGCCAGCAAACTGTGGTCCGACTGTGGGTAACTTTATCCACAGTTGAGTCCACAGGGAATCCACATTCAACCAGTCAGTGTCCTCAACAGGTTTGAGTAGTCCTCTCCCATCCGAGTCTCGGACTCACGCAGGCCCTTGATGCGTTTGCAGGCATGCAGCACCGTCGTGTGATCGCGCCCGCCAAATGCATCGCCAATTTCCGGAAGGCTGTGTGTAGTCAATTCTTTCGCGAGTGCCATCGCGACCTGGCGCGGTCGGGCGATCGAGCGACTGCGGCGCTTCGACAGCAAATCGCCGACGCGGATCTTGTAGTACTCGGCCACGGTCTTTTGGATATTTTCCACCGTAACCAGCTTGTCCTGCAGCGCCAGCAGATCGCGCAACGCTTCCTTCGCGAAATCGAGCGTGATCGGCCGACCGGTGAACTGCGAATTCGCAACCACTCTGCGCAGCGCGCCTTCGAGCTCGCGCACGTTGGAACGAATGCGCTTGGCGATGAAGAACGCGACTTCCTCCGGCAATTCCACGCGCGCCGCGCTGGCCTTGCTCATCAGGATCGCGACGCAAGTCTCGAGCTCCGGGGGTTCGATCGCAACCGTCAGGCCCCAACCAAAGCGTGACTTCAGCCGTTCCTCGAGCCCGTCGACTTCTTTCGGATAACGATCGCAGGTCAGGATCACCTGTTGCTGGCCTTCAAGCAGCGCATTGAAGGTGTGGAAGAACTCTTCCTGGGAGCGTTCCTTGCCGGCGAAAAACTGGATGTCATCGATCAGCAGCGCATCGAGAGTGCGATAGGCAGTTTTGAATTCGTTGATGGTGTTGTGCTGCAGCGCCTTGACCATGTCACTGACGAAGCGCTCAGAATGCACGTAGGCAATGCGCGCTTCGGGATTGCGCACGCGCATCGTGTTGGCGACCGCCTGCATCAGGTGCGTCTTGCCGAGACCGACACCGCCGTAGATGAAAAGCGGGTTGTAAGCGCGGCCTGGATTTTCAGCCACCTGCTGGGCTGCGGCCTTGGCGAGCTGGTTGCTCTTGCCCTCGACGAAATTCGTAAATGTGAAATCCGGGTTAAGCCGCCCGCCGACAACGACCGCCTCTACGCGCTTCGGGCGCACACCAGTGACGGTGATAGGCGTTGGCGGCAGCGCGCGCGAGCCGACTTCGAGCTGGATTTGCGGGGCCTGCGAATCCGCTACCGCGCCGATCAGTTCTTCGATGCGCCCGCGCAGGTTTTGCGTCAGCCAGTCGACCACGAAACGGTTGGGCGCCAGCAGGCGCAGCACGCCGTCTTCCTCAACGGCCTGCAACGGGCGCACCCATGTATTGAACTGCTGCTCGGGAATTTCCGACTCCAGCAGCCGCAGACAACGGCTCCACAGCGACGCTTCCACGAGCGCAACTCCGCGCGACCAGGCGATGGAAAACGGGTTCGAACGAAAGGGGGTCGAAGTCTATAACGACGACCTCGTTATCGCTAGGCCGCGAGCGCACGCGCGACGAAGAAGTCGTGTTGACAGCCCCGGGAGCGCTGCGTACGCTTGCCGCCTTTTCGCGCTCAGCCAGAGCCCGACCGATCAAACGAACCCGGACGCGACAAGATGAAACGCACTTATCAGCCAAGCAAGGTGCGCCGCGCACGCACGCATGGCTTCAGGGCCCGCATGGCCACCAAGAAAGGCCGGCAGGTTCTGGCGCGCCGGCGAGCAAAGGGTCGCAAGCGCCTCATTCCGTAAGACACGGGCGGAGATCCGATCGGGTCCTTCACTTTCAGCGCCCGTCAGCGCCTCCGCACCGCGGCGCAGTTCGAGCATGTGTACAAGAGCGGGCAGCGGTTCAGCGAGAAGCTGTTTCAGATCACCGTGTCCGGCAACGCGTGTGGGTTCCCGCGCCTCGGGCTGTCGATCGCGGCGCGCGCGGTGGGCAACGCCGTGGCACGCAATCGCATTCGGCGAGTTCTGCGTGAAGAGTTTCGGCTGGCACAGCAGAATCTGCCGGCGCTCGACTTCGTCGTCAGTGCACGCAGCCAGGCCCGCGGTGCGACGCGGGCCGAGTTGCGCGCAGATCTGTCGCAATTGCTGACCAAGATAAGGGAACGATGCGCTCGCTGATCAAAGCAATCATCCAAGCCTACCGCTGGCTGATCGGTCCGCTGCTCGGACCAAGCTGCCGTTTCTATCCGTCGTGTTCGGCTTACGCCCTCGAAGCCGTCGATAAGCATGGCGCCCTGCACGGCTCCTGGCTGGCGGTGCGACGCCTGTTGCGCTGCCATCCATTGCATGCCGGCGGCTATGACCCGGTGCCGGAACTTGATGCGCGCACGCACGTGAATGGTGTCCGGCATGGCTAGCCAGCGCATTTTTCTGTGGTCGGCACTCGCGCTGGTTCTGTGGCTCAACTACCAGGCCTGGATGCACGACTACCAGCGGCCCGTCTCCCCGCCGCAGACAACGACAGCGCCGTCGGGCACGACGCCGATGGGCGGCACGCCAGGCTTCGATGAGAGCGTTCCGGCTCCGCAGAGCGCACCGACCTCTCAAGCCACGCCGAATCCGGTCGCCGCCGCAACAGGCGTCGGCGCCACCGCGGAAGCGCCGCCCTCAGAGGTTCCCAATATCGGTGCTGGCAAGATCCACGTGCGCACCGATGTGCTCGATATGGATATCAGCCTGCAAGGTGGCCGGCTCACGCGCGCCGACCTGCTCCAATATCCGCTTCACAAGGACCAGCCGGACATCAAGGTCCGCCTTTTCAATGAATCGACGTCGGAACCGGCATTCGTGTTTCAGTCCGGCCTCACAGCGGATAGTGGCGGCGCTCAACCGGATCATCGCGCAGCCTTCACGGCACCGGCCGCCGAATACGCGCTTGCAGATGGCCAGGGCGAGCTGCAGATCCCGCTTACCTGGAGCAACGACGCCGGTCTCACGGTCACCAAGACCTTCACGTTTCAGCGCGGCTACTACGGCATTCGTATCGACTATGCCGTCGACAACCATGGCGCGGCACCGTGGAGTGCATCGTCATACGTGCGGTTCATGCGCCAGCAGCACAAGGTCGAGCGCTCGATGTTCAACGTCGAGAGTTACGCCTTTGCAGGCCCGGCAGTTTATGACGGTGCGCGCTACCGAAAGCTAAAGGTCGACAACGACGAAGATCGCAATCTCAACGTTACCGTCACTGACGGTTGGCTCGCAGCGATGCAGCACCACTTCGTCGCCGCAGCGGTGCCTGCACTCAAGCAGCCGTACCAATTCCGCTTGCAGGTGAACGGTGACGAATATCTGCTCGGTGCGGTTGGACCCAAGCAGAGCGTGCCCGCGGGCGGGCATGGCTCATTCAACGAGACGATCTTCGTTGGCCCGAAACTCCAGGCACAACTTGAAAAGACCGGACCGCGTCTCGAGCTGGTCGCCGACTACGGCAAGCTGACCTTCATCGCCAAGCCGCTGTTCTCCTTGCTCAGCTGGGTACACGGCATCGTCAAGAACTGGGGCTGGGCCATCATCATCGTCACGGCGCTCATCAAGCTGCTCTTCTATTGGCCGAGCCAGGTCAGCGGCAAGTCGATGGCGAAGATGCGCGCGCTCACTCCGCGCATCAAGAACATCCAGGAACGCTACAAGGACGACCGCGAGCAGCTCGGGCGGGCGATGATGGAGCTCTACAAGCGCGAGAAGGTCAACCCGCTCGCCGGCTGCATGCCGATCGTGATCCAGATCCCGGTGTTCCTCGCGTTCTACTGGGTGCTGCTCGAGAGCGTCGAGATGCGGCAGGCGCCGTTCATGCTGTGGATCAACGACCTGTCGACACGCGATCCATTCTTCATCCTGCCGCTCATCATGGGCGCGGCGATGTTCGGTCAGTACAAGCTCAACCCGACGCCGCCCGATCCGATCCAGGCGAAGGTGTTCATGTTCATGCCATTGATCATGACCTTCATGTTTGCATGGTTCCCGGCCGGGCTGGTGCTTTACTGGATCACCAACACGGGGCTGTCGATCGCCCAGCAGTGGAACATCAATCGCCTGGTCATGGGACAGGAAAAGAAGAGCTGAGACTTGCCAGCCGCCTGCTCCTGAGTGACGGGCGCCGTCAGTAGACGGCTTGCACCAACGTCCAGCTGACATTGTCAGCCAAGCGGCGCTAGGCTGCCGCCTACGCCCACGTATCCAACCGCCACCGGGCTTGCTCGATGCCAGCACCTGACACCATTGTCGCCGCGGCGACGCCTCCCGGGCGGGGAGGCATCGGCATCGTGCGCATTTCCGGTGCCGCGGTCCCGGAGATTGCTCGAGGGATCCTGCGCGAACTGCCGGAGCCGCGAGTCGCGAGCTTGGTTCCGTTCCAGGCAGCAGATGGTTCAGTGCTCGATACCGGGCTCGCTCTGTATTTCCCAACACCGCAGTCCTACACCGGCGAGCACGTGCTCGAGCTGCACGGCCACGGCGGTCCGGTCGTGATGGATCTGCTCGTGCGCCGCGCGGTCGAACTGGGTGCGCGCCTGGCGCGACCGGGCGAATTCACGCAGCGCGCTTTTCTCAACGACAAGCTCGACCTGGCGCAAGCGGAAGCAGTCGCGGATCTCATCGATAGCGGCTCGCAGGCGGCAGCGCGCGCCGCGCTACGCTCACTGCAGGGAGAATTTTCAGCGATCGTGCAGGGCCTCACCGAGGCGGTGCTCGACCTGCGCGTGCGCGTCGAAGCGGCTATCGATTTTCCGGAGGAGGAACTCGATATCCGGGCGGATACGGAGCTCGGTGAGCGACTCGAATCCGTACTCAGGTATTTCGATTCGGTCGCGCAGCTGACGCGCCAGGGCCGCTTGCTGCGCGACGGCATGACGGTCGTGATCGCCGGCGCCCCGAACGCCGGCAAGTCAAGCCTGATGAATCGCCTCGCGGGCTATGACGCCGCGATCGTTACCGATGTTCCGGGTACCACGCGAGATGTATTGCGCGAGCGCGTCGATATCGATGGCATGCCGTTGCATCTCATCGACACCGCCGGTCTGCGTGAAGTGGGCGACGTCGTCGAAGCAGAAGGTGTGCGACGAGCACGCGCTGAGATGAGTCGCGCCGAGCATGTGCTCTTCGTCGTCGACAGCGCGACCGATCCTGGCGCGTCGAGCTTCGCACGCGAGCGCGGAAGGTTGCCCACCGACCTGCCGGTGACGATCGTGATGAACAAGACAGACCTGGTGAAGCACGTGCCGCAAATGGCCGTGTCCAGCTCACCCCCCGTGCTGCGACTCTCAGCGACAACCGGCGCGGGCCTCGATCTGCTCCGTGAGCACCTCAAGCACTGCATCGGATTCACGCCCGTGGAGGCAGGGAGTATTTCCGCGCGCCGGCGTCATATCGAAGCGCTCGCCCGAGCTCGCCGCCACGTCGAGACCGGGGCTGAGCAGCTGCGGACGCGCCGCGCCGGCGAACTGCTGGCCGAAGAGTTGCGGGCCGCGTCGACCGCGCTCGGAGAAATCACGGGCGAGTTCAGCAGCGAAGATCTGCTGGGACGAATCTTTTCCACGTTCTGCATCGGCAAGTAGGCGGACGTGGCGCGGCGTGTCCTGGGTTTCGAGCACCTGCCACCGGTTGTGCGCGCGGCGTTACATGAAATGTTTGGCGCTGCCGCCGCCAGTGTCGAGCTCATCGAGCACTCGTGGCGCGTGCGCTGGCACGCACGCGCGCTAGCCACGACGCGACCGCATCGGATCTACCTGCGCGGCACGGTCGGCGAATTCGCGCGTGATCCCGCGCTCGTGTTGCACGAGTATTTCCATGTACTCAACCAGTGGGCGCCACGGCGCCTGACGCGCTGGCGTTACGTCCTGGCGTGGCTGAGGCGCGGCTACTTCGAGAACCGCTTCGAGATCGAAGCGCGCGAGTTCGAAGCGGCGAATCAGCGCCGTTTCCGCTTGCTCATGGCACGCGCGGAGGCCGGAACTGCGCACGGTTCCCAGTCGCTGCGACCGAGTTAACCGAGGATCGCCTCGCGCCGATAGAGGCGTCCCGCGAGCCAAGCCAGCGCGAATCCCGCCGCGAGGGTCGTCAGTCCAGAAATCGCGACGTGCAGGGTCGGAAGCGGCTCATCGCGAATCAACCCAGTCATCAGGAGGTGTTGGCTCAAGCTCGGCACCGCCATCAGCCAGTTGCTCGGTCGCAGCGAATAGAGTCCCGCGAACACGATCGGGAGCGTCGGGATCAGCAGCACCAGAGTCAGGTAGCTCTGCGCTTCCTTGTAGGTGCGTGTGAATGATGCGACCACGGTCATGAGCGAGGCGCCCAGCAAAACGAACGGCATTACTACCAGGAAGACGCGCAAGGCTACGCCCGGGCCGAAATTTGCGCTCATCCCCAGTGCCTCGAGTGGCACCAGCTTCAGGCCGACGCAGAACGCGCTCAGCGTGATTGCGAGCGACAGCAGCATGAAGCAGCAGGTCGCAAGAATCTTTCCATAGATCAAGGAGGCTCGTTCCGCCGGCACTGTGAGCAGCGGTTCGAGTGAGCCGCGCTCACGCTCGCCCGCAGTGGCGTCGATCGCGAGGTACAGGCCTCCCATCAGCATCGCGAACAGGATGAAGTAGGTCATCATGCCGAGCACCAGGAGCGCTCGGCCGGCAGGGGTCGAGACGTCGACTTCATCGATCGCGATCGGGCGGACGACGTCAGCGTTCACGCCTCGCGCGAGGAGACGCGAAGCCGCGAGCTGCGAACCATAGGCGTTGAGAAGCGCACGCACCCGCGCCACGTACTTGCCGGTGCGATTGTCGGCGCTGTCGGAAACCAACGTCACCGGCGCCGGCAGGCCTTCTCGGAGGCGCAGCGGATATTCCGGTGGGATCAGGAGAATCGCCTCCTGGCGTCCGTTGCGAATCGCGGCCCGAGCGCTGGTGAGATCGAGCTTCACCCGGTGAATCGCGACGTCATGCTCCTCGAGAAACTGCATCAGGTTCAGTGCGTGCTCGCTGCCATTGACGGCGAGCGCCACCTTCTCGTCGAACTCATTCGCGGTCTTTTCGAGCAACAGTCCGATCATCAGCGCGAACATGAATGGGCCGAACAGCGGGCCGAACAGCAGCGCCGACAGGAGCGTGCGCCGGTCGCGCAGGTTTTCCTTCATCTCCTTGAGCCAGACGACGATGGTTGGGCGCACTACTGCAAGCCCTCGGCACTGCCGATCGCCGCGACGAACGCGTCTTCCAGGCTGTCGGTGCCGCTGCGCGAACGGATCTGATCAGGCGTACCACGCGCCACCACCACGCCGCGCGCAATGATCACGACTTCATCGCAGAGAGTCGCCACCTCCTGCATTACGTGGCTCGAAAACAGCACGCAGTGACCCTCATCGCGTAACCGCCGCAACAGGCCACGTAACGCGCGCGTCGCCATCACGTCGAGGCCATTGGTCGGCTCATCCAGCACCACGTTGCGCGGTGAATGCACCAGCGCCCGTGCGATCGCGACCTTGAGTCGCTGGCCCTGCGAGTAGCCCTTGGCACGCCGGTCGACGAAGTCCGCCATCTCCAACAACTCGACGAGTTCGCGCGTGCGCCTGTCGATCGTCGCCGAGTCGAGGCCCTGCAGCCGGCCGAAATACTGGATGTTCTCTCGTCCCGTGAGGTTGGGATACACACCACTCGCGTGCGGCAGCACGCCGAGCCGGCGGCGTACGCCGAGAGGGTCGCGGCGCAGGTCGAGATCGTCGACACGCCCGCTGCCATCGTCCGGCTGCAGCAAGGTGCTCAGAATCCGGAGCGTGGTCGATTTGCCCGCGCCATTGGGGCCCAGCAGTCCGGTGATACGTCCGTCGAGTGCGGCGAACGACACATCGCGAACCGCAGCTACGGTGCCGAAATACTTGCGCAGGCCTTGCACTTCGATCATGGCGGCGGGCCCGAGAACGAAGTGAAGAACGGATCCGGCACGATGCTGTGTGTGCAGGCAGCGTCGAGGCCCGTTGTCTTGCCAGCGTCGAGGAACCGCGCCATCACGCGTGGCATGCAGCCGGTGGCGAGCTGTCCGTGGCCCTGTCCCTCGAGAACGATCTGCGAGGCATGGCTGAGCCCATGCGCCGCGCGTTCCGCATAGAGCGGCGGTGTCACCGGATCCGCAGAGCCCGAGAGCAAGAGCACGGGCCGGTCGGACTTGAGCTCGGCATGAAAGTCCGGATCGAGCACACCACGCGGCCATTCCCGGCAGACGTCCACCAGTCCGTCGAGTTGCGCCGTGCCCAGGTAGCTGCGCGCCAGCGCCGCGCGATCGATCCTGGCCGAATTGATGAACGGCATGTCCTCGGTGCATACGACCGCGTTGTGCATCCCATATGCGATCACATCGACGTAGCGCTTGGACATGATCACGGCCTGCGCGGCGAGCGGCACGTAGTTCGAATGCGCCACCGCTTGATCGAGGATCAGCGGCATGAGCGCCGCGCGCTCGGGCGCGTAGCTCAGCAGGCGAGTTGCGATCTGCAGGTGGGTGAGTCGCAGGTCGATGGGCGTGATCACGCCGGTGTCCGGATCCGGAAGCGAGACGCGAGTCGGAGTCGCCGACAGGCGGGTGCGTAACGTGTCGAACTGCGTCTGCGGATCGGCGAATACTTCATGGCAGGCGGCATCGGCACGGCAGCGAGCGAAGATCAGCTCGAGCGCACGTTGGGCGTTGACGGATCCGTCGACCGCGAGCACCGCGTCCGGCGGCACGACGCCATCCAGGATGAGCGCGCGGGCGTTGTCGGGGAAGCGGCGCAGGTAGTGCTGAGCGACGCGTGTTCCGTACGACACGCCGTACAGGTTGATCTGCGCGTAACCGAGCGCCGCGCGGACCGCATCGAGATCCTGGACGGCAACGCTGGTCGTGTAGAAGCGCGGGTCGGCCTGCAGTGACGCAAGACAGGCGCTCGCATGAGCGCGAAGTTGCGCAGGCGTCAGTTCGACCGTCTCGTCCTCGTCCGGGAACGGGCAGTTCAGCGCGTTGGAATCGCCGGTGCCGCGCTGATCCACGAGTACGATGTCGCGCTCGCGCTGCACGCGCGCGAACGCCGGCGCCACGAGCGCGTAAAAGCCGGTGGCGGCCTGGCCGGGGCCGCCCGCGAGGATGAAGAGCGGATCCGCAGCTGCCCGCCGGTCGAGAGCCGCGATGACTGCCACCTTGAGATGGATCCTGGGGGAGCGCGGATTGCTGCGATCCTCGGGCACCGCGAGCGTGCCACAGCGCGCCTCGATCGATTGCAGATGATCAGGGTGCTGCAACCGGCACGCGCTCAGGGGGAGCGTGGCAGGCGGCGGTGCAGCGAACGCCGGAGCGATGCACGCGCCGAGAACCAAGACGCCGAGGCGAAACCTCAATTCGGACTCCCGGGTTCCAGGACGCACATGGACAGCCATTTCAGGGGCGCACCTTACACGAGAGCCCATTTCCAGTGTCGATTCTGGCAACGGGACGACAGGCTGCTTACACTAGGCGCCCTTTTTCAAGTCCCTGACAGCATTGAGTCTTTAGCCATGCGGTTCGCGCGTAGTTTCGACGTCATCGTGGTCGGTGGCGGCCATGCCGGCACCGAGGCCGCGCTTGCCGCCGCGCGCATGGGCGCGAGCACGCTGCTGCTCACGCAAAGCATCGAGACGCTGGGTGCGATGAGCTGCAATCCGGCGATTGGGGGCATTGGCAAGGGCCACCTGGTCCGCGAAATCGATGCGCTCGGCGGCGCCATGGCGCGCGCGACCGATCGCGCGGGTATCCAGTTCCGCACCCTCAATCTCAGCAAGGGACCGGCCGTGCGTGCGACTCGCGCGCAAGCCGATCGCGCACTCTATCGGCAGGCGATTCGCTCGGTGCTCGAATCGCAGCCGAACCTGACACTCTTTCAGCAGGAAGTCGCAGACCTCAAGCTCGATGGCGGGCGCGTCTGCGGCGTTGTCACGCAGTCGGGCATCGAGTTCGAGGCGCGCACTGTCGTGCTCACAGTCGGTACTTTCCTGTCGGGCCGCATCCATATCGGCCTGGAGAACTACGCCGCCGGACGCGCGGGCGATCCGCCCTCCCTGCGGCTTGCGGCGCGGCTGCGTGAGCTCCCGATTCGTGTCGGCCGGCTCAAGACCGGCACGCCACCACGCATCGATGCACGGAGCGTCGACTTCAGTGTGATGTCCGAGCAGCACAGCGACGAGCCGCGGCCGGTGTTCTCGTTCCTCGGCCGGCGCAGCGAACATCCGCAGCAAGCGCCCTGCCACATCACGGCGACCAACGAGCGCACACACGAGATCATTCGCCGCGCGAGCGATCGCTCGCCGATGTTCACGGGCCGCATCGAAGGTGTTGGGCCGCGCTACTGCCCTTCGATCGAGGACAAAGTGTTCCGCTTCGCGAGTCGCACTTCGCACCAGATTTTTGTGGAGCCCGAGGGCCTGACGACGCGTGAGGTGTATCCGAACGGAATCTCCACCAGCCTGCCCTTCGATGTGCAGTACGAGCTCGTGCGCAGCATTCGCGGTTTCGAGAACGCACACCTGACGCGCCCCGGCTACGCGATCGAATACGACTTTTTCGATCCGCGCGACCTGAAGATGAGCCTGGAAACCCGCTTCATCCCGAATCTCTATTTCGCGGGTCAGATCAACGGCACGACGGGTTACGAGGAAGCAGCGGCACAGGGCCTTCTTGCTGGAATCAACGCGGCGCTGCGTGCGCAGGAGCGCGAGCCCTGGTGCCCACAGCGCGGCGAAGCCTACATCGGCGTGCTGGTCGACGATCTCGTTACGCGCGGTGCACCGGAGCCCTACCGCATGTTCACCAGCCGGGCCGAATATCGGCTGCTGCTGCGCGAGGACAATGCGGATCTGCGGCTCACGCCGAAGGGACGCGAGCTCGGTCTCGTCGATGAGGAGCGCTGGGCGTTTTTCGAGCAAAAGCGCGACTTGATTGTCCGTGAGCGGTTGCGGCTGGATGAAATCGTGCTGGCCCCCGCCGATCTCTCGGACGAAGAGGCGCAAGCCGTATTCGGCGGTCCACTCACCCGGGAACAGTCGGCGTTCGAGCTGCTGCGGCGGCCCGACGTCAGGCTGGGAGCGCTGGCGGCATTGCCCGGTGTCGGCGCAATGCCCGCGGACTGGGCGAATGACGATAGGCTTCCGGAGCAGATCAGGCTCCAGATCGACGTCCAGGCCAAGTACAGCGGCTACATCGAGCGGCAGGCGCAGGAAATCGACCGCCAGCGACGCAACGAGGAAACCGCTTTGCCCGCAGATCTCGACTACGCGTCGGTCCGGGGGCTTTCGAACGAAGTGTGCCAGCGTCTCGGAGAAGCCCGTCCCGCGAGTCTCGGCCAGGCGGCGCGAGTTCCCGGCGTTACGCCGGCAGCCATCTCGCTGCTCCTGATTCATCTCAAAAAGCGCAGCCGCGCGGCGTGAAGCAGCGCTTCCGAGTCCTCGTGCTCGCGGCGATCACGGTCGCCGTCACGCTCACGGGCGCGTGCCAGCGCAAGCAATCGACTTCGGAATCGAACAGCTCGGGCCATGAACCGGTGGTGTTCAATCGCGGCAACGGTCATGAGCCGGAATCACTGGATCCGCAACGCGCGCGCACCGACGCCGAACTCACCATCCTGCGCGATGTGTACGAAGGATTGACCGCGCTCGATGCGGATGCCAAGCCAGCGCCCGGGGCCGCGCGCGAATGGTCGGTGAGCCCGGACGGGCGGCAATACACCTTTCAATTACGCGATGACCTGCGCTGGTCGAACGGCGACCCGGTGGTCGCCGCCGACTTCGTCCATGCGCTGCGCCGCCTCGTGGATCCAGCCACCGCCTCGCCCTACGGGCAGATCCTGGACGTGATCGAGAACGCGCCGGACATTGCGGCGGGTCGCAAGCCACCGGATGCGCTCGGTGTCACTGCTCCGGACGATCGCACGGTCGTAATGCGTCTCAGCGCGCCTGCGCCGTACGTTCCTGGCGTGCTCGCGCACCCGAGTACTTACCCCGTGCATCGGCCGACGCTCGAACGCCTGGGGCGTGAGTTCGCGCGTCCCGGCAATGCGGTGTCGAACGGCGCGTTCGTGCTCAAGGAGTGGATTGTCGGCTCGCATATCGTCGCGAATCGCAATCCGCACTACTGGAACAACGCGGCCAACCAGATCGACACCATCAACTACCTGCAGATCCCCGATCAGGGCGCTGAGCTCCTGCGCTATCGCGCGGGCGAGCTCGATGTGACGTACACGGTAGCGCCAGCGCAGTTCAAGTGGATTCGCGCCAACCTGGGAGCGGATCTGCGTATCTCGCCGCAGCTCAGTACTTACTACTACGGCTATAACCTCTACCGCGCGCCCTTCAAGGACAACACGAAGCTGCGCCTCGCGTTGTCCATGGTGATCGACCGCGAGCGATTGACCGAGTCGGTCACGGGTCGTGGGGAGCTTCCCGCCTACGGCTGGGTGCCAATCGGTGTCGCCGACTACGAATCACAAAAACCTGATTGGGCCTCGCTCCCATTCGAGCAGCGCCTCGCGCGCGCCAGGGAACTCTATGCCGCGGCGGGCTATTCCGCGGCGCATCCGTTGCACACCCAGATTCGTTACAACATCGATGAAAGCCATACGCGCATCGCGGTCGCGATCGCCTCGATGTGGAAGGAGTACCTCGGTGTGGAGACGGAACTCCTGGGCGAAGAATTCAAGGTGTTGTTGCAGAACATCGATCGGCACGATGTGACCCAGGTATTCCGCTCGAGCTGGATCGGTGACTACAACGATGCGTACACGTTCGCGCAGTACCTGAAGAGCGATTTCGGCATCAACCTGCCAGGCTATCGGAACCCGCAATACGACGCACTACTGGCGCGAGCCGCGAGCGAGGTCGATCATGCGCAGCGCCGCGCTGCACTCGAAGAGGCCGAACGCCTGATGCTCGTCGACCAGCCCGTGATCCCGATCTACTACTACGTCAACAAGCACCTGGTGAAGCCCTACGTCGAGGGTTGGCACAACAATGTCATGAACGTGCAGTACAGCAAGAACCTGGTGCTGCGAAAGCACTGACAGTGGGTCTGAAGGTCGTGGCTCGAGGCCCGGCTGAGGAGCAATGATGGATGATTTCTTCGACTTCGAGATCCAGGGAATCGATGGGTCCGCCGATCTGCTCGGCGGCCTGCGTGGGCAGGTCGTGCTGGCCGTCAACGTCGCGAGTCAATGCGGCCTGACGCCGCAGTACGCGGGGCTCGAGCGCTTGCAGCGTGAGCTCGCGGGCCAGGATTTCAGCGTGGTCGGATTTCCTTGCAACCAGTTCGGCGCACAGGAACCCGGTTCCGAAGAGGAGATCCGCACCTTCTGTTCGACGCGCTACGACGTCACCTTTCCGATGAGCGCCAAGCTCGAGGTCAATGGGGCCGGACGGCACGCGTTGTATTCGTGGACGTCGGACGCGCAAGACGCGTCAACCGCACGGGATCAATCGCAGTGAATCGCCGCGCGCGCTTCGGCGCCATGGGCGCGCCAGTCCTCATCGGCCATGCGCTGCGCCTGCTGAAGGCCTGAAGGCGAGAGCCGCAGCGCCAGCTGTTGCAGGTGCTCGCCGGTGCGCAGCGCGGTGCCCGGATAAAGATCGTCGCCGTAGCAGCCCAGGTCATTCAGTCGCTGCAGGAACGCGTTGAGGCTGTACATTCGCTCATCGGTTGGCGCGGCGGGGTCGTCACTGGAGAGCGACGCCAATGTTCCCAGTGATTCGGCCGCACCTGACAAGGTTGCTTCCTGGAGTAGCGATGCGGCGGTGGCTGTGTCGGGAGGCTGCGCGTTACAGCTGTCGAGCAGGCATTCGGCCAGCAGCGCCTTGCCCTGCGGTGATTGTTTCGCCGCCGTCTCCAGCCAGAAGTTCATGCGGCCGCGCTCGCGACGATCACCGCGCAACGCGTCCTGCATGAGACTCTCCGCCAGATCGAGCTGCGCGGGCAGGTAGCCAAGCATCGCCGCCGACAGCCAGTGCTTGCGCCGGGTCTCGAGGTCGCCTTCGACTTCATTGCCGAGCTGCCAGAGACTCGCCTCGTGTCCCGCCGCCGCCGCGCCTCTCAAGCGCTGATCGATCGCCCGTGAATCGAAACGCGCTTGTTTGCAGGCATTGGTCAGTGTTGCCCGACGTTCCTGGCTGAGCGCAAGGCTTGCCTGCAGGCGTTGACGCGTCTCCGGTGACAGGTCCTTCGCACGCCGGCTTGCTTCGGCATGCGCCGATTCAGCCGAGCGTCGCGTGTCCGGATCTTCGGCGACACAGGTGCGCGCAAGGCGTGCAAGTGCGACGTTGGCATCACGATTGTCCGCGCGCGACAGCGTCTCGAGCCTGTTGGCTGCCTCGGCAACGTGTTCTTGTGCGATCAGGTCGCGAACGTCTCCGGCCACCTCGATATCGCCCAAGACTCGATAGGTGTCCGCTTGCCGCAGGCGGCGGATGAACGAGGCAACGTCAATCGTCGGGGCCGCAACCGGAGAGACTGTCCGCGTGTCGGACATGTCCGTGTGCGGCGTCTCGGGGCGCGCTACCGACTTGTCGCTGAACCGCGCTGGCGGAGGCGTGTCGGCCTCGTGTCGCAACGCTCGCATGCCGAAAAACGCAGCCGCGACAACGCATGCGCCGACGATGACCTGCAACGGCCAGCGCGGCCCGGCTCGCGGCCGCTGTGAGGGCGGCGGAATGGTGCTCCTGGGTCCACCGCGTTGCATGGGTAAAGTTTACCCGCACTTCCTGCGGCGCCAGCACTTCCCACGACCGAGTGTCGGCGTAGAATCGAAGTGTCGATCGCGGCCAATCGACCGGGAGGCAGGCATGCTCACCGTCAAGCATCTGTTGGAACAAAAGGACTCACAGGTCCACGCGACCGAGCCCGAAGCTCCGGTCCTCGAGGCCATTCGCCTCATGGCGGAGAAGCACGTCGGGGCGCTGCTGGTCATGCGCGGTGCGGAGCTCGTGGGGATCGTTTCGGAGCGCGACTATGCGCGCAAGGTGATCCTGCTGGGTCGGTCCTCGGCCGACACGCCGGTGCGCCAGATCATGAGCTCCCCCGTCAAGACAGTGACGCTCACCAACTCCGTCCACGACTGCATGCAGATGATGACCGAGCAGCGCATCCGTCACTTGCCGGTCGTGGAGAAGGGCCGCGTCGTCGGCGTCGTCTCGATCGGCGACCTGGTGAAGGCGGTGATCGAGGAGCAGCAGCAGCAGATCGAGCAGCTCGAGCGCTACATCAGCAGCTGAGCCGCCGACCGCGGGCGAACCTCAACCTTTCCCGCTGTGCAAGTAGGCCTGGATGAGACGCCGGTAGCTGCGTCCCGAGGTGAAGCGCTGCCCGTTCTTGAGCGTGAGCAGGAATTCGCCGTGAAACCAGCGTTCCATCTCGCCGATCTTGAGCGTGTTGACGATCACCGAGCGATGGATGCGCAGGAACACCGCCGGGTCCAGCATTTCCTGCGCCTGCTGCATCGTGCAGCGCATCCGGTACGACTCTGATCCGACCCGGATCGCGATGTAGTTGCGATCCGCTTCCACGCAGTCGATGTCCTGCGGGTCGATGAACGTCAGCCGTTCGTCTTTCTCCGCCACGATGCGCTTCGGGGGCGCAGCCTGTGGTGCCGCGGTCGCGAGTGCTCCGCGCACCGCGTCCACGATTTCACCGCTGAGGCGCGAGCCCTGCGCGGCCGCCAGGCGTTGGCGCACGCGCGTGAGCGCCAGCTGGAAGCGGCTGCGATCGAACGGTTTGAGCAGGTAGTCGACCGCCTGGACGTCGAACGCGCCGAAGGCGTAATGCTCGAAGGCGGAAACGAACACCACCAGGGGTGCTGTGCCATTCGCGAGGCAGCGCAACACTTCGAAACCATTGGTTTCGCGCATTTCGACGTCGAGCAGCAGCAGGTCGGGCCGCAATGCCTCGATCAGTTGCACGGCTTCCCCGCCGTGACTGCATTCACCAATCACTTCGACGTCTGGCTCCTGGCGACACAGCTCGCGCAGGCGCTGCCGGGCAAGCAGCTCATCGTCGACGATGAGCGTGCGGATGCGACGCTTGTCGGACTCTACTCGGCGCGAGCGGGGGTTCACTTCGGCGCCAAGTTGTGAATCCACGGGCTGACTCGCAATCAGCTGCCGACGGCAGCTTGCCTGTAGGGCATACGGACGCGGGCGACCACCGAGCCGTCCGGGCGCGCGTTCAGCGACAACTCCTGGGCTTCGCCGAACAACGTCCGCAGCCGTTCGCGGGTTGCTCCCAGGCCCACGCCCTCTCGCTTCGACCTGAGGAGCGCATGTGCCGAGGCGGTGTTGGCGACTTCCATCACGAGCTCATTACCTTCACGGCGCGCGCACACGCGCACGTGCACGACATCGGTCTCATTCTTCAAGCCGTGTACGACAGCGTTCTCGGCCAGTGGCTGCAGCAGCAGGCCCGGCACCAATGCGCGTTCCAGCTCCTCGGGCACCTGCACTTCGAAGACCAGCCGCTCGGCAAAACGGAGCGACTGGATCTCGAGGTATTGGCGGACGAATTCCGCCTCGCGCGCGAGCGGCACCTGGTCCAACTCGCCGTCGCGGAAAGTCCGGCGCAGCAGATCGCCGAGTCGCACCAGGATCTGCTCGGCGGCCGAAGCGTCGCTGCGCACCAGCGCCACGGCCGCATTCAGGGTGTTGAACAGGAAATGCGGATTGAGCTGCATGCGCAGCGCCTGCAGGCGCGAGTGCGTCCATTCGTCACGCAACAGCGATGCCCGGACCTTCTCGTCTTTCAGCTCCCGGTAGGTATGCACGCCCGCGACCAGGGCGAGGCCGAACCAGTACGACAGCATGAAGTCCCCGACCGACGACAACCACATCATCGCCCAGGCGTATTGGCCGAGTTCGGACTGGACCAGCTCGTGCAGGAGGCTCCACTCATCGCGCGAATAGGCGGTCAGGACCACCAGCGCGGGGCGCGCAGCGAAAGCGAACAGCGCCGCCAGGCCGATGTGCTTGAAAAGTGCGGCCGTTCGTCCCACCTGCGGCCAGCCGACTGTCAGCGCGCCTCTGTAGCAAACGAGCAACACGGGCAGGAGCAACAGGTGCTGCCCGATTCGCACATCCGGCGGGGCAATGATGACCATCGGGTTGCTGGTGCTGGCGAGCAGGTAGGTGATCACCCGCTCGCAGGTCATGAAGAGCCAGAAAGGCAGGGTGACTTCGAGAATAAGGCGCCAACTCGCGGCCACTGTCATCGGTGGCACGAGCGGTGAAGCGAGCGATCTGGCGGCTGCGGTGATTGCCATAAAGTACGAAGCTTGCCGTAGAGATGATGCCACTAGTGTCTGATCCAAGCAACACAGGAAGTGAAAAATTCAGCAAAGTTTTGCCAGACTTTTCGGCGCCCGGGGAGTTTTGGGACGGCCCGCTCATGGCTGGGGACGAACCCGGCCATTTCTACGACCAAATTCGTAGCAAAGGCGCCGGGCGGCGCTATTTGCGCCAGAAGGCCGGGGTTAACAGCACCAGGACGCTGAAGATTTCCAATCGCCCGAGGAGCATCGCGAGGGTGCAGATCCAGGTCTGGAAATCGCTGAGCGAAGCGTAGTTCGTGGCAGGGCTGACGCGGTTCAACCCGGGACCGGTGTTATTGATCGATGAGATCACCGCGGACATCGATGAGCTGAAGTCCAGACCCGACAGCAGCAGCGTCAGCGTCAGTGTCACGACGGTGATGAAGTACAGAAAGATGAACGCCAGCACCGCGTACACGATGCGATTCGGCACCACCTGGCCGCCGATGCGGATCGGCTCCACCGCCTGCGGGTGCACCATCAGGCGCATTTCGCGCAGCGCCTGTCGCCACAGCAGCAACGTGCGGAACATCTTGATGCCGCCACCGGTCGAGCCCGTGCTGCACACGATGCAAGTGAGCAGCAGCAGCCAGTAACCGGCGAAGGGCGGCCACTTCTCCCAGTTTTCCGTGACGAATCCCGTGGTCGATGCCATCGAGACGACCGCGAACGCCGTATGGCGCAGCGTGATCCAGACGCTTGGGTACGCATGACTCGCGTATACCACCGAGGTCAGCAAGACGATGCTCGCCACGATGATGCGCAGCATCGGACCGATCTCCGGGTCTGCGGCATAGGGCGCCAGCGACAAGCGCCGGAAGGCCAGGAAGTGGCGTGCGAAATTCATCGCCGCAATCAACATGAAGGCGATCAGCACCAGCTCGACCGCCGGCGAATTGAAATGTGCGACCGACGCGTCATAGGTCGAGAACCCGCCGAGTCCCATCGCCGAGAACGCGTGGCAGATGGCGTCCAGCCAGCTGATCCCGCAGAGCTTGAGCGAAATGACGCAAGCCGCTGTGAGACCCGCGTACGTCAGCCACAGGGCTTTTGCGGTCTCAGTGATGCGCGGAGTGAGCTTCGCGTCCTTCACGGACGCAGGCGATTCGGCCTTGTAGAGCTGCATCCCGCCGACACCCAGCAAGGGCAGGACCGCGAGCGCGAGCACGATGATGCCCATGCCACCGAACCAGTGCAGGGCGCAGCGCCACAGGTTGATTGCGGGCGGAAGGTAGTCGATGCCCGACAGTACGGTCGATCCGGTCGTCGTGAGTCCCGACGTCGTCTCGAAGTATGCGTCCGTGAAGCTGAGGCCCGGGATCGCGAGCAGGAGCGGAATCGTCGCCGCGCCCGCCATCAGGACCCAGGCCAGCGTCACGAGCAGAAAGCCGTCGCGCGACTTGAGCTCGCGCTTGTAACGTCGCGTACCGATCCAGATGATGAGTCCCGCGCCGGTGCTGATCAGCGCGGCCAGCACGAAATCGAGCCAGGTGTCATCGCGATAGATGAACGAGGCGAGCACCGGCAGCAGGAACGTCGCACCGAAGATCGACAGCAGCTGGCCGAGAACATGGACGACCGCGAGCACGCGCTGGCCTCAGGTGAAGGACGTGCCGGTCTGGAACAGCCGTTCGACAGCCTCGATGTGCCTGCGGTCGGTGAGGAACAGGATCACGTGATCGTCCGCCTGGATGACCGTGTCGTGGTGCGCGATGATCACTTCGTCGCCCCGCACGATGGCGCCGATGGTCGTGCCTTCCGGAAGGTCGATGTCTTCGATGCGGCGTCCGACGACGCGCGAAGTGCCGGGCTCGCCGTGCGCGATCGCCTCGATGGCCTCCGCCGCGCCGCGCCGCAGGCTGTGGACCCGCACGACATCGCCTCGGCGCACATGCGCGAGCAGTGAACCGATGGTGACCGTCTGCGGGGAAATGGCGATGTCGATCGGCCCGCTTTCCATGAGCTCCGCGTACGAAGGCTTGTTGATCAACGCCATCACCTTGTGAGCGCCGAGGCGTTTCGCCAGCATTGCCGACAGGATGTTCGCTTCCTCGGAATTCGTGAGTGCCGCGAAGACGTCGGCGCTGTCGATGTTCTCCTCCACCAGCAGCTCCTCGTCGGCGGCATCGCCGTTCAGCACGATGGTATTGGTGAGCAGCTCCGAAACGCGGCGCGCGCGGCGGGTGTCGCGCTCGATGAGCTTCACCTGGTTGTGGCCCTCGAGCGCTTTGGCGAGCCGGAAGCCGATGTTGCCGCCACCCGCGATCACGACGCGCTTGGCGGGATCCTCGGCCTTGCGCATCTCGCTCATCACCAGGCGGATGTCCTTGCGCGCGGCCAGGAAGAACACTTCGTCGCCGTTCTCGATCACGGTGTCGCCCTGCGGTACGACGCTTTGGCCGTTGCGGTAGATCGCCGCCACGCGCGCGTCGGTGCCCGGGATGTGTTCGCGCAAGGCACGCAGGCGCTGGCCGACGAGCAACCCGCCGCGCAACGCGCGCACTCCGACCAGGCGTACTTTGCCGTCGGCGAAATCGAGCACCTGCAAGGCTCCGGGATAGCGGATCAGCTGCTCGATGTACTCGGTCACGAGCTGCTCGGGGCTGATCCAGGTGTCGACGGCGATGCCGCCCTCGGAAAACAGTCCCTTGCGCTGAAAATATTCGGGTGCGCGGATGCGAGCGATCTTGGTCGGCGTGCGATAGAGCGTGAATGCGACCTGGCAGGCGAGCATGTTGACCTCGTCGCTCGAAGTCAGCGCCACGAGGATTTCCGCATCCGCTGCCCCTGCGGCCTCCAGCACCGCGGGACTGGCCGCGTTGCCGTTCACGGTGCGGATGTCGAGACGATCCTGCAGCTCGCGCAGCACCTCTTCCCTGAGATCTACGACGGTGACTTCGTTGGCTTCCTCGCGGGAGAGGTGATACGCGGCGGTGCGGCCGACCTGGCCCGCCCCGAGCACGATGATCTTCACATGAGCTCCAGGTTGGCGTAGCTGACCATCAGCCACTTCGTGCCCTGGCGTTCGAAATTCACCTGTACGCGTGCGTGCGAGCCCTGGCCTTCGAAGTTGAGCACCACACCCTCGCCGAACTTGCCATGGCGCACGCGCTGACCGAGACGCATGCCCGGGATGTCGGGCTCGTCCATCAGGCTGGCGCCGCGAAAGTGCACCGGGCGCGAGATCTGGATGCGCGGTCTCACTTCCTCGATCAGCTCGTCCGGAATCTCGTTGACGAAGCGCGAGACCTGGCCGAGCGCATCGATCCCATGCAGGCGTCGCTGTTCGGCATACGTGAGCACCAGCTCGCGCATCGCGCGCGTGGCGCCGACGTAGCACAGCCGCCGCTCTTCTTCGAGACCGCCGATGTCGCTGAGCGAGCGCTGGTGCGGAAAGAGTCCATCCTCGAGGCCGCACAGGAACACGATCGGGAATTCCAGGCCCTTGGCGGAATGCAGCGTCATCATCTGCACGCAATCCTCCCACGCTTCTGCCTGGCCTTCACCCGCTTCCAGCGCCGCGTGTGACAGGAAAGCATTCAGCGGCGTCATGTCGCTGCCGGTTTCCTGGGTGAAGCCGCGCGCCGCGCTCACCAGCTCGAGGAGGTTGTCGACGCGGGCTTCGCCGCGATCGCCCTTCTCCTTCTTGTGATGCTCGAGCAGGCCGCTCGCCTGGATCACGTGATCGACCTGTTCGTGCAGCTCGAGGTTATGGATCTGCTGCGCCAGGCGTTCGATCAAGGTCATGAAGGCATGCGTGGCGACGCCCGCCTTCGGACCCAGAGCGGCCGCGATGCTCGCACCTGCGGCGCGCCACAGCGAGCAGGTATTGGCGCGCGCGTAATCGCGCACGATTTCCATGCTGCGTGCGCCGATGCCGCGCGCCGGCAGGTTGACGACCCGCTCGAAGGAGGCGTCGTCATCGCGGTTCGCGGTCAGGCGCAGGTAGGCGAGCGCATCCTTGATCTCGGCGCGCTCGAAGAAGCGCAGGCCGCCATAAACCCGGTAGGGAATGTTGGCGCTCAGAAACGCTTCCTCGAAGACCCGCGACTGGGCGTTGGAGCGATACAGGATGGCGATCTCGCGCCGCTTGCCGCCGCGTTTCATCCATTCGCGGATGCGATTGACGACGAAATCCGCTTCGTCGCGCTCGTTGAATGCCGCGTAGAGCTTGATCGGTTCGCCGTGTTCGCCGCTGGTCCAGAGATTCTTGCCGAGGCGCGCCGAGTTGTTGGCGATCAGCGTATTCGCCGCCGCGAGAATGGTGCCGGTCGAACGGTAGTTCTGTTCCAGCCGGAACAGCTTGGTACCCGGAAAGTCGCGCTGAAACTGCTGCAGGTTTTCGATGCGCGCCCCGCGCCAGCCGTAGATCGACTGGTCGTCGTCGCCCACGACGAAGGGCACGCCCTGGTCGCCTGCCATCAGCTTGAGCCATGCGTACTGGATGAGGTTGGTGTCCTGGAATTCATCGACCAGGAGGTGCCGGAACCGTCCCCGGTAGTGGGCGAGAAGCTCAGGACGATCGCGCAACGTCTCGTAGGCGCGCAACAGCAGTTCGGCGAAGTCCACGACGCCGGCGCGCTCGCATGCGTCCTGGTACGCCTGGTAGATGCGGATGAACTCGCGGCGGGTCGGATCGCCATGGTCCTTGAGCTGCTTCGCCCGCAAGCCCTCATCTTTCTGCGCGTTGATGAACCAGGTGATCTCGCGCGGCACCCAGCGCGCCTCATCGAGCTGCAGCGACTTGAGCACCTTGCGGACGAAGCGCAACTGGTCCTCGGCGTCGAGGATCTGGAAATTCTGCGCGAGCGACGCTTCACGCCAATGGATGCGCAGCAGTCGGTGCGCCAGCCCGTGAAAGGTCCCGATCCACAACGCCGCGCCGGGCATACCGAGCAGCGACTCGATGCGGCCGCGCATTTCGCCCGCCGCCTTGTTGGTGAACGTGACCGCCAGGACGCTGTGCGGGGATACATCTTCGACGCGGATCAGCCAGGCGACGCGGTGCGTGAGTACACGCGTCTTGCCGCTGCCGGCGCCCGCCAGCACCAGCGTTGGCGTGAGCGGTGCGGTGACTGCTGCGCGCTGCGCATCGTTGAGCGGATCGAGGATGAAGGAGACGTCCATCGGCCGCGCATTCTATCACCGGGCGTCGGCGCGACTTGAGCGGCTTTTCAGGCGTGTACAGAGCGATGTTCTTCCGCCCAGCGCAGCAACGCGATCGTCATCGCGAGCAGCACCGGCCCGAGGAACGTGCCGATCGGGCCGAACGCCGAGAGGCCGCCGATCACCCCGAGAAACACGGCCAGCGTCGGCACTTCAGCGCGTCCGGAAATCAGCAGCGGCTTGAGCAGGTTGTCCATGAGCCCTACGAGCAGCGCGCCCCACAACGCGAGAAAGATCGCCGCCCCGTAGCGGCCCTGCGTAAGGAGGTACAGCACCGCCGGAACCCAGACGAGAGCGGTGCCGCCGATCGGCAACAACGACAGGAGTGCAGCGATCACCGCGAACACGACCGGCGAGGGCAAATGCACGATCGCGAACCCGATGCCGAGCAATGCGCCTTGCAGGACGCCGGTGAGCAATGTACCGAATACCACAGCGCGCGTGACCGCGCCGAGCTGCAGCATCAATCCATGCTTGCGCGCGTCCGACATCGGTATCAGGGCGAGGAGCCGATTCGACATCCGCGCGCCATCGCGCAGGAAGAAGAACAGCAGGAACAGCATCATGACGAAACCGACCAGGGTGCCGAGCGCACCCACGAACAGCGAGCTGCCGATCGAGCCGACGTGCTGGAGCAGCGCACTGGAGCCGTTGATCAGCCACTCGCGCAGTTGCTCAGTCGTGAGCACAGTACTGCGCTCGATCCAGGTGAGCGCGGTGCCGATGACCGGTATGTGTTCCAGCGACCCGGGTCCCACGTCGCTCAACGCATAGTTCTGCTTCAGCCGATCGACGAGCGAGGCAGCCTGGCGCGCGAAGGTCACGCCCAGCGCCGCCAGCGGACCGACGAGCACGGTGAGGGCGGCAAGAGTGAGCAGGGATGCGGCGGCGGCGGCGCGACCTCGCAGCCAGCCGGTGAGCCGGGCCTGTACGGGCTGCAACAGGAATGCGAGCAGCAACGCCCAGGCGAGCGTCGCCGCGAGTGGCCGCAACACCAGCCACAACAGGATGACCAGCACCGCGATGGCCACGACCGCGAACGCGCGCGCGTAGAACTCGTCCTGTATCTGGGTCGACATTGATCCCCCGGTGTGCCGCTCTGTCTGTTTCCTGCGACATTACGCTACTCAGCCGGCCGAAGACTAGAATCGCCAGCGTCACTTTTCCCGGGGATCACAATCACAAGGAGGGCACTAGCATGCTGCCTTCAAACATTCGCTTTCATTCTAGGTATTACGCTGCGCTGCTCGCGCTACTGGTACTGGGCGCCTGCAGTGGTGGTGGTGGTGGCATGGATGGGACCACCAACCCGACGCCGACACCGCAGGGCCAGGCTACTGTCGGTGTCCTCCTGACGGATGCTCCTGGCACGCCATTCTCGGAAATCAATGCCACCATCACCGGTATTACGCTGATGGGCCGTGGCGCGCCGCAGACCGTGTTCAGCGGCAGCAACACGATCGACCTGCTCAAGCTCGACAGCTCCTCGGATCTCTTCGCGCTCTCCACGACGGTAGCGCCCGGCAGCTTCCAGAAGATCCGCCTGACCTTGAGCGACCTGGAACTGGTACGCCGTGACGCCGCTGGCAATGTCGTCGAGCGGATTCACCCGCATCTTCCAGGCAACGGCAAGCTGGATCTCAACCTGCAACAGTCGATGGCCGCGGCGCCGGGCGATACGCTGCTGCTCGAGCTCGACTTCGACATGCAGAAGTCGATCCAGATCGTGGGCACCGGCAGCGGCCGGGTGAACTTCCGGCCAGTGATCTTCGTGCGCCTGCTGCAGAAGAGTCTCAACGGCCGACTGGCACGGGTCGCCGGCGTGATCGGTGCAATCGACGCGACGGCACAGACTTTCGACCTGTGCGACCTGGTGCGCAACGTGCCCGAGATGACCACGCGCTCGAGCTCGGATGACCACATGGGCGATCACTGCGTCGAAGTCGCCCTCGATGCCAAGACCACTGTGTTCGGTGCGAACGGTGATGCACTCACGTTCGCCGACCTGAAGCAGGGTGATCCCGCCACTGCGATCGGGCGCATCAGCAAGCAGGACGACGCAGGGGACAATGACAGCGACGACCAGGACGAGAACGACGGCGGCATGGGCGGTTCGGACTCGAACGGCGATCACGACGGCGGCGATCTGCGTCTCGACGCGGTAGTGCTCGAAGTGGGGCCGCCGGGTAGCTTTGCCCGACTGAAGGGCACCATCAAGACCGCACCCGACGCGACGACAAAGCGCTTCGATCTGGGCGTCGATGCCGGCCAGGGATTCGCCCCGGATACCCTCATCAGCACGCTGGTCCAGGACGGCACGCGCATCTTCGGCAAGGATGGCACCGAGCTCGCCATCGATGCGATCCAGGTGGATCGTGCCGCACGCGTCGATGGCGTGCTGCAGCTCTCCAGCACTGATCCCGACACGCTCAAGTCTTCGCTCATCGTCGTCGATACACAGGCGCCGAACGAGGAGACGGTCGTGCGTGGTGATGTGCTCACGCTCGATGCGGCGACTCAGTCGTTCACGATGACGACGGCTACGGGCGATCGCTGCGTACACGTCGCTGATACCACCGCGATCTTCCTGATCACCATCTCTGACTCCGAGTTCAGCAGTGACCGCGGAACGTTTGCGGACCTGGTGGCCGGAAACCACGTGGACGTGTTCGGCAGCAACAACGCGGATGGCTGCGTGGACGCTGCCGTGGTGATTGCGGAAAAGACCGCGACTTGAACGCATCGGCCGCGGCGCGCACCGCGCAGGGACGATTGCCATCGATCGATGCCCTGCGCGGCGTGAGCGTCGCGGCCATGCTGCTGGTCAATGACCCGGGAGACTGGGGGCACGTCTACGCCCCCCTGCGTCACTCGGAGTGGAACGGCTGTACGCCGACCGACCTGATATTCCCGTTTTTTCTGTACATCGTTGGCGTCTCGACCTCGCTCAGCATCGGCGCGCGTGCCGAAGCGGGCGTGGCACCCGTGGCGCTGCGTCGCCTCGTGCTCCTCAGAGCGATGCGCATCGTGTTGCTCGGGCTCGCCCTCAACGCACTGGCGCTGATCGCGTTCCACTCGCCGCACTTTCGCGTCATGGGAGTGCTGCAACGAATCGGGCTGTGCTATCTCGCGGCCGGCCTCATCGCGATCTACTCGCGACCGCGTAGCCAATGGTTGCTGATAGCCGGCTTGTTGGTCGGCTATTGGGCAGTGGTCGCGCTGAGTGGCGGTTCGGAACCGGGCACGAACATCGCCAGCCGCATCGATACCCGGGTATTCGGCCCGTTGAACTATGAGTTCGATCCGGCAACCGGCCGTGGCCACGATCCGGAAGGACTGTTGAGTACGCTGCCAGCGATTGCGACCACGTTGCTCGGCATGCACGCGGGACGCTGGCTGCGGACTCGAGCGCACGGCCGACTCTGGATTGCCGCGGGCGTTGCACTGGTCGCAGGCCTCGCCTGGTCCTCGGTATTCCCGTTCAACAAGAATCTCTGGACGTCATCTTTCGTGCTGTGGACCGCCGGCTGGGCCTTGTTGGCTGTTGCCATCTCGCACGCGCTGATCGATGTCCGCGGCTGGCACCCACTCGGACGCTCGCTCGGCGTCAACGCGATTACCGCCTATGCCGGCGCGGCTCTCATGGTTTACGTGCTCGTGGGCTCCGGCGCTTCGGAGCTGATCTACACGCGCGGCTTCGCGGACTGGATGACGCCGCGCTTCGGTCCGTTCGTGCCTTCACTCGTCTACGCGCTGTGCTTCACGGCGTTCTGGTGGGTGCTGCTGTGGCCGCTCGATCGGCGTGGCGTGCGCATCGGGATCTGAGCGCGCCGAGTGCGGATCTGCATCGTTCCGAAAGCGCCGGTCGTGCACAAACTCCTGGTCGGTGAGACTCTCGAGAAAAGCGACCAGATCCGCCTTCTCCTGCACCGAGATCTGAAACGGGCGGATGCGCCGGTCCTTGAGGACGTTGCTGGCGGCGGGACCGAGAGGCGCCTGTCGGCCCCCCGCGGAATAGTGATCGATCACCTCCGCGAGCGTCGCGACGCTGCCGTCGTGCATG
>DASQOO010000034.1:0-6621 GCA_035644435.1 Steroidobacteraceae bacterium | reverse complement strand
AGACCGAAATCGACCAGCGCCCCCGGTACCTGCTCTCCGTCGATGAGCAGGTGCTTCTCGAACAGGTGCCAGCCGCGCGGCCTGACCAGCAGCACGGCCACCGGTGGATTCAGGCGGTATTGCTTACCCTCGGGACTGCGGTAGTGGATGACACTGCGCACCGCATCGCGCAGGTTCATCTGCCCGCGGATCAGGTTGTCCCAGGTCGGTGTCAGCGAATCCTCGCAATCCGCCATGAACACCTTCGCGCCCGAGTTGAGTGCGTTGATGATCATCTTGCGATCGGTGGGCCCGGTGATCTCGACCCTGCGGTCGAGCAGATCCTGCGGAATTGGACCGATGCGCCAGTCGCCCTCGCGGATGGAGCGCGTCTGCGGGAGAAAGTCCGGGATCTCGCCGGCATCGAGCGCGCGCTGGCGTCGTTCACGCACGGCGAGCAGTTCGTGGACCCGGGATGTAAAGCGGCGGGCGAGCGCTGCCAGGAAGTCGAGTGCGTCGCGCGTCAGGATCGATTCAAAGCCCGCTGGCATTGCGCCGCGGATTTCGCAGCCGGCCATCGCCGGTGCACCCGATGAAGCCAAAGCGTCCTCCAGACTGCCGCGCGACCAGTGGGTGTCGGATGTCTGCGGCGGAACTGCTGCGCGTTGCAACCTCGCAGCGCGCACTATGATACCGCATGAGCGCCGCCATTGACGGCGCAGAGCGGATGCGGATGCGCTGTTTGCTCCTCAACAAGCCCTTTCGCGTCCTGTCGCGCTTCACCGACGGCGCAGGACGCGAGACGCTGTTGAAATATGTGCAGGAACGGGATGTCTACCCGGCAGGCAGGCTCGACTATGACAGTGAGGGGTTGCTGTTTCTCACCGACGACGGCGTCTTACAGGCGCGCCTGAGCGATCCCCGGCACCAATTGCAGAAACGCTATTGGGTGCAAGTGGAAGGCAAACCCGAGGCAGCGGCGATGGAGCGATTGCGTGCGGGCGTGCGGCTCAATGATGGTCCCACTCGCCCGGCTGAGGTACGGCTGATCGACGAGCCACCGGCCCTGTGGGCACGCGTTCCGCCGATCCGCCATCGGGCGCGTATCCCCACCAGCTGGCTCGAGATCGGTATCAGCGAAGGGCGCAATCGCCAGGTCAGGCGCATGACTGCTGCGATCGGCCTGCCGACGCTGCGGCTGATCCGCTACGCGATCGGACCCTGGGAGCTTGCGGGTCTCGCGTCGGGCGAAGTGCGGGTGCTCGATTCAGAGCAGGTCGTGAGCCAGCTGCGCCATCAGCGCACTTCGGCATTGTGACGCGCGATGAACATTGCGAGCTCGAGCGCCTGCTCGTAGTTCAGTCGCGGATCGACTGTTGAGCGATACGCGCGCTTCAGGTCCTCTTCCGTGAGTCCGCGCGCCCCGCCGATGCATTCGGTGACATCGTCACCAGTCAGTTCGAAATGTACGCCGCCGAGGATGGAGCCCATCTCCTCGTGGATGCGAAATGCCGTCGCGACTTCGCTCATGATGTTGTCGAAGCGCCGCGTCTTGAATCCGCCCGAGGTGGTTTCGGTGTTCCCGTGCATCGGGTCGCAGATCCACAGCACGGTCTGACCTGTCGCGCGCACGGCCTGGATCAAGGGCGGTAGACCCGACTCGATCTCTTTGACTCCGAATCGATGGATGAGGCTGAGGCGGCCGGGCTGGTTCTGCGGGTTGAGCGTCTCGACCAACGCCTGCAGCCATTCGGCAGTCATTCCCGGGCCGACCTTCACCCCGATCGGATTGGAGATGCCGCGGAAGAATTCGACATGGGCGCTGTCGACCTGCGCCGTACGCATGCCGATCCAGGGCATGTGGGTGGACAGGTTGTACCAGCGCTGCTGGCGGGGAATGAAACGCGTCTGCGCCTGCTCGTAGAGCAGGTGCAGACCTTCGTGGCTGGCAAAGAACTCCACGCGGCTCGCCTCGTGCACCGGGCGGCCGCTCATCGACTCGAAGAAGTCGAGCGAATGGCCGATCGAGTCCACGATCTGCTGATACGCCTCGCGCAACGGCGAGTGATGCAGAAAGCTCAGGTTCCAGTACTCGGGGTGGTGCAGATCGGCAAACCCGCCGTCGATGAGCGCACGCACGAAATTGAGCGTGAGGGCGGCGCGTTCGTAGCCTCGCAGCAGCAGCTGCGGGTCGGGCTCGCGATCCGCCGCGGTGAACGGCGCGCGGTTGACGATGTCGCCCCGATAGCTCGGTAGCGTGACGCCGTCCTTCGTCTCCGTGTCCGCCGAGCGCGGCTTTGCGTACTGGCCGGCCATCCGCCCGATGCGCACCAGGGGCTTCTTGAGCCCATGCAGCAGCACGAGGCTCATCTGCAGCAGGATCTTGAGCTTCTTCGCAATCCGGTCCGACTCGCATTCCTCGAAACTCTCGGCGCAGTCCCCGCCCTGCAGCACGAATCGCTTGCCGCGCTGGGCTGCGGCGATCTGAGCACGCAGTGCCTCGATCTCCCACGACACCACGATCGGTGGCAGGCGACTGAGAGATGCGATCACGCGCTCCACCGCAGCGCCATCCGAATAACGCGGCTGCTGTTGCGCGTTCTTCGACTGCCAACTCGCGGGGTGCCACTGGTTGATCGCGGTGCCGAGGGTCATGGGGGGGATCGTACCTACCGCTTCATTGCACCGCAAAAGCAAAACGGTGCTTTCAGGCGGTCATTGAGGCAGAATGCGCGCCTTTTTCGCGGTCGCCGCTGCTTTCTCTGCCCGCAGAGGACGGCGCAATTGCCCTGCACGGAGCGAGCCTCATGCATCGAGTTCTCATCCTCGGCGCCGGAAAGATCGGCGCCCTCATCTCCGGTTTGCTTGCTGAATCAGGCGCCTACCGGGTTCACCTGGCGGATCTCAATGGCAAGGCCGCCGATTCGGTGGTGCGCGCCCATGGCTTCAGCAGCCTCCAGGCGCACGCGCTCGACGCCTCCAAGCCGGAGGCGCTGGCCGCGCACCTTAAGACGCATCCGGTCGATGCGGTGATTTCGAGCCTTCCTTATTACTGCAACGTCGCGGTCGCGACAGTCGCCCGGCAGGCCAATGTTCACTACTTCGATCTCACCGAGGACGTAGAAGTCACCCGCGCCGTGCGTCGCACTGCTGAAGGCGCCGCGACGGCGTTCGTACCGCAGTGTGGACTGGCGCCGGGATTCATCAGCATCGCCGCCAATGAGCTCATGTCCCACTTCGATGAGCCGCGCACCGTCAAACTGCGCGTGGGCGCGTTGCCACAGCATCCGAACAACGTGCTGAAGTATTCCCTCACCTGGTCCACGGAAGGCCTGATCAACGAATACGGCAACCCTTGTCAGGCCATCAGCGAGGGCCGACTAGTGGAGACCGCACCACTCGAGGGGCTGGAAGAGATCGAGATCGACGGCATGCGGTACGAGGCTTTCAACACCTCCGGAGGCCTGGGCTCGCTCGGCGAGACCTACGGCACGCGCGTCGAGAGCATGAACTACAAGACGATCCGCTATCCGGGGCACTGCGCGCAGATGCGGCTGCTGATGAACGACCTGAAACTCAATCACGATCGCGGCACGCTCAAGCACGTGCTCGAAAACGCAGTCCCGCAGACTCTGCAGGATGTCGTCATCGTGTACGCGGCCGTCAGCGGCCTGCAGGACGGACAGCTGCGCGAAGAGAACTACGTGAACAAGATCTATCCGCAGCTGATCGCCGGTCGCCTGTGGTCCGCGATCCAGGTGACCACGGCCGCGGGGATCACCGCGGTGGTAGACCTGGTGTTCAATTCGGCGGGCCGGTATCGCGGTTTCGTCGCGCAGGAGAACTTCAAGCTCACCGAAATCCTGGCCAACCGTTTCGGCCGTTACTACGCGCCGGGCGGGACCAAGGACGTGTCGTCCGAGGTGGTCGTGTCGGGCAAGGCCGGCCACCAGCGTCAGCTGTGGGAGAAAGCGTCATGAACGAAGTGCTGGCGCGATTGAATCTCAGGCCGGTGAATCCTGGCACCTGGTCCGGCAGTGCCGGCTGGTCAACGGACGGCCGTGGGACGCTGATCGATTCACTCAATCCCGCGACCAACGAAGTCATTGCGCAGGTGCGCTGCACGACCGCGACTGAGTACGAGCAAGTGATGCAATCCGCCGTCGCGACCGCCCGGGAATGGCGCCGGGTTCCGGCGCCGAAGCGCGGCGAAGCGGTGCGCCTGGTTGCCGAAGAGCTGCGTGCCCACAAGGACGCGCTCGGGAGCCTCGTGTCGCTCGAGAACGGCAAGATCAAGGCCGAGGGCGATGGTGAAGTGCAGGAGATGATCGATATCGGGGACTTCGCCGTGGGGCAGGCGCGCATGCTCTATGGTCTCGCGATGCACTCCGAGCGGCCCCAGCATCGAATGTACGAGCAGTGGCATCCGCTCGGTGTCGTCGGGATCATCTCGGCGTTCAATTTTCCCGTTGCGGTATGGGCGTGGAATGCCTTCCTCGCCGCCATCTGCGGCAACGTCAGCGTTTGGAAGCCTTCGCCGAAGACCCCGCTGTGCGCGGTGGCCGTGCAGGAAATCTGCAATCGGGCGCTGGCGCGACATCACCTGCCACCAGTTTTCCAGCTTTTCATCGACGCCGGACAGGAGCTTGCGCAGCGCTTCACCGATGATGCACGCGTGGCTCTCGTGTCCTTCACGGGCTCCACGGCGGTCGGCCGCAAGGTCGGAGAACGCGTCGCCGCACGCATGGGCAAGAGCCTGCTCGAGTTGGGCGGCAACAACGCGATCATCGTGGATGAATCGGCCAACCTCGATCTGGCAGTGCCTTCCATCGTGTTCGGAGCCGTGGGCACGGCCGGACAACGCTGCACCAGCACGCGCCGGGTCTTTGTGCATCAGGCGCGGCAGGCGGAATTCGAGAAACGCCTGCTGCAAGCCTACAGCCAGGTGAAGATCGGCGATCCGCTCGCTTCCGACACGCTGTGCGGCCCGCTCATCGATCGACAGGCCGTGGCGAACTTCGAGGCGGCGATCGGACGTATCCGCGAGCAAGGCGGTTCGATTCTGTGCGGCGGGCGGGTGCGGCCCGGGCGTGGCAATTTCGTCGAGCCCGCCATCGTGCGCGCGCGCAACGATTGGCCGATCGTGCAGACGGAAACCTTCGGGCCGATCCTGTACCTCATTCCGGTGCAATCGCTGGAGGAAGCGATCGCCGAGCAGAATCGCTCCGCACACGGCTTGTCGTCCGCGATCTTCACGGACCGTCTGCAGCACGCCGAGCGCTTCCTCTCGGCCGAGGGGAGCGACTGTGGCATTGCCAACGTGAACATCGGCACCTCGGGCGCGGAAATCGGCGGCGCATTTGGCGGCGAGAAGGAAACGGGTGGCGGCCGCGAGTCCGGGTCCGACTCCTGGAAGGCGTACATGCGCCGCCAGACCAATACGATCAACTGGAGCAGCTCGTTGCCGCTCGCGCAGGGCATTCGCTTCGACGTCGAAGGCTGAGCGGGGTCGCACCGTGTTAGGCTGAGAAGGCGCGGCATTCGAGCCGCGTGTCCGGTTTGCCCATGCGCCCATTCCTGTTCGCAATTCTGCTGCTCAGCGTCGCCCTGCTCCAGGCGCAGACGCCTGCGAAACCCGAGGCATCGGCCTCCACCGCCCTGCTCCTCAAGATCGATGGGCCGATCGGCCCCGCCATCAGCCACTACTTCTCCCAGGGGCTCAAGAAGGCGCAGCAGTCCGGCAGTTCGCTCGTGATCCTGCAGATGGACACCCCGGGCGGCCTCGATACCGCCATGCGCGACATCATCAAGGACATCCTGGCGTCGCCGATTCCCGTGGTGACGTTCGTTGCGCCCAGTGGCGCGCGTGCGGCGAGCGCAGGCACCTATATTCTTTACGCCAGCCACGTCGCGGCCATGGCGCCCGCGACCAACCTGGGCTCGGCGACCCCGGTCCAGATCGGTGGCGAGGGGCCCTCGGAACCCGGAACGGACGAGAAGCCACCGGCTGCAGACAAGCCGGACTCAAGGGACGAGAAAGGCAAGGAGGGCGCGAAAGACGAGGAGGATCACCGCGTCACGCCCGGCAGTGCGATGGAGCGCAAGGTGATCAACGATGCAGTGGGGTACCTGCGCGGCCTCGCGCAACTGCGCGGTCGCAACGTCGAGTGGGCGGAGCGAGCCGTCCGCGAGGGCGCGAATCTCCCCGCCTCCGAGGCGCTCGACAACAAGGTCATCGACCTGATTGCCAAGGACATCCCCGATCTGTTGCGGCAACTGGACGGCCGGAAACTTCGCCTGGGCGCGAGTGAGATCACGCTCGCCACCAAGGCACTTACAATCGAGAA
The DNA here is from genome assembly GCA_035644435.1 of Steroidobacteraceae bacterium. Classification (GTDB taxonomy): domain Bacteria; phylum Pseudomonadota; class Gammaproteobacteria; order Steroidobacterales; family Steroidobacteraceae; genus DATBVX01. The sequence goes on along the minus strand of DASQOO010000034.1, from coordinate 295 downwards.
GTTCGAGCCCGATTGGCGCACGGAACTGCTCGCGGTGATCACCAATCCGACGATTGCTTACGGCTTGCTGCTGATCGGCATCTACGGATTGCTGTTCGAGGGCTACAACCCAGGCGCCGTGCTGCCTGGAGTCGCCGGAGCAATCTGCCTGCTGCTGGCGCTGTTCGCGTTCCAGGTCCTGCCGGTCAATTTCGCCGGCCTGGCACTCATAGTTCTAGGCGCCCTGCTGGTCGTGACCGAAGCCTTCGTACCCAGCTTCGGTGCCCTGGGCATCGGGGGCCTGATCGCCTTCATC
>DASQOO010000033.1:0-7012 GCA_035644435.1 Steroidobacteraceae bacterium | reverse complement strand
CCGAGGTGTGCGGCGAATAGCGCGCGAACTCTTCGGGCTTCTCCCAGTAGTCGAAGAAGCGGCGCTTTTCCGCGGCGTAGTCCGCTGCGTACTGCGTGAAGTTGTCGAACACCGCGGCGTGTGCCACCAGCGTCTTGAACGGGTGCGGCCGGCCGAGAATCGTCGTGGCCAGGAACCCGCCGTAGCTGCCGCCGCCTGCCGCCATGCGATTGGTATCGACATACGGCTTCGACATCAGGTACTCGGCGGCCTTGATCGTGTCCTCGTACGGCATCGAGATCAGGTCCGGGTTGATCGAGTCGGTGAACTCCTGTCCGAAGCCGCTCGAGCCGTGGAAATTGTGCCAGGTGGTGATGTAGCCCCAGCCGGCAAAGACTTCCGCGTTCCAGCGCCACTGCGTACCGTCAGTGATGCCGTTATGCGGCCCGCCGTGCAGCAGCATGTAGACCGGGTACTTGCGCGACGGGTCGAAGTCGGGCGGATAGATCACCCACATCTGGATGTCATCGCCGCGCGCGCCCTTGTAGGTGACGCTCTCGACTTTGCCCATGCGAACGCCCGCGAGCGCACCATCATTGAATGTCGAGAGCTTGGTCGCCGTGCCGTTGCGGGCATTGACGCTGACCACGGTGGGCGGTTCGGCGAAGCTCTGGCGGATGGCCACCAGGGCCGCGCCCCTGAGCACCGGCGAGGAAAAACTCGATGTGGTGGTGATCGCCTTGGGCGTCTCCGCCTTGAGCTCGAAGCGATACAGGCGCCGCGTCCCGGCATCGTCGATTGAACCGACCAGCGAGCGCGAATCCGGCGCCCACTCGAGCTGCTCGGCGGAACGGTCCCACTGTTCGGTGAGATTACGGGTCTCACCGCTCCGTCGGTCGAACAGCATCAGGCGCGTCTTGTCGGCGTAGAACCCCTTGATCTTCTGGCGCTCGAAGGCGATGTAGCGCCCGTCACCGCTGTACTGCGGCTCAGTATCGTCGGCCGCATTGTCGGTCGTGAGATTGCGAGCCTCGCCCCCGTTCGTGGGCACGATGAACACATCCACGTTCGAATCGATCCCGGTGCGGTCGGTGTCGGCAGCGAACGCGACTTCCTTGCCATCCGGCGAGATGTCGTAGCTGCGCGTGCTGGTTTCCTGGATCGACAAGTGAAAGCCCGTGCCGAGGGTGATCGCCTGCGGCTCGCCGCCTTCCAGCGCGATCGAGTACACGTGCGGCTCGCGCTCATCGATGAAGTGGTCCCAGTAGCTGAACGGCGCCTTGTCCCACACCCTGGCGGTCATCTTGGAGTCGGCGCGATCCTTCACGCGCTGCTCCTGTTCACCCCAGCTCTTGAGGTCGGTCCACACCGAAGTGATGAACGCGATGCGCTTCGAGTCGGGAAACCACTTCGGCGCGGACACCCCGGTCGCGATGTGCGTCACGCGCCGCGCCTCGCCGCCATCGATCGCGATGACGTAGAGCTGGCTGTCCTTGTCTTCACCGCGCTTGGAGATGAACGCGATCCATTTGCCGTCGGGACTGAAGTGCGGATCGGTGTCGGAGGCCTCATCGCTCGTCAATTGCCGGGCGCTGCCGCCGGCGGCGGGAATCAGCCACAGGTCGCTGTTGCCCTTGTTCTTGCTGACGTCGTAGCGCGTGACGGGCACCACCACGAGTTTGCCGTCGGGCGACAGATCGGGGTCCCCGACGCGCAACAGCTGCCACATGGCTTCGGCGCTGAGGGGCACGGAATTGGCCGCGGGCTGCGCTTGCGCGACTCCGAACGCGACGAGCAGGCAGCAACAGCAAAGGCGCATCCAGGGAAATCGCATTTCAGGGCTCTCCTGCGGTAGGCGCGCCGTGGCGATTGGCTGTTGGGATGGGCTCAGCGGCGCAATGGGCGCGCATTCTGCCGCGCCACCGCGCCAATGCGCAATCCAGCGGTCGAAGTGCTGCGGGATCGCTACGGAGCGCTCGACGGCGGGGTCGAGCGGTGGCGGATCAGGCCAGGGCCTGACGGCTGCGCCGGTCACGTCGCAGGCGACGGTCGGCGATGAGAGGCATGCGATCGCGCTGGCCGCGATCCTGGCGGCGGCGTGTCGGCTCCGCGCGGCGATCGGCGTGGTGAACGTAGCGACAGGTACAGGTGGGAGCCGTGCAGCCGGGAACCGGTAGCACTGGAGCCCTGTGCACCAGGAAGCGCCGTCCACGCAGCGCCTCGCAGGTCACGCAACAGGTCCCGGCGCTGGAGGGCTCGACTGCAACGGAGTGATAGCGCCGCCGCTTGCGAGCAGTCGGTGGTGCGGGACGGGGCGCCGACAGGACCCAGAGCGTTGCGACAGCGAGGCTGATCGTTATTGTTATTACTGTTGTCAGCATGGCACGCATCGTAAGAGTGCGACGCGGCCGGCGTCCACGGCCGTTTTGACAGAACGCGTCCGGCAAGGGCGCGTTTTCACACAGAATCTGGAGTCCGTGAACCAGCGCACGCGCGCTGAGTCAGGTCTTCACCAGAGATTTACCAAAGCCTTCGCCACGCGCCAGCTTGCAGAGCTGCGCAGGAGCGTTCGACAGGCCGTCGACGATGTCCTCGCGATAGCGGAGGTGCCCTTCCGCGAACCAGGCGATCGCGTCCTTCAGGAATGTGTCACGGCGATGTTCGTGATCCTGGACCACCAGGGGCAGGACCCTGGCATGCGCACCGACCAGGGGCTGCAGGTTGAGCGCGGGCGCCGCTTCGCCATAGCGGCTGATCGGCGCGCCCAGCACGATGCGGCCATTGAGCGCCAGGTGCTTGCCAGTCATCACCGCATCCAGCACTGCGCCGTCGACCGTATCGAAATAAACGTCGACGCCTTTCGGCGCCACCTGGCGCAACCGTTGCTCGAGCGGTTCGCCGCGATGATTGATGCACGAATTGAAGTGCGCTTCCTTCACGCACCAGCTGCTCTCTTCGCGATTGCCGGCGATGCCGATCACTTTGCAGGCCTTGATGCGCGCGATCTGCCCGGCCATGGAGCCGACCGGGCCGGCTGCGCCCGAGATCAGCACTGTTTCGCCCGGCTTGATCTGCGCCAAGTCGAGCAGCCCGCAGTAGGCCGCCAGTCCCGGGATTCCCATGACGCCGAGCGCGGTGGAAATCGGCGCGCTGCCTGTCCTGGCGCGATGCACATGCACGCCGTCCGAGACGCAGTAGTGCTGCATGCCGGCTTCCATGACGACGACGTCGCCGGTGTTGAAAATCTCGTTGCGCGATTCGATGACTTCGCAGATTGCGCGCGCCGGCATCACGTGGGCGGGCCGCACCGGCGGCCCTTCGCCGGCATGGAGACGATCGAGCGCCGAATCGAGCGACAACCACCTCGAGCGGCAAAGGATTTCGCCTTTGCCGGGCGTCGGCGCTTCGGTCTCGATCAGCTCGAAATCGGTGGGGTCGGGCGCGCCGTCAAATGCCTTGCGGATGCGGACCTGCAGGTTCTTCATCGCTCCTCAGGCTACCGCCCGAGGCGCGAAAGGTGAAGTGCGGCGGATTCGCCGCCCGCCGGGGCGCAAGCCCTTTGTCCCGGATTGCGGGCCTGGCCCAGCGGGCGGACGTTTATGAGTTACTTCTCGAGCCGATTGCGTGCGTCGGCGTATTCGCGGCTGTCCAGCTTGCCGTTCTTGTCGGCATCGACGTCACCGAAGATCGCTGCGAGGCTTGCCTGACCCTTCGCCTCTTCCTGGCTGACCATGCCGTCGCCGTTCACGTCCAGTGTGCTGAACTCGGGCAGCGTCGCAGCCGCTGTCGTCTCTTCCGTCGTCGGTGTCGCGGGTTGCGGGGCGGGCTGTTGGGCAGGCTGATCGCCCGCGTATGCGGCCGCGCAGCCGAGCAGTGCCGCAAGCGCGGCGAACTTGATACGGTTGTCCATGAGTCTTCTCCTGGCTTTGAAATATTTACCCTGGCCGCGCTTTGCAGGCACGCGCCATACAGCAGAGACAGCAAACGCCATGCCACGCATTGCGACGTGTCTGCTTTCAAGCGGTTGGCAGGCGCAGCGCCTCGCGCCATCATGCTGGAGACTCCAGCAGCGTCGTCAGATGGCAACGTATTTGAACCGCAGACGGCTTTTGGGGGTCGGATGGCGCAAGGCGTGCACGGTTGACGGGTAATGCGACGGCCGAGATCGATTGTCCGGCTGATATTGATCGGGTTCGCTGCCGTGGCAGTGCCGTTGATCGCTGCAGTGGTGACTGCGGTGGTGCAGGTCGACCGGCTCGCGCAGCGCAACCGCGTCGCGGTGCTGGACGCCGAGAATGCCACGCACGAGAGCCGCGCCCTGATCGAGTTCCTGACCACCATGGAGCGCAGTCTTGGCCAATACGGAGTGTTTCGTGATCGGGATTTCTACCTGACCTACCAGGACGCACGACGTGAGTTCCAGTCCGCTGCGCAGCGGCTGGGTGCGCTCAACCTCAACGCGATCCTGCGCCGGCAACTCGCAGAACTGGTGCAAGCGGAGGCGCAACTCAACCAGGCGGTGTTGACCAGCAGCGGCGATCCGATCGAGGCCACCAGTCCCCAACAGATCGCGGACGAGTGGGCGGCGCTCAACGCGCGCTCGCGTTCGATCCTCGCCGAGAGCAGCAAGCTCATCGCCAGCCATGCGAGTCGCGCCAAGGACATGTCGACCGATCTGCAACGCACCTTGCTTCTGCAAGCCGCCGCCGCTGTGCCGGTGGCCGTGCTCCTGGCCGTGGTGTTCGTGGTGTTGATCACGCGGCCCTTGCGCCAGATCGAGAGCGAGATTCGCCGCCTGGGCTCGGGCGAATTCGCGGCCAGCGTGTCGGTGCGCGGGCCACGCGACCTGGAAGAGCTCGGCAGCCGTCTCGACTGGCTGCGGCGCCGGATCCTCGAGCTCGAAGAGCAGAAGACCACCTTCCTGCGCCACATCAGCCATGAGCTCAAAACGCCACTCACTACGCTGCGCGAGGGCTCGGAACTGTTGCTGGACGACGAGGCCCGCGAGCTCAACGCCGAGCAACGCGAAATCGCTTACATCATGCGCGACAGCGGCGTGCAGTTGCAGCGCCTGATCGAGGACTTGCTCGAATTCGGGCGTACGCAGGTGCCGCGCGTCGAGGCACCGCAGCGCGCCGAAGTCGCCTTGGATCAAGTGGTGCGCAGTGCACTCGAGGGCCAGAGCCTCGTGAAGACCGCCAAGGCGCTCACCATCGACGCGCGGCTCGCGCCGACTACTCTCAAAGGTGACCAGGGGCAGTTGCGCATTCTGGTCGACAACTTGCTGTCGAACGCCGTCAAGTACACGCCTGCGCACGGCCGGATCATGGTGAGCCTGGCTGCGGACGACACCGACGTCACGCTCGAAGTCGCCGACAACGGCCCCGGCATCGATCCCGACGAGCGCACCCGAGTGTTCGAACCCTTCTACCAGGGGCGCGCGCCCTACCAGGGCCACGTGCAGGGCACGGGCCTTGGCCTCGCGATCGCGCGCCAATACGCCGAGGCTCACGATGGATCGATCGACATCGCCGACTCTCCCCTCGGACAGGGCGCGTGCGTGCGTGTGCGCTTTCGCCTGCCGCGAGCCGCCTGAATGAGCCGCGGCACCCGATTGCAGATCTTCGCCGCTGCGCTGTTGTTGGCGGCGTGCCATTCGGGCCCGGCGCAGAAACCCGAGAAGCCCGAGCGCGCTTCGAGCGCGATGCTCCTCAACGGCCTCAGCAGCTATGCGCGCAAGGTCCGCCAACAGGACGAATCGGCTCTGCTCGCCGAGAAGATGCGCCTCGAGTCGTTGCCGGAATCGGCGCCCCGGGACCTGCGCCTCGCGATGTTGCTCGACCAGGAGCGCAGCTCGCTCTACGACCCGGACCGCGCCACTCAACTCCTCGCTCACACGGTGAACCAACCCAACGCGGATCCCGCGGAGCGCGCCTTTGCCGACATGCTGCTCGCGGCGGCCACGAACGCACCGCGCTCCTGCAACGAGAGCGGATTCACTCAGGACCTGGTCGAGCGCCTGGCGGCCGAGGAGCAGCACCGCATGGAGCTCACCACGCGCCTCGAAAGCACGCGCCAGGAGCTCGAGGCCGAACGCAGCCAGCGCGCCAAGCTGGAAAAGCAGCTCGAGGCGCTGAAGTCCATCGAAGCCCAGATCAAGAGCCGGGAAAACGATGCGGGCCGCTGACCCAGTCAACGAATCCGCGCGCATTCTCATCGTCGATGACGATGTGAAGCTGTTGCGGCTGCTCGCGATCCGCCTGCGTCGCGCGGGGTGGACGATCGAAACCGCGGAGGACGGCCGCCAGGCACTCGCGGCGATTCCCGGATTCCGCCCGCAGGTGGTCGTGACCGACGTGCGCATGGGCGGCATGGACGGCATGGCGCTGTTCGAGGCGCTGCGCTCGCAGCATCCGACCCTGCCGGTGATCATTCTCACCGCGCACGGCACGATCCCGGATGCGGTGGATGCTGCGCAGCGCGGCGTATTTGCCTACCTCACCAAGCCGTTCGACAGTGAGCGCCTGACCGAATCGATCGGCAAGGCGCTGCGCGCTTCGGGTTCGCAAAGTGGTGGCGGCGGCGATGCCGCGGGCCAGTGGCGAGCTGAAATCGTGACGCGCAGCCCCACGATGGAAGCGCTGCTCGCCGCGGTGCGCAAGGTCGCACAGACCGACTCGAGCGTGCTGATCCAGGGTGAGAGCGGCACGGGCAAGGAACTGCTGGCGCGCGCCATCCATCGGGCCAGCCGGCGACATGACAAGCCGTTCATGGCGGTCAATTGCAGCGCGATTCCCGAAGCGCTGTTCGAATCGGAGTTCTTCGGCCATCGCAAGGGCTCGTTCACGGGCGCCATCGACAGTCGCGTCGGTCTCATCCAGTCCGCGCACCAGGGAAGCCTGCTCCTCGATGAGATCGGCGACATGCCGCTGACCTTTCAGTCCAAGCTCCTGCGTGCGCTGCAGGAACGCGAAGTGCGTCCGGTCGGCGCGATGGACGCGGTCGCCGTGGACGTGCGCGTGATCGCGGCGAC
>DASQOO010000032.1:0-13913 GCA_035644435.1 Steroidobacteraceae bacterium | reverse complement strand
GGCACCGCACTGGACCTCGCCGGCAGCGGGCAGGCGGATGCCGGCAGCCTCGCGGCCGCGCTCCAGCAGGCGATCGACCTGGCGCGGTTGGCCGCATGACGCGGCCAGCTGTCGCGCGCAAGCGCTTCGGCCAGCATTTCCTTCACGATCCGCAGGTCATCGCACGCATCATCTCGGCGATCGATCCGCGAACCGGCGAGGCGCTGGTCGAAATCGGCCCGGGACGTGGTGCCCTGACCGTGCCGCTCCTCGAGCGCTGTGGTGCATTGACCGCGATCGAGATCGACCGGGACCTCGCGCGTAATCTCGCGGAACGCTTCGGGTCAGCGCTGAAACTGATCGTCGCGGACGTGCTCGACGTCGACTTCAGCGCGCTGCGCGCCGCCGGTCCGCCGCTGCGGGTCGTCGGCAACCTGCCCTACAACATTTCGACGCCCCTGCTGTTTCACCTGTTGACCCAGCGCACGGCGATTCGCGACATGCACTTCATGCTGCAGCGGGAGGTCGTCGAACGCATGGTGGCGGCGCCGGGCTCCAAGATATACGGGCGACTCACGGTGATGCTCGCGCCCTGGGTCCGGATCGAATCGGTTCTCGATGTGGGGCCGGGCGCATTCAGGCCCGCGCCGAAAGTCGCCTCGACCGTGGTGCGGATTACGCCCCTCCACGAGGCTGCCTTCCCTATCGGCGCCCCCGAGCGCTTCGAACAGGTCGTGCGCGCCGCCTTCTCGCAGCGGCGCAAGACTCTGCGCAATGCGCTCAAGGGCGTTGTCGACGCGGACCGGCTGCGCCAGCTTGGCATCGATCCGGCACTGCGTCCCGAGCGGCTGGCGCCGGAGCAATTCGCGCTCATCGCGCGCTCGTCGGCGGGCTGAACAACTGCCGCTATAATCGGGCGCTCAAGGTCATGCTCCTGGGGAGGCCCGCATGCACGAATACAAGAAGATTCTCCTCGTCGTGGACCTCACCGAGGACAGCGAAGTCGTGGGCGAGCGGGCCAAGGCCATTGCTGCCTGCTACCAGTCCCGCATCCAGCTGCTGCACGTGGTCGAATACGTGCCGGTCGAGCCGATGGGCGAAACCCTGCTGCCCGCGGTACAGATCGAGGAAGAACTGATCGAGCGGGCGCGCACCCGGCTGACGGAGCTCGCGGCGAGACTCGATCTGCGCGGCAGCGAATGCTTTGTCGAGGCGGGCAACATCAAGGCCGAGATCATTCGCGTCGCCCATGAACAGGCGGTGGACCTCATCGTGCTCGGCAGCCGCGAACGCCACGGCCTCGCGATCCTGCTGAATTTCACCGAGGACACGGTGCTGCACGCATCGCCATGCGATGTGCTGGCGGTGCGCCTGCACTGAATCGTCCGAGTTTCACGGGGATTCCGGTAAACTGCTGTCATGACCTCTACGGGTTCGAGCCGGGGAAAGACACGTCACAGCATCCGCGTCGACGTCGAGACCAATTTCGTCGATGAGCAGTCCGATCCGCGCGAACGCCGTTTCGTGTTCGCCTACACGATCACGATCCGCAACGAGGGCCAGGTTCCCGCGAGGCTCCTGACCCGGCATTGGATCATCACCGACGCCAACGGCAAGGTGCAGGAAGTTCGTGGCGACGGCGTGGTCGGCGAGCAGCCGTACCTGAAACCCGGCCAGGGCTTCCGCTACTCGAGCGGCGCGATCATCGAGACCCCGGTCGGTGCCATGCAGGGCACGTATCAGATGGTTGGGGACGATGGCCAGCACTTCGATGCGCCCATCGCGCCGTTCACGCTCGCCATGCCCGGAGTTCTTCACTAAGGAGTCTGTCTGGCTGTTCCACATGGCCGCGACCGTGACGATTTTGGTCTACAGCCAGGCGCAGGCGACGCTGTGTGGTCACTCCACATGAGGAGACTGCAACGACGCTGTAGATCAAAAGCGTCCGGTTCCGTACGGATTGCGATGATCGCAACGCGGCTCATGCGGAACAGCCAGACAGACTCCTGATGCCTGTCTACGCCATCGGCGACGTGCAGGGATGTGACGAGGAACTCGGCGAACTTCTGCGGCGCATCCGTTTCCGCCCCGATCGCGACCGCCTGTGGTTCGTGGGCGATATCGTCAATCGCGGCCCCCGCTCGCTCGAAGCGCTGCGGCGCGTGCATGCCCTGCGGGATAATTCCATCGTCGTCCTCGGCAATCACGATCTGCACCTGCTGGCCGTGGCCCACACGCGCTCCCGGAAACTGCGCGCGGGCGATACCCTGAATGCGCTGCTCAAGGCACGTGATCGCGATCAGCTCCTCGAATGGCTGCTCGGCTGTCCTTTGTTCCATCACGACGCGGAGCTGAAACTCTCCATGGTGCACGCGGGCCTGCCGCCGCAATGGGATCTCACACTCGCCATCTGCGCGGCTGCCGAAGTACACCAGGCCCTGCAGACCGACGCGGCCGGGCTGTTCAAGCACATGTACGGCGACGAGCCCTCTCAATGGAGCGAGTCACTCGCCGGCGATCAACGCCTGCGGTTCATGGTCAATTGCTTCGCGCGCCTGCGCTACTGCGATGAAGCGGGGCGCATCAATCTCAAGCTGAAGGATTCACCGGGACAGGTGCGTCCACCCTGGATGCCGTGGTTCAAGGTGCCGGGACGCGCGAGCGCCAATCTGCGCATCGTCTGCGGCCACTGGTCGACGCTCGGTTACTACGATCGTGACAACGTGCTCGCCATCGACACCGGCTGCGTGTGGGGCGGAAGTCTCTGTGCGCTGCGCCTCGACGAGATCGGCCGGCCGATACTGCTGGGCTGTGCCGCGCATCAGCAGCCGGGCGGCGAATAACGCAGCGCCCGCAGGCCGCTGTCGGCTCGCGGCCACGGCGGAGCCTATAATGTGCTCAGCCCTCCGCACTCACCATGCCTGAACTCCTGAACTATGTCGGCGGTCATACCCAGGCTTCCCGAACGGGACGCTGGTTCGACGTGCATGAACCCGCCACGGGCGAGGTGTATGCGCGCGCACCGGAATCGGATGCGGACGATGTGCAGCTCGCCGTGCGGGCTGCGCATGACGCATTCCCGGGCTGGCGTGATTTGTCAGGCGCCGAGCGCGCCGCCTGGCTCCACAAGATCGCCGACCTGATCGAGCGCGATTTCGACGCTTTTGCGCGCGCGGAGTCGCAGGACACGGGCAAGCCACTGTCGTTGGCACGCTCGCTGGACATTCCCCGGGCGATCGCCAACCTGCGTTTCTTCGCCGGCGCCGCCACGCAATTCGCGAGCGAGGCTCATGCGATGGAGGCCGGAGCGATCAACTACACCTTGCGTCAACCGCATGGCGTGGTCGCGGGGATCTCGCCGTGGAACCTGCCGCTGTATCTGCTGACGTGGAAAATCGCACCCGCGCTCGCCGCCGGCAATTGCGTCATCGCCAAGCCTTCCGAGGTCACGCCGCTCACGGCCTGGATGCTCGCGCAGCGCTGCATCGAAGCGCAGCTGCCGCCCGGAGTTCTCAACGTACTGCACGGAGCGGGCCGCGGCGTCGGCCAGGCCATCGTCGCGCACCCGGAGATCCATGCGATTTCCTTCACCGGCGGCACCGCGACGGGACGCGCGATTGCGGAGTCGGGTGCGGCCCAGTTCAAGAAGCTGGCGCTCGAGCTCGGCGGCAAGAATCCCACCGTGGTGTTCGGCGATTGCGATTTCGAGCGGACGGTCGAAGGCGCCGTGCGCGCCGCATTCGCCAACCAGGGCGAGATCTGCCTGTGCGGCTCACGGGTGCTCATCGAGCACACGATCTACGCGCGCTTTCGCGAGGCGTTCGTCGAGCGTGTCAAGCGCCTGCGGCTTGGCGATCCGCTCGACCCCGACACTGACCAGGGTGCTCTCGTGTCAGAGGTTCACCTCAAGAAAGTCATGGCGGCCGTAGAGCAAGCGCGCGCCGACGGCGGACAGATACTGTGTGGCGGCCAGCGTGCAACGGTTGATACAGCGCGCTGCCGGCAAGGCTGGTTTCACCAACCCACCGTGATCGACGGGTTGAAGCCGGAATGCGCCGCGAACCAGGAGGAAATTTTTGGCCCGGTCGCGACGCTCCAGTCGTTCGGCGATGAGGCCGATGCGCTGCGGATCGCGAACGGCACGCCGTATGGTCTCGCGGCTTCGATCTGGAGCCGCGACATCGAGCGCTGCCACCGGGTCGCCGCGCGCCTCGAGTCGGGTCTCGTGTGGGTCAACACCTGGATGCTGCGCGATCTGCGCACCCCGATGGGCGGAGTGAAGCACTCGGGCCTGGGCCGTGAAGGCGGTTTCGAAGCCATGCGCTTTTTCACCGAAGCACGCAACGTGTGCGTCAAGTATTGAAGTTGCTGCCATGACATCCGCAGTGATTCTTTCAGCGCGCGCGCCCGAGGCGCTCGGCCCGTATCCACACGCGCGCCGCGTCGGCAACCTGCTGTTCATTTCGGGCATGGGGCCGCGCAGGCGCGGCGAGAAGGGAGTCGCGGGAGTGGAACTCGACGCCACCGGGCGTGTGGTTCGGTACGACATCGAGGCTCAATGTCGCGCAGTGTTCGACAACGTGCGCATCATCCTCGAGGATGCGGGCTCGAGCTGGGAACGGCTCGACGATGTCACGGTATTCCTCACCGACCTGGAACGCGATTTCGCGACCTACAATCGAATCTACACCGAGTATTTCGACAAGATTCGACCCTGCCGAACGACCATCGGCGTTGCACGCCTGCCGGGCCCGATCGCGATCGAGCTCAAGTGCATCGCCACGCTGGCGGAGTGAGCCCATGCGACCGATTCAAGCCTTCAACCTGCGCCACTGGATCGACGAGAACCGCCACCTGCTCAAGCCGCCGGTCGGCAACAAGCAGGTGTTCAAGGATGCCGAGCTCATCATCATGGCGATCGGCGGGCCGAATTCGCGCAAGGACTTTCACGACGACCCGGGCGAGGAATTCTTCTACCAGCTCGAAGGCGACATGGTGTTGAAGACGATGCAGGACGGACGGGCGCTGGACATTCCCATTCGCGAGGGCGAGGTCCTGTTGCTGCCGCCGCACGTGCCGCACTCGCCGCAACGTTTCGCGAACACCGTCGGCCTGGTCGTGGAGCGTCAACGCCAGCCGGGCGAGCAGGATGGTTTTCTCTGGTACTGCGAGAACTGCAGCCGCGAGCTCTACTCGGAGTACTTCGAGCTCAAGAACATCGAAACGCAGCTGGCGCCGTTGTTCGAGCGTTTCTTCGCGAACCTCGAAAAGCGCACCTGCAAGCACTGCGGCGCCGTGATGCAGCCGCCGGCGCGAGCTGCCTGGTGAACGGCGCAGTGGCGATGCCTCGATCGGGTGTGTCCTTTCGAGAACGCCGTAAATACGTCGCTGCAGGCTCCGTGAAAAACGTCCTGTTTTTCACGGTCTCGAAAGGACACACCCGATCAAGTCACCGCAGCCCACCCGCGCCGTTCAAGCGATAGCGCGCCATGCTCAAGATCGACATGCATACCCACGTGGTGCCGGAAAACTGGCCGAACCTCCAGGAGCGCTACGGCTACGGCGGCTGGGTGCAGATCGAGCACACGGGGCCCGGCTGTGCGCGCATGGTCCAGGAAGGCAAGCTGTTCCGGCACATCGAGGCGAACAGCTGGGATGCGGACAAGCGCTTCGAGGATTGCGCACGCACCGGCGTGAACGTGCAGGTGCTGTCGACGGTGCCCGTGATGTTCAACTACTGGGCGCGCGGCCCCGATACACTCGATCTAAGCCGCTTCCTCAACGATCACATCGCGGGCCTCGTCGACCGTCACCCGACGCGCTTCATCGGGCTCGGCACCGTGCCGATGCAGGAGCCGGACCTTGCGATCCAGGAACTCGAGCGCTGCGTGAAGAGCCTCAAGCTCCCGGGAATCGAGATCGGCTCGCACGTCAATGGACGCAACCTCGACGATCCGCGCGTGGTCGAGATTTTCACCGCCGCGCAGGATCTCGACGCCGCCATCTTCGTGCACCCCTGGGACATGCTCGGCCGCGAACGCATGTCGCGCTATTGGCTGCCGTGGCTGGTGGGCATGCCGGCGGAGACCTCGCTCTCGATCTGCTGCATGATTTTCGGTGGCGTGTTCGCCAGGCTGCCACGGCTGCGGGTCGCGTTCGCGCATGGCGGCGGTGCATTCCCGGCGACGCTCGGCCGCATCGAGCATGGCTTTCATGCCCGACCCGACCTGGTTGCGGTCAATGATCAGACCAACCCGCGCGACTACCTCGGGCGCTTCTACGTCGATTCGCTGGTCCACGATCCGGACCTGCTGCACTACATGCTGAAGCTGATGGGCCCGCGCAGCGTCGCGCTGGGCAGCGACTATCCGTTCCCACTCGGCGAAGACCATCCCGGACGGATGATCGAGTCGATGCAGCTCGACAACGAAGCGGTAGCGCGTCTGCTGCACGGGACGGCACTCGAGTGGCTCAAGCTCGAGCGGGTCAGGTTCGAATGATGCAACTGACTGTCTCCACCGCCGACGGCCCGATGCGCGTCGATGTCAGCGAGCCGTTCGACGTTTCCATTCCCTACAATTTTTCTGGAGAGCAGCCGTGTCACTTTGGCGCCGAGCGCGCGAGCGCGGTGCCACTGCAGGCAGGAAGCTTCGTCGGTGACGTGCGTCGCGGCGGCAGCTGCAACTGCGAGGAGCTGCGCCTGATCGCGCATTGCAACGGCACGCACACGGAATGCGTCGGGCACGTGACCGCCGAGCGGGTCAGCGTCCACGAGCTGGTGCGCACGGGTCCCGTCCTGACGGTGCTCCTTTCCGTGGTTGCCATACCGTGCGGCGAGAGCGAAGAAACTTCCGACCCTCCTGCACACGCCGGCGACCGGCTGATCACGGCGTCCGCCCTGGAGCACGCCTGGAGACTGCACCCTGCGCCCGGCGTGATTGCGCTGATCGTGCGCACCTTGCCGAACGATCCAGGCAAGCGGACCCGCAACTATTCAGGAGAGCCGCCGCCGCCATTTCTCTCCAGCGAAGCGGCGACACTCATCACCGCGCGCGGCATCGAGCACCTGCTCGTCGATCTGCCCTCGATCGACCGCACGCACGACGAGGGACGGCTGAGCGCGCATCGCATATTCTGGGGCATGCCCGCCGGCAGCACGCGTTTCGCCGATTCGCGTCGTCCGCAGGCGAGTATTACCGAGATGATTTACGTACCCGACTCGATCGCCGATGGCCGTTACCTTCTCGACCTGCAGGTCGCGCCGTTCGTGAGCGACGCAGCGCCGAGTCGCCCCCTGCTCTACCGGCTGCACCGGCCATGACATTCGAAGCGACCCAGGCCCATGCTGAAGCCCTCGATGGGCGCGATCGATTGGCGAACTTTCGCGAGCGCTTCTTCCTGCCTCCAGGGCGCGGTCGTTCCACCGCGATCTACTTCTGCGGCAACTCGCTCGGCTTGCAGCCCAAAGGGGTACGCGAGCTGATCGATGAGGAGCTCGAGGACTGGGCGCGTTTCGCCGTGCTCGGACACCTCGAAGCGCGCCGGCCGTGGCTCCCCTATCACGAGCAGCTGACGAATGACACGGCACTCCTAGTCGGCGCCCGGCCCGGGGAAGTCGTGAACATGAATACGCTCACGGTGAACCTGCACCTGATGATGGTGAGCTTCTACCGGCCGACTCGCGAACGGCACTGCATCCTCATTGAGAAAGGCGCTTTTCCATCGGATCGCTACGCGGTGGTCTCGCATCTCGGCCATCACGGCTACTCCGCAGAGCAGGCGCTGATCGAAGTAGCGCCGCGCGCGGGCGACGACTGTGTCCGGCACGAAGATATCGAAGCGCTGCTGGCGCGCGAAGGCTCGCGCGTCGCGCTGGTGATGCTGCCGGGTGTGCAATACCGGACCGGCCAGAGCTTCGATATCGCGCGCGTCACGCGCGGCGCACATGCCGCGGGCGCCAGGGTCGGCTTCGACCTCGCGCACGCCGTCGGCAATGTCGAATTGCGTCTGCACGAGTGGGGTGCGGACTTCGCCTGCTGGTGCACGTACAAGTACCTGAACGCCGGACCCGGTTCGATCGGCGGCTGCTTCGTGCATGGGCGCCACGCGCAATCACCCGAACTGCCACGCTTTGCTGGCTGGTGGGGACACGACAAGGCCAGGCGCTTCCTGATGCAGCCTGATTTCGAAGTGCTGGCGGGCGCCGAGGGCTGGCAGATCAGCAATCCACCGATATTGTCGATGGCGCCCCTGGTGGTCTCACTGGCGATGTTTCGGGAAGCCGGAATGGCGCACGTTGTGGAGAAGTCGCAGTCGCTCACCGGGTTTCTCGAGTTCCTGGTGCGTACCCGCCTGCCGGAGCAGGTCGAGATCGTGACCCCATCAGCGCGGGCTGAACGAGGTTGCCAGCTGTCGCTGCGGCTTCGGTCCGGCGCGCAAACGGGAAAGCGCGTGTTCGCGGCGCTCGAGCAACGCGATGTCGTGGTCGACTGGCGCGAACCCGACATCATTCGTGTGGCGCCGGTGCCGCTCTACAACACGTTCACGGAAGTGTGGGAGTTCGTCGATACGCTGGCCACCAGCCTGAAGGGGTGAGACAGCGTGCAGTCCTCCTCGCGGGTCACGATCGTCGGCGCTGGTCCCGCCGGTTCACTGCTCGGCATTCTGCTCGCGCGCCGCGGACTGCCGATCGCGGTCTACGAGCGCCGTCTGGACATGCGGCGCGAAAGCATCAGCGCTGGACGCTCCATAAATCTCGCGCTCGCCGATCGTGGCATTCATGCGCTGGCTCATGCCGGAGTCCTCGATGCGGTGCGGCCGCTCATGATCCCGATGCGCGGACGCATGATTCATGACGAAGCGGGCCGTACCTCGCTGCAACGCTACGGCCAGGACGACACTGAAGTCATTCATTCCGTGTCGCGCGCCGAGCTCAACAAGCTGCTGCTCACCGAGCTCGAGCGCATCGCAGGTATCGATGTCCGGTTTCATCACAACTGTCGCGGCGTGGATTTTCATGCCGACCGCCTGAGGTTCCTGGACGAGAGCGACGGTCAGCCAAAAGACGTGCCCGCAGCACCGCTGATCGCTGCTGATGGCGCGAGCTCCGCGATTCGTGCCGCAATGCTCGCTGATGGCCGCACGCGGGTGAGCGAGGAAGTACTCTCGCATCGCTACAAGGAGCTGACGGTACCTGCGGGACCCGGCGGACGGCATCGCATGGAGACGCATGCGCTGCACATCTGGCCGCGCGGCGGTTACATGCTGATCGCCCTGCCCAACGTCGATGGCAGCTTCACCGCGACGTTGTTCCTTCCGGCCGAAGGACCGGAGAGTTTTGCGACACTCGCAACCAAGGATGCGGTACGGCAGTTCTTCGCACGCCGTTTTGCCGACGCGCAGGCGCTGATGCCCGATCTCAGCGACGAATTCTTCGCGCACCCTACCGGCACCATGGTGACGGTGCGCGCAGCGCCGTGGAAATATGCCGACAAGGCGCTCCTGATCGGCGATGCGGCGCATGCCATCGTGCCGTTCCACGGGCAGGGCATGAACTGCGCGTTCGAGGATTGCGTGGCACTCGATCGAGCGCTCGATCGCTACGAGGACTGGGGACGGGTATTCGCCCGCGTCGACCATGTGCGCAAGCCGAATGCGGACGCGATCGCGCAGATGGCGCTCGAGAACTACGTGGAGATGCGCGATTCAGTGCGCGACCCGAGGTTCGTGCTGCAGAAGGAATTGTCGCTGCAGCTCGAGCAGCGCTTCCCCGGTCAATTCATCCCGCGCTACTCGATGGTGATGTTCCACCACGAAATTCCCTATTCGCTTGCGCTCGAGCGTGGCCGCATCCAGCAGGAAATCCTCAACGACCTGACCGTGCGCGCCGCCGGTATCGACCAGGTCGATTGGTCGGCGGCGACGAAGCTGGTGGAGACGCGGCTGCCGGAACTGTAGTTTGCCGCCGCCTGGCGCGGCGAGTAGGCTGCGCAGCGTTCGAGAACATCAACAAGCAAGGGGATAGCCATGGGTGGAATCAATGTTCCGCGCTGGATCGGTGGCGGAGTCGTCGCCGCGCTCGTCATCTATCTGATCGAGTGGTTCATGGCCGCGAAGGTGTGGGGCGCAGCGGTTTCCGCGCGTCTCACTGAGCTGGGACTCATGGCGGACATGAGCTCGAGCGCATTCCTCAGCTACGCAGTGCTGTGTCTGCTGGTGGGGCTGGTCCTGATCTTCTTTTACGCGGCTGCGCGCACGCGCTTCGGACCGGGCGTTCGTACCGCGGTCATCGTGTCGATTGCGATGTTCCTCGGCGGCTACGTGCCCGGGCTCATCGACCATCACGTCATCGGGCTGTATCCCGACGACATGCTGGTGAAGTGGGGCCTGCAGGGCCTGATCGAGACGGTCATTGCCGGCGTCGCCGGTGCCTGGGTCTACAAGGAGTGAGGTTGTAGCGCGTGAAGGCGTGGCCTCACGCCTTCACGCTGCCTCGCTCCAGGACGAGAAACGTCATCGCATAGGCGTTCTTTTCATCCGCCGGGCAAGGCGTCCGCTGCACGGCGTGCCATTCGTTCCAGTCGACGTTCGGAAAGCGCGTGTCGCCCGCGAGCGGCGCGTGGATGCGCGTGAGATAGATGCGTTCGGCACGTGGCAGGCACAAGCGAAAAATCTCCGCGCCGCCGATCACCATCAATTCAGTCGCCTCACGAGTCGCGGCGAGCGCCGCTTCGACACTTGGTACCGTTTCAACGCCGGGCGCCTCGACGGGTTTGCCGCGCGTCATCACGAGATTGCGTCGTCCGGGCAGAGCCTTGCCGATCGAATCGAAGGTCTTGCGGCCCATCAGCATGGGCTTGCCCATGGTCAGCGCCTTGAAATGCTTCAGGTCCGCCGGCAGGTGCCAGGGCAGCCGATTTGCGTTGCCGATCACACCGTTCTCGGCCATAGCCACGACCAGTGCCATAACGGGGCTCGCTTGGGAGGGATTTGTGCGCTCGATCACGATAGACATAAGGGCCCTGTGAGGCGCTCCACGTGCTTTGAACTCAAAGACTTATACAGTGTGCGGGCCGTACGCGCAGGGCGGTCCGCAGTGATGGCGGAACGGCGCGTGGCATCACGATTGGAAGGGTAATCCCGAGTGTTGCAATGAGGCGAACACTGGCGTGGCTGGCCGTTGTGGGGTTGCTCCTGGGCCCCGCGACCGCCTTTTCACAAACGATCACGCGCTACGCGCGCTTCGTCGGCAACATCAATTTCGTTGCGACCGGCGGGTCGCGGGTTCTGGTGCGTCTGCGGGAAATCGGCGCGCACGATGGCCTCGTCAGGATGTCTTTCTATGCCAGCGCGATCTGCCAGTCGATCTTCCTGGAACGGGCATAGTGATGTCCACGGCGCCTGAAGTCGTACCCACGGAACATTGGATCCCGCTCGACCGGCTTCGTCACGCGTCATCCTTTTCACTGAAAGCCGCGCCCGATACCCGAACCGACCGCAGGTGCACCAGAACCACAAAGCGTCTGTACCAATTGCTGGCTCTGCTGACCTTGGTCTGTTTGACGCCCATCGCACATGGCGCCAGCTTCATCTACGAGATTCGCGGCGACACTGGTGGCGCAAACAACATTTGGCGTATCGATCCCGTCGCAGTCAGCGTCAGCGTGGCGTACACAGGGTACCCCGGCGGTAACGCCGCAACCCTGGCGCAATGCCCAAATGGATTTATCTACTACACCATCAATGTAGCCAACGGCGGCGTGTATCGCTGGAATCCGGCGACACCCGCGACGGCGCCGGTTCTGTTGGGAACACTGGGCGGCGCGATTCCCGGCTCGTTTCGTTTTGCCTGCAGCACGACGGGCACTTTGTACTACATGCCTGACAGCGGCGTGCTGTACACCATCAACACCATTACCGGCGCGGCCACCGCGGGGCCAGTCGTCACTGGCATGGGTTCGGGCGGCGACATGGCGTTCAACTCCGCCGGTGTTCTGTACGCTATCAACAGCTCCCGGCAACTGTTTACTGCACCGATAGGTGGCGGGGCGGCAACATTGCTGGGCACGGTGACCTTCCCGGGTGGCATCACGCCGGCCACACTGGGTCTTGCGTTCGATTCCGCCGGGAATCTCTATACCCAAACGCAGAACCCGACCAACCTGTACCGGATCTCCGGCACCACGGCTACCCTGGTCACCGGCCTGCTGGGCGGCACCACGGCCACCGGCGACCTTGCTTCGGCATTTCTTGCCTCGCCGAACATCACGGTCGGCAAGGCATTTGCGCCGTCGACCATCGTGACCAGTGTCACGTCCACACTGACGGTGACACTGACCAACGCCAACACCGTCGCGCTGACCGCGGCGGCATTTTCCGATACGTATCCCGCGGGTGTCGTCAATGCAGCAACGCCCGCGCCGGCGACTACATGCGGCGGTACTGTCACCGCCAGCGCAGGCGGATCGACGCTGACACTCAGCGGCGGCACCATCCCGGCCTCGGGCTCGTGCACGGTCAGCGTAAGCGTGACCAGCGCCAGCGCCGGCACTTATACCAACACGCTCGCCGCGCGCGCAGTGACAACGTCGACCGTATACAACGACAGCGCGGCCAGCGCGGTGCTGACCGTGAAGTCACCGCCGAGCGTGACCAAATCGTCGGCGGTGTTTTCCGATCCGGTGAATGGCGCCGCCAATCCGAAGCGCATCCCCGGAAGCTTTGTCGACTACACCATCACAACCAGCAATTCGGCGAATGGCGCGCTCGACAACAATCAAGTGGTTGTTTCCGACGCGGTGCCTGCCAATACCGAGCTGTTTGTTGGGGATCTCGGCGGCGCGGGATCAGGACCCATTGCCTTTATCGATGGCGCTCCTGCAAGCGGCCTGAGCTACACGTTTACCTCTCTGGCAAGCGTGACTGACGACGTGTCTTTCTCCAACAACGGCGGTATCAGTTTTACTTACGTGCCAACGGCCAACGCCAACGGGGTTGATACTGCTGTCACGCACATACGCATCAACCCCAAGGGAACATTCAGTTCCAGCAGCAGCTTTCAACTGCGATTACGGGTTCGTGTGCGGTAAGCGCATGTTTGGGGCACTGCCCGGTTCCAGGCTCTGTTGAATGCTTGGTCCTGGCAGCTCTTCCGCGTTCGACTGCGCTGACTCAGTTTGACCAGCGCGCTGGCGCGCGATCCCAACGGTGGGAGCGCAGTCGCTGGCGCAGCTCGGACGACAACGCTCCTCCATCCGAGACGCCGATATTGGCCGCGACGTGCGCGACGCTGCGCATGCCTGGGATCACCGTGCTGATGCGCGCGTCGGCGATCGCAAAACGCAGCGCCAGCTCCGCCATCGTCATGTCCGGCGGCACGAGCGGGCGCAATGCCTCGACGCGTTCCACCGTGGGCGCCAGGTTCGCCTTGCCGAAGTAGATGTTGCGGAAGTCTCCCGACGGCCACTTCGCTTCGAGTGTCAGGTTGCCGGTCAATGAGCCTTCATCGAATGGCACGCGCGCAATCACCGCGATGTCGAGCTCCTTGCAGAGTGGCAGGAGTTCATCCTCGGGCGACTGATCGAAGATGTTGTAGATCACCTGTACGGCGTCGATACATCCGCTACGCAGGGTCTTCAGCACATTCCACGGCTCCCACCGATTGACGCTCACTCCGGCCGCCGCAATCAGGCCCTGCTGCTTCAGATCGTCGATGGCGCGTTGCCAGCGCTCATCGTTCGCCCACTCGTCTTCCCAGACGTGGAACTGAAGCAGGTCGAGCTTGGCGAGGCCGGTGTTTTCCAGGGAGCGCTGCGCGTACTCGCGGATGTGATCGGGCGGGAAGACTTCCTCGATCGGCATGCCGCGGCGTGTGGGCCAGGTGAAGTTCTTCGGTGGAACCTTGCTCGCCGTATACAGGCGCTGATCCGGGCAGC
>DASQOO010000031.1:0-9263 GCA_035644435.1 Steroidobacteraceae bacterium | reverse complement strand
AGCGAAGAGGTCGAAGACTAGCGAAGGTCCGCTACTCGCGGCAGCGAAACGACGCTCCCGACCCTTCAGCGACATCCGCTGCCCGGATCGCGTCGCCACAAAGCCGCTGCTCGGCCCCATGCACGGCTACCCGAAGACACGATCAACGTTCTGGACACTCAACACATCCAGCACATCGTCCGACTCGCCGGCATCAATGCACCCGAGCGAAAGCAGCCGTTCAGTGAGGTTGCACACCAGCATCTAGCGGCGCTGGTGTTGCTCCGCGACGTCGTCGTTGACTGACACAAGCGAGACCGCTATCGACCGCCTGGTCGGCGTCGTGTGTTCGTCGGCGATGCCGATGCCGGTCTCGACCAAGTGCGCGCTAGCATGGCACTACCTTGCCTATGCGCGAGAGCAGTCGCCTAGAGATCGTGCAGCCTACGGTGCGGCCGAGCAGTCAGCACGACAGGAGCATGCGGGCCTATGGCGCGATGCCGACCCTGCCCGTCGGGATAGACGAACGGCACCTTGCGCGCGCGATCGTCGATGAAGAAATCGAACGGATTGATCGCGTTGATCTCGACCGCGAGCTCGACCAGCGGCTGATAGCTCTCGATCCGCGCGCGCGTGTGATCGGCCGGCCGCAACCGGATCAGCTGCGGGCCTAGCAGCGCCGGTCTCGGATAGTGGTAGCGGCTGCGATGCTGGACGACGACGCGCACGCAGCGTTCTTACCACCTACCCGCGCCAGGGGGTGATGCGCGGTAACCATCGCCTCACATTCGCCCGGTAGCGCTTGTACTCGTCGGCGAACTGCTCGCCCAGCGCAGGCTCTTCGTAGGCGACAACGAACAAGAAGAATCCGGCCCACACGATCGCGCCGTACTCCAGCACCGTGACGCTCCCGAACAGGAGGCCCTGGCCGGCGATCAACGCCGTGACTGCGACGTACATCGGATTGCGGACGTAGCGATAGAACCCGGTGACGACGAGGCGCTTGGGAGGCATCACGGGCGCCGGTGTGCCGAGGCCCTGCAACGCGAAGCGAGCGAACGAATCGAGCAAGATGGGCAACCCGGCGACGATCAGGGCGGCGCCGAGCACGCGCGCGATCGGGAATAGCGGAGGCGCGAAGTGCCAGTGCGTGAGGTACCAAGGGACGTACACGGCGAGCGTGCCCGGAGCGATGACCAGGAAGATCGCGGAACCGATGATCGCGGCGGCGCGCTGCACGATTGGAGCATACTCAACGCCGCCGCGAATCGTGCGGATTGGGCGAGCGCTGGCGTCGCGTGATGTCCTGCGCGAGGTGCTTGTTGCGTTCGAGCCAGCGATTGAGGTCGCGCGCGACCACGTCCGAGGGATGCGCGAACAACCATCTGGAAAACCAGATCCGTCCCTGGGCCATGGGAAGAAAAGCATGGCTGTTCTGCGGCAGCGAACTCGCCGGTCAGCGCGCTGCCATCGTGGTGAGCTTGCTGCAGTCGGCCAAGCTCAACGGGCACGACCCGCATGCCTACCTCAGGGACGTGCGCGAGCGCCTGCCCTCGCATCCGGCAAGCCGGATCGGCGACCTGTTGCCGCATCGCTGGCAGCGGAACTGAAAGCCCACGACCCTACGCAAGCGCGCGCTGCGGTCAATGGTGGCACGGCTACCCGCTTACACCCGAAGGGAAGACTTGCTGACGCTGCTGGCGATGGCGGGCCCGTGGAGTGTGGTGCGCCGGCGCGTCGCGAGCTGCTGCCCTTGCACGTGTGCTGCGCGACGGCATCCGTTGGACGCCGAGTCCGTGTCAGGTTGCCGCCAGACTCACCTTGCTCGAGCGGTGCAACGCGAAGCCGATCTGCACGATGCCCGCCGCCAGCCCGAGCGACACGCCGACGCATGGAGCCAACAGTCACGAGGCAGCTCCACGATGCGTTCAAGAGCACGCTCGACGATCCCGCCGTTCTGGCAAGCCTCGAAAAGTACGACCAGCCAGTCAAATACATGAACACTGATGACTACACACGATTCCAGCGTGAGCAGTTCGTAAAAGAAAGGGCAATCATCGAGCGGCTCGGCCTGCTGCTCAAGACCTGATTGCCTCAGGACGCGGCGAAGGCCGGACCGCGCGCTCCCCTTAGAAGCGCGCCGTCGATGTCATGGATTGCGGCAAGAGGCGATCGGATCGAGGTGCGCGCATTTAACTAAGCAGGCCGCGCGCGATCCGCAGATCGGGTGAGCTCTCGTCTCCGGCGGCGACCACATGCGGACGAAGCAGTCGGTCAGCTTCGTCTGGCCTTCCCGTATCGATCAGGTGGCGGGCGAGCGCGATGGCCGCCTTTACCTGACCCGACTTCACGCCCTGCGAGCGGGCGAGATCGATCGCCGCGAGCCAGCTCCTGGCGGCCTCGGCAGACTGTCCCGCAGCCGCGAGCGCATGGCCCCGCGTCGTCAGGAGGTCCGGCATGCGAATGAGGTCCCCGCCGGTCTGGATCATGCGCTCTACCTGGTCGCACATGGAGATCGCGGCCGAATGCAGCGACAACTGAGAGAGCCCCCGTGCCATGGCGGTCAGGGCCATGCTCGTCCTCATCCGGTATCGATAGGCGTGCAAGATCTCGAGGGCGGTTCGGATGCGTTCGACGCCCTCGGCCACACGCCCGCGTGTGATTAGCATCTGCCCACGGGCGACATCAGCAGCGCGTTGATAGGGGATAAGCGAGTGTTGCTTGGCGACGCGTTCGAGCGTTTCCAGCATGGCCTCGAAACGCTCGGCGTCATCTGCATAGCTGAATACGGTACCTGCCAACGTAAGTGCTATGCAGTGCGTGACCGCGTGTCCCAAGCTGCGCGCCTTCGCGATGGCGTCTTCTGCCGCGGGAATCGCTGCCGCGTAGCTTCCGGTCAACCAGAGCGTGCGGGCGATGCCGCACAGGGCACGAATCTGGGGTTCGAAGCCTACCTTCGAGGCGATATCGACCCGCGGAGTCGTTGCGAAGGCCGAAGCCCGCTCGAAGTACGGCATCGCCTCGCCGACACTGCCGACAAGGTGCAAGGCGATGCCCATGAGTGAGTCGACGATGGTGTGCGAATCGGGGTCGTCGACTTCGACCAGCAACGACTGGGCCTTGCGGGCGACCGAAAGGGCATCGGTATACCGACCATCCCAGTGGAGCAGCACCGCATAGCCGTTGAGCAAGTGCAGTGTCTCCTTGAAGTCCTGCAGCTGCTCGGCGACCTCGATGCTCCTGCGGAAGGCCCGTACGGCGCCGTCGCCGTCGCCTCCGGTGAACATCAGTGACTGGCCGAGTGAGCCTTGCAGTCGGGACTCGAGCGCCGACCCGACGTGCGCGGGGGATAGCTTCGACAACGCGGCTTGCGCCCAGCGCGCGCAGTCGGCCAGCCGGGACTGTTGCAGCAGCAGCTGACAGAAGGAAGCCGCCAACGTCACCGCCTCGGCAAGCCGTCCTTCCTGGCTCATGTACCGCTCGAGGGCAGCCCGGACGTTCGGCAACTCTTCGCCAACCAGATCGTCCGCACCCGCGTTCGTCAGATGGACCTGCTGGTTCGCCCAGACCGCAACGGAATCGGCGAACCGGTCGGAAAGCGCCAGGTCCTCGCCGTCCTCCATCACCTTCTTCCAGAAATACGACTTGGTCGTGTCGAGGAGCCCATATCGCAACGTCGCTCCCCCGGCGTCGACGTTGACGAGCGACTTCGAGACCAACCCCGCCAGCAGCTCGATCGCCAGGGGCTTTTCGAGGTCGAAGCAGCAGATCTCGAGCGCGGCATCCAGGGAGAAGCTGCCCGCGAATACGGAGAGACGACGCGCGAGGCGCCGCTCGTCTTCTCCCAGGAGCCTGTAGCTCCAGTCGAGTGTCGCTCCCAGCGTCTGCTGGCGGGGCGCCGCCGTTCGCCGCCCCCGCCACATGAGACGAACGCTCGCGTCGAAGTGCGACGTGATGGCGCGAAGGCCGAGGGCCTCGATCCGGCCCGCCGCGAGCTCGATGGCGAGCGCGATGCCATCCAGCTCACGGCACAGCTGCGACGCAAGGGCCGCATCGGCGTCCTTCAGCTCGAACCCGGTGGCGCCTGCGGCCGCCCGGTCGACGAAGAGCCTCACCGCCGGATATGCAAGCGCTGCCTCGGCGGTCTTGCCATCACCTTCGGGCGGATAGGCCAGCGCCTGAAGTCGGTGGACAACCTCTCCCTCCGCGCGCAGCGCTTCGCGGCTTGTCGCGAGGATGCGGACAAAGGGGCAGCTCCGGACCAACCATTCCGCAAGCTCTGCAGCCGCCGAGATCACGTGCTCGCAGCCATCGAGCACCAGAAGCACCGGACGTCCGGCCAGATGAGTGGCGAGCGCCTGAAGATCTGCGATGGCGTTGCGTAACCCGATGGCGGCGGCCACTGCTGGGCGCACCATCTCGACGGTCGAGACTAGGCCGAGGTCGATGAACCGGACGTTGCCTTCGAAGTGCTCTGCGGCGGCCTGCGCGCATGCGATGGCCACCGTCGTCTTGCCAATTCCGCCTGTGCCGACGATGGAGATGAAGCGGCGCTGCAGCAAGCCGGCAACAATGGTCTGTACGTCGTGATCGCGGCCGACGATCGCCGTGGCCAACGCCGGCAGCTGCTTGACGCTGCTCGCGGCACCGGCCTCCACGTCGTCCTGCCGGCGCTCGACAGGCGCGACAAACGTGTAGCCCTTGTTTGCCGTATTGACGATATAGCGTTGCCCGCGCTCGCCATCCCCGAGCGCCTTGCGGACCACGAACATGTGGAAGCGAAGGCTGCCCTCGTCGACGACGACGCCCTTCCACACGCGAGAAATGAGGTCCTTCTTGCTGACGACGGCGCCAGCGTTCTCGACCAACGCGATCAGGAGGTCCAGGGCTCTTCCACCGAGCTTCACCGGAGCGCCCTGCCGTTGTAGCAACCGCGCTTCGGGAGAGAGCAGGAACGGGCCGAAGGCGGTCCGCCAGCTGATCGATGGAGCGGGAGCGCGCATCGCAGGGTAACGGCAGTGGACTTCGGCGGAAGTCTACCGTTACGGAGCTCGCGGCCCCCGGGCTGATGGGAGAGCCGATGATCGGGTGAACCTCGGTGTCCGGGTGTTAGATCTCGTTAGGCGCGGGCCGGCGCGCCGTTGGTTCGGGATGACGGACCGATACGTAAGAGGTAGGTTCTATGGGAGACGAAATCCTGCGTGCGGGAGCCGACCATGAGTCTGTGCTCGATACCGACCTCCGGTGTGGGCCGCCAACCTAACCTCTGGAGCTACCGATGAACCTGAAGAACAACCCCCTTCTGACTACCGTGTTCGCGACCACGCTCTCCGTCGTCGCCGCGGGTCCGGCGGCGCAAGCCGCTAGCACGCGCATCAACAACGTGGTGCTGGGCAGCGTCAGCGAGACTTCCCTTCGGGTAGCCGTGCATGGGGTCGAGCGGCGGCTTTGTGGCGACGCGATCCGGGCAGCGGATGTCGCTGAAGGGTCGGGAGTTCCAGTTGGAGCCCTTGGACAGCAGACGCTCGGGTGATCAACTCCCGAGCCACGGGCAATGTCCGCAGCACCTTTTAGACCGGTCGTAGGGACCGCCTAGCCACCAGCGCCCGAATGACCGCAAGGTGGTCGACACGGTGAGTCGAGGTGGCGCGGACCACTGACTGGAACCGCTGCACCGCTGTCGTTCGCACCGCAGGATCGGATGACAGCAACGGGTCGAATTGGGACTTTCGATGAAGTCCGCTTCGATCGGCATCACTCCGTGCGTCCCAGCGACAGGCCCAGAAACTTTGCGACCCGGTGTGGCACTCTAACTGCAGGTGTGCAGCATCGGCCGGCGCGCTGTTCGAAGCGGTGTCCCATTCGCAACGCGCAGCACGGTGCACGTTGCTTGGCGGCGCAAGACGAGGTTCGCCTCGCTAACCAAGCGGCCGACGTCAGCACTTGCATAGTGACCAGCAATCGAGCGATCGGCATGTCCGAGTAGCGCGGCGCGATCCTCAGCGGACACGCCGGCGGCGCGCAGGCGACAAGCGAAGGTGTGCCGCAGATCATGCACCCGGACCAGATTCAATCGTGCCTCGCGCCGCGCACGCTGCCAGGCGTTGTTGTTCATCGTCTCGATCGCCCGCCCGCGAAATGGAAAAACCCACGTGGAATGCACGCCACGTTGAGCTTGCACGATCGACCACGCCGCGTCGTTAAGGATCACGACATGTGAGCGCCTTGACTTGAAGGCCTCCAGCGGAATCACAAAGACGCTACGGCCGACCTCCGGCACGGCGACTTCCCAGTTCCACTGCAACCCACAGACGTTGCTGTCACGCAGCCCTGTGTTAACCGCGAACAAGGCCATGCGCTGCAGGTGCACCGGTAGCCGCGGGAACAGATCGTCTTGTTCCTCCCAGGTGATTGGATATGGCAGCCGCCGTGATTCGGGCAGCATCGTGATCATCGGGGGGAGGGTGCTCAGCCAGGGAAAACCGTCATCATCCCGGTAGGAGCGCGCTGAGCGATTCAGGATCGTACGCACCACTTCCAAGCTGCGATTGACGGTGGTCGGGCTCGCGCCCTCGGCGAGGCGTGCCGCGATGAAAGGCGCCAGCGTGGCATCGTGGATCTGGTGTGGCTCAAGGGTGCCGAGATGCCGCATCAGCAATCCGACGTGTACGCGAATCGTTTCAATGCTGTTCTTGTCGCGCGACTGAGCCAGATAGCGTGCTGCGCAGTCACGGAAGAGGGGCTGCGGATGAGCGCGGCGAGCCAGGTCGAGATCGATGCGCTGGACCTCAGCGTGCAGGCGGAGTTCGGCCTTTTCCTGGGTAATTGCGCCGACGCGCATGCCGATGCGAATGCCGCGATAGCGCTTGTCGATAAAACGGCGACCGTCGATGCTGGTAATTCCGGGAGTGCGAGTCGACGCCATGAAACTCCTCCATTCGGTGCAGGGGAGGAGCATTCTTCCTGTTAGCGGAAGGCGTTGCGTTGGGACCCGCTCGCCACCAAGAAGCTTCGCGCTGCATCGAACGTCCGCCGGCGTCCGTCAGAGCCGGCGCGCAACGTGCGACCTATTTGCTAACAGCGTCGTCTTAGCGCATCGTTGAAGGGACTTTGAAGGGACCTGTACTGTGCAGGACAGTACAGTACAGAGCAGAATGAAAGGTCCGGCGGCCGCTGCGCATTGGTTAAAGAATCAAGTACTTGGTTTAGTTCAACCCTACGAACCAAGGGGTCGTGGGTTCGAATCCTGCCGGGCGCGCCACTTTTCAAAAGACTTGGCCTATCAAAACCAAGTCCTCCTCCCCACCGTGGGACCCCTGTGGGACCCTTTATCCACAGGCGCGCAGCTCCCGCCGGCGCGAATTCTCAGAAGGTCAGCCGTTCGCGACGCGCAGCACGGTGCGCGTTTCCTGTCGATTCAACACGACCTTCGCGTGCTGCATCAACGCCCGACGTCGGCGCTCGCGTGGAGCCCGCCATCGAACGATTGGCGTGCTACGGGCCGCTCCCACCGGGAGAACACGACGTGCAAATGAGGGATTACGTCGACTGACCGTCGACACCGGCACGCCTTCACGCGCAGCCGCCTTAGAGAAACTCCCCGCTTCGACCACGCACTTAGAGCGCCGTTGCGTTCTTGGTCGGTGTGCATTGGGCGTACTCGTGGATTGGTCGTTCAGCGTACCGCGAAGCCGCCGCTCGGGATTGTCGAGTGATGTCGTCACTGCCGCTTCAAATGAGTTGCGGCACGTGCTGCTGGCAAAAATCCAGGTACGCCCGGACGATCGCTGAAGGGTGACGATGCGAGGGATACAGCAGATTGACTTGCTGCTCGGGCATGGGATGTTCTGGCAACAGTGCGACCAACCGTCGCTCTCGAATCGCCGTGGCAACAAGAAATGGCGGAAGTTCGGTGACAACTTCGCCGGCGAGCGCACGGCTTCGAAGATGCGCGTAGTCATTCGTGGATAGCACCGCTTTGGGATCAAACACCCGGTCGCCCAGGCCCCATGCGCCGTTCGCATTGCCACCCGTGCTCCAGGCCGCGCAGGGAAACCGGTGCAGGGCATCGGGCGTATCTGGCAGGCCCAGTCGTTCAACCAGCAACGGACTCGCCACCAGGACGTGGCGATAGGTCACCACATGCCGCGCCACCATCGCTTCGTGGGTGATCGTGCCCACGCGCAGCGCGACATCGATGCCATCCTCGATCAGGTCGACGCGTCGCTCAGTGGTGTAGACATGGACCCGGATATCCGGATAACGCTGCCGGAAGGTCGCAAGCAATTCCCACCACGGTTCGAATGTCGGCGGCAGCGATAAGCGCAATCGCCCTTTGAGCCGCGCCTGATCACTCATCACTGCCTGTTCGCCCTCGACCAGTGCTTCGATGCCGCGACTGGCGTGCTCGTACAGCCGCGTACCGGCGTCGGTGAGTTTGGTACCACGCACGGAACGCTCCAACAGCTGCACCTTGAGCTGCTGCTCGAGCTCGCGAACCTGTCGGCTCAGTGTCGCCAGGGGAATACCAAGACGCTCGGCTGCGGCCGACAGGCTGCCGGCCTGCACCACGCTGACGAACATCTGAGCCGCGTTGAGATTCATTGAGCGCTCCTATCAATTACGAGAGGAACGTTACCAGAAATGCGTATTCCCTTCCAGAAGTGGATGGAACAGAGTCTCGCCACTGCGCTGGCATAAGCAGCGCGCCAACAAAAAGGCCAACCCGCATGAAAGCCTATGTGGTTGAACAACCCGGCGGACCGGAAGTGCTCCAGCTGCGGGACATCCCATCGCCGGAGCCCGCAGCCGACGAAGTGCAGATCCGCGTACGCGCATTCGGCCTTAATCGTGCGGAAGTCTATTGGCGCGCCGGCCAGATGGGCGCCATCACCGAACCGCGCGTGCCAGGCCTCGAGGCCGTCGGCGAGGTCATCCACGATCCCGCCGGGGTGCTCCGCACCGGCCAGCGCGTGGCCACTGCGATGGGCGGCCTGCAGTTCGGCCGCAACGGCAGCTATGCAGAACAGGTGACCGTACTGCGCAGCAATGTGGTCGCGCTGGACGGCACCGCGCTGTCGTGGGAGGACCTCGCTGCGCTTCCGGAGGCCTACCTCACCATCTGGGGCGCTCTGGACAAAAGCCTGAGGATCCAATCGGGCCAGACGCTGCTGGTTCGCGGGGCGACCTCGTCCGTAGGCTTGGCCGCCATCGCCTACGCCAAGGCTCGGGGCCTGAAGGTGATCGCGACCACGCGCTCGCAGGCTAACGCCGCACGCCTGAAA
>DASQOO010000030.1:0-42161 GCA_035644435.1 Steroidobacteraceae bacterium | reverse complement strand
GGTGGGTGTGCCTTGAGAGCGTGTGTGAAATGCCCTCTGTCCGGGCGATCAGCGCTCGGACCTGATGCGTCGATGGATAGGTGGGTAGACAACGTCTGAGCGCCGCCCGGACTGAGGGTTCGCGTGCGATTTTGAGTTCTTCACTCGAAATCGCACTGCGCATTTCACCCACGCTCTCAAGGCACACCCAGCCAACGCCTCGAGCGGACTGCTCTACACAGGTCCGATGAAGTCCCGCTTACCAAGCTCCAGCCCGTTGTGCCGCAGGAGCGCGTAGGCAGTGGTGGCATGGAAGTAGAAGTTCGGCAGCGCGAAAGCCGTCAGGTATTGCAGGCCCGGCATCTTCAGCGTCATGACCCGCATCTCGTGCGTGATCGTCCGCTCCTCCGACCCCTGCAGCTGCTGCGGCTTGAGGGTGGCGATGAAGTCGAGCGTCTTCGCGACACGGGCTTTCAGTTCTTCGAGCGTGGTTTCGTTGTCCTCGTACTTCGGCACTTCGACGCCGGCGAGGCGGGCCGAGCAACCCTTGGCGAAATCGCAGGCGACCTGCACCTGGCGCGAGAGCGGGAACATGTCCGGGAACAGCCGCGCTTCCGCGAGCACCTTGCCATCGAACTTCTTCGCCGCCGCGTGCGCGATGGCCTTGTCGAGAATGCCGGAAAGACTCTGCAGCGTGCGTGAGAAGCTGGCGACGGAGAGGTCATACATCGAGACGGCCATGGGCACTCCTGGACGAGGGGTTCGGGAGGGCGACTTTACCTCAATCCGGACGCACCGATTCACACCGGGACTCAAAAAGCAGGCACGCGTGAGGTAGGCTGTTCGCAGGCGTCTGTTCAGGCTGGACCTCAAGGGGGTCAAAATGGCGCTCGTTGAATGGAGGAATTCGCCAGCGGCACCCCGCAAGTTGAAGGCCCGATCGAGTTGCACTGGCACGATACGGATGCGCATCTCGCACCCATTCACTGGACCACGCATGGGGTCGTGAGACCCAGTTGATCTATCGGACATCCATGAACAGCGAGACTGCACTCGAGACCACCCTGAAGCACGATCGCTGGCTCACGGTCGCTGCGCTGACGGCCGTGGTACTGCTGTGCTGGCTGTGGATCGTGCCGATGGCGCGCGACATGTACGGCACCATGAACGGCCCGGCCGAGTGGATGATGTCGGGCGTTTGGGACTGGCCGCGGGTCCTGCTGCTGTTCGCAATGTGGGAAGTAATGATGATCGGCATGATGCTGCCGTCCGCGGCGCCCACGTTGCTCCTCTACGCCGCCGTCGTGCGCAAGTCGGATCCGGGCGCCTATGCGCCGGCACGCGTTTATGCGTTCGCTCTGGGCTACCTCGCCGTGTGGACGGCGTTCAGCGCTGCCGTAACGCCGCTGCAGCGCATGCTCAGCGAACTGACGCTACTCTCGCCGATGATGGAACTTCAGAACCGGCCATTGAGCGCAGCGCTGCTGATCATTGCCGGCGCCTACCAGCTCACCGCGATGAAGCGCTCCTGCCTGAGCCAGTGTCGTTCGCCGCTGCACTTCATCGTCGATAATTTTCGTGGCGGTCCGTTCGGCGCGCTCCGCATGGGATTCGAGCATGGCCTGTACTGCCTCGGTTGCTGCTGGGCCGTGATGCTGTTGCTGTTCGTCGGCGGGGTGATGAACCTGTGGGTGATCGCCGCGATCGTGCTGTTCATCCTGTTCGAAAAGCTGGGGCCGCTCGGGGCCCGTACTGGCAGGTTGAGCGGCGCGCTATTGATCCTGCTGGGGCTCTGGGCCTTCCTTGGCCCAGGGCTGATCCATCACTGAAGGCAGAGCTCAGAAGTCGTAGTTCAGCAATCCGAAGTAGGTACGCGGCCGCGAATACGCGATCTCTGCATAACCGCTGCCCGTGTCCAGTGACGAGTTGCCGGCGATCGGATAGGTCTCATCGCTCGCATTGTTGACGCCGAGCGTCACTCCCCACTTGCCGTGCTCCGGCTCGAAGCGCAGCGACAGGTTGTACACCGTGACGCTGTCGAGCTGCGCGATCTGCGGCGTGTTGGCCGCATCGAAGAACGTCGTGTCCTGATAGGACGCATCGATACGCGGGATGATCAGCATGCTGCCGGCATGTGCCGTATAGCCAATGCCGGCGTGCGCCTGCCACTTGGGTGCGAACGGCAGCCGGTTGCCGGGCTGGAGCGACGCGGGAGGCGCAGCGACCGGATTGACGTCCAGTTCATCGATCGTCGCGTCCAGGTAACCGAGGCTGGCTTCGAGGATCCAGTTGGCAGTGGGCGCCCACGTCGCTTCAAGCTCGCCGCCATCCACACTCGCCTTGCCCGCATTTATCAGGAACGGCGCGACGCCGCCGGGGATCGGTCCGCGATAGGTCACCTGCAGATCCTTATAGTCAGTCGTGAACACCGCACCGTTCAGGCGCAAAGTATTTCCGGCCAGATCGAGCTTGAAACCGAACTCGTAGGTTTGCGCCTCTTCGGGCTGGAATTCCTGCACCACGGCCAGAAAAGCCGGCGGCGGCGGCGGCTGGTTGAAGTGGCTGTTCCACCCGCCGCCCTTGAACCCTTCGGAGTAGCTCAGGTAGATCATCGCGCTGTCGTTGAAGCGATAGTCGATCGATCCTGAGGGTGTGAACTTGCTGAAGGTATCCCTATACCACTGCACCGGCACCTGCTTGACGTTCGGAGTCGAGTAGTCGAACTGATCCGGATAGGAGCCCTTCTTGTCTTCCGTGTACCGACCACCGACCGTGAAGCCGAGGCTGTTATGCAATGCCTCGCTGAAGTCCAGCCGGTAGGTCCACTGCGTGAACGCGGCCCAGCTTTGGTTCTCGACCTTGTTGTTGTCGCTGTCGCGATTGGGGCCGGGTGGTGGTACCGGTGGGTTGAGGATGATGGTCACGATATCGTCGGAGGCCTGCTCGAAGTAGTACGCGCCGAACACACCCTTGAGCGGACCACCCTCGTACAGGAGCTGAAGCTCCTGGCTCCATTGCCACCCGTCGACATCGTAGTCGGTGTGAAGAATGAACAGCGGCGTGTTGTCCGCGTCGCGATTGCCTGCCCAGCTGATGCCGCGGTAGGAGCTGATCGATTTGAGCGCCAGGGCCTCGTTGATGTTGAACGTGAGGTTCAGCGAGCCGCCCCAATTCTCGAGCTGACTCGTCAGTGGTGCCGTACCGTTGTTGTGATACGGCCCCAGGTCCTGCTCGTTGTTGGCGCAGCGATCATCGCGGGTCGCCGTCTCCGGCACCGGCTGCGCGGGTAGTCCCGGTGGCCCGGGGCCTTGAGTAAGGCCCGGGCAGCCAGCTGCGAGGCTCGCGACGCGTGGGAATGCCGCGTTGTTAGTGATGCGTGCAAAAACCAGGGGGCTGCCGTTCTCGTCCGAGTTGGTGTAGTCGGCAAGGAACTTGCCCTCGAACTTGTCGTTCGGGCTCCAGACCAGCTTGGCGGTGATCGTGTAGGTGTTCGTGTCACCGAGATCCTGGCCATCGCTGATACGGGTCACATACCCGTCCTGCTTGCGCAGACCCGCGGTGAAGCGCGATTTGAAGGTGTCGGAAAACGGGACGTCCAGCGCGCCGAACGCATCGATCAGGCTGTCCGTGCCGCCACCGAGCTGGATGCTGCCGCCGAATTCATCGCCCGGGTCGCGCGTCGTCATGGCGATGGCGCCGCCGATGGTGTTGCGACCGAAGAGCGTGCCCTGCGGTCCACGCAGCACCTGCACCGAGGAGATGTCCCGCAGCTCCATGTTGGCGCCTACCGAGGTGCCCATGTACACATCGTCGATGTAGAGCCCGACGCCCGGATCGACGGTCGAGGTCGGATCGGTCTGGCCGATGCCGCGGATGAAGACCTGCGATGAGGAATTGTTGCCGGCGAGCGGCGCGTTGTTGCCGAACTGCAGGTTCGGGACCACCTCGTCCAGGCGATCGGTCCTGAAGATCTGGCGCTGCTCGAGCTCCGCGCCGGTAAAGGCGGTCACGGCGATCGGAGTCACCTGCAGGTTCTCTTCGAACTTGCGGGCCGTGACGATGACTTCACCCAGGGTTCCCGATGACGCGCCTTGTGCCGCAGTCTGTGCGGCCGCGATGCCCGTGAATCCCACCACCGATGTCGCCAGCAACAGTGCGGCGCGCATCGGCCCAACGTGTGCCTTAATCATTTGACCCCCCTATCCACGACACAGGTCTTGCCGTGACGCAGCGTAGTCAATTTGCGGTCTGCGTCAACCTGATTGGGGGAATCCAGGTTTGCATCGGAGTCGGTGCACCACAATTGTGCAGCATCACGGCGAACCCGCCTCGTTACACTTCGACTGCAACGAACCCGGAGGAGCCATGATCACCAACACGCAGCCGGGCACGAACGTCGAGGAAAAAGCGGCCGGGATCTTTCGGATCAATACGCCGGTCAGTCTTCCCGATGGGTCCTCCAGTCGACGGGGCCCAGCGTGCCGCTCAGCGCGCCGGATCCACGAGCGCCTGGTAGAAGCCCGTGCGCGCGATGTTCCAGACCGCGGGCAGGGTCGGATCGGCAAAGCGCTGCGTCATGCCGACGAATACGACGTCCTGTTGCGGATCGACCCAGAACCATGTGGCCGCAATCCCCAGCCAGGAATAGGTGCCGACACCCGTCGGATCGCCAAGCCGCAGTGGATCGGTCACGACACCCACGTCGTAGCCGAAGCCACGCCCCGGCACGAGCGGGCTCGGCGGCGGACCGAACTCTCCCGTCAGCAGGCGGTCCGAGAGTTTGTTCGCGCGCATCAGCTCCACGGTGCGCGGCCCGAGGATGCGTACCCCGTCGAGCTCGCCGCCGTTGAGCAGCATCTGCGCAAAGCGCAGGTAATCGCTCGCAGTCGAATACAGGCCGATGCCTCCGAGCGTCAACGTCGGGGGTGAGTCGGGATCCTTGGCCAGCGCGCGGACCGCAAGCGCGTGCTGCGCCGGGTCGAGCTGGTAGAGCGTCGCGAGCCGCGCACGCTTGCTTTGCGGCACGTAGTGCGCGGTGTCGTGCATCTGCAGCGGCTCGAAGATGCGCTCGCGCAGGAACTCGGCAAACGGCCGGCCCGAGAGGATCTCCACGATACGTGCCTGGATGTCGGCAGAGACGCTGTATTCCCAGCGCGTCCCGGGTTGATAGGCGAGCGGAATGCGCGAAAGCTTCTCGACCAGTTCGGTGAGCGAGGCGACGGTGAATTCGAACGTCGCGCGCGAAACGATCTCCTTGGTGTACTGCTGGTCGACCCAGGTGTTGCCGAAGACTCCGTAGGTAAACCCTGCGGTATGGGTCATCAGCTCACCCATCGTCGGGGGGTGGCGAGGTGCTTCGAGTTCCGGCTGGCCATCTGCCTTGAGGCCCTTGAACACCTTGAGGTCGGCGAATTCCGGCAGAAACTTTGCGATCGGGTCGTCCGGCTGCCACTTGCCCTCCTCGTACAGGATCATCATCGCGACGCCCGTCACCGGCTTCGTCATCGAGTAGATGCGGAAGATCGCATCCTTCGGCATCGGCTGGCCGCTGCCGAGATCCTGTACGCCGAAACTCTTCGCGTAGACGATCTTCCCGTGTCGCGCTGCCAGCGCGACGATGCCTGCGAGCTGCTTGGAGTCGGTGAGCTGCTGCATCGAGGCGTCGAGACGCTGCAGGCGTTGCGAGGAGAAACCGGTTGCCTCCGGCGTCCCCGATTTGAGGTCGCGTGCCGCAGCGGGCGTGTCGGCCTTGACCAGGCCGACCGCTATCAGAGCTGCGACGCCAAGGACGAGTCGGCGTCCGAATCGAGCCTGCATGAGATCCCCGCTGATCGTTATGGCAGCCGTGCGACTGCCCACGGATCATTCGGGGAGCAAACTCGACCTGTCAATAGGCGGACCGGGCTGGCGCGTCGCCAGGCGCCCACGGCATCACTGGGTCTGACCGGAAAGCTTTCCCGGATCGAGCGCCCCGATGTAGTACCCGATCAGCGTGCGCTGGAACATCTCGTTGTAGCGCGCAGTCACGACCGCGCTCGCTCCATCGACCTGCGTGGCGCGCGCCTGGGTCAACTCGACGAGCGTCGACGCGCCCGCATCGTAACGGTCCTGCGCTGCCTTCAATGCCAGTTCCGCCGCCTTGAGCTGTGCTTGCGCGGCAGCTAGCTGCTCGTGCGCGGACTGCAGGTCGAGATACGCCCGCCGCACCTGCAGGCCGACGTCGTTCTGCAGGCTGTCGAGATCGATCTGGGCGTCCTGCTTCTGGATTTCAGCGCGTCGCGCGGCGGCGGCCGTACTGCCGCGGTCGAAGATCGGGATCGAGAAGCCCAGCCCGATCGAACCGCCGCGACGCTGATCGATCTGGTCGGAGAACGGCAGGTCGGCGGCACTCGTATACGCGGA
Source organism: Steroidobacteraceae bacterium (assembly GCA_035644435.1). Taxonomy (GTDB): domain Bacteria; phylum Pseudomonadota; class Gammaproteobacteria; order Steroidobacterales; family Steroidobacteraceae; genus DATBVX01. Next base: position 35,780 of record DASQOO010000030.1, on the reverse strand, counting down.
GTCATAGCCCGCGCTCAGCGATACGGTCGGCCAGAAGCCGGAGCGCGCGACCCGCACGGCCTGCCCCGCGGCGTCTACGCGGGCCTTGCCGGCGACCAGGTCGGCGCGTTGCGCATAGGCGCGATCCTGCAGCTTTTCGAGGCCGATCTCGGTGGTGGCGGGGTACAGCGACCCGAAGGCGGGTGCCTGGAACTCGTAGGTGCCGCGCGGATCGAGCTGCAGGGTTTGCATCAGGTCCACTTCGGCAAGCTGCGTGGAGCGCTCGCCATTCACGACAGTAAGCTTCGCGGCGGCGACGATCGCCTGCTGCTGATAAAGATCGGCGATGGTGCGTGCGCCCGCGTCGACATAGGTCTGGATCTGCTGTGCGAGGGCCGCTTGCGATGCGAGGTTTTCACGCTGTACTTGCAGTTGTTCCTGCTGCGAGATCAGCACCAGGTAGTTGGTCGCGACCGTGAAGGCGGTAGTCTCGCGCGAGCGCTGCAGATCCAGTGTACTGGCATCGCGGCTGAATTCGGCCTGCTTGAGGTTCGCGGTGTTGCCGAAGCCGTTGAACAGCACCACGCCCGAGGACAGCCCAATGGCGGCATTCGTCGTACTCTGATCGACTATGCGACCGACGTCGGTATCAAAATTGCGCCCGTAGTTCTCGCTGCCGCGCACATCGAGCTGCAGGTCAGGCAGAAATTGTTGCTTCGCCGCCGTCACGTTCACCTGGCCAAGCGCCGCCGCGTTCTCCGCCTGCCTGAGGGTGCCGTTCTGCTCGAGTGCGATCCGCATCGCCTCCTGGAAGGTGATGATGCGCGTGTCCTGGGCGCCCGCCACGGTGGCGCACACCAGCATCGCAGCAGCCACTGCGGCGGCAAGGAACCTACTCATATCTCAGTGCCTGGATCGGGTTGAGGCTCGCGGCCTGGCGCGCCGGGTAGAAGCCGAAGAACACCCCCACTGCCGCCGAAAACCCCACCGCCATCAACACTGCGCCCGGTGGCGTGATCGTGTTCCAACCGGTGAGTCGCCCGAGGACGGCGGCGCCGATGAACCCGATCACGATGCCAATCAGGCCGCCGAACAGACTCAACACGACGCTCTCGACGAGGAATTGCGTGAGCACATCCGAACCGCGTGCCCCGATGGCCATGCGAATGCCAATCTCCCGGGTGCGCTCGGTGACCGACACCAGCATGATGTTCATGATGCCGATGCCGCCCACCAACAAGGAGATCGACGCCACCGCGGCGAGCAGCGCCGACATCACTTTCGTCGTGCCCTGGGCAACCTCGGCGAGCTCGTCCTGGTTGCGGATCGTGAAGTCATCGTCCTCGCCAGCGGCGATCTTGTGTGATTCACGCACGATGGCGCGCATCTCTTCCATCGCACCGGGGATGTCTTCGGGCGATGAGGTGCTGGCGAGGATCATGCCGATGCGCACGTTGTTGTTGAGACGTGCCTGTGCCGTCGTGTAGGGCACGATCACCACATCGTCCTGGTCCTGCCCGCCGAACTGCTGACCTTTCGAAGCGAGCACGCCGATGATCTTGAACGGCACGTCGCGCAGCTGGATCTGCTGACCCACCGGGTCCATGCCGGGATAGAGGTTCTGTGCAACGGTGTTGCCGAGTACCGCGACCTTGCGCATCGAGCGCTGGTCGCTGTCGTTGAAAAACGCGCCGGAGGACACCGGCCAGTCGCGGATGGTCTGAAAATCCACGGCCACGCCATTGACGCGCGTGCGCCAGTTGCCTTGCGCGCTGATCGCCTGGGTGCCCGTGAACGTGACCGGTGAAACGCCAACCAGCAGCGTCGACTCGCGCTTGAGCTTCTCCGCATCCTGCAGCGTCAGGCGGTTGAAGGTGCCCGCACCCTGGCTGACACCGCCCTGCCCGCTCGCGCCCGGCATGATGAAGATCATGTTGGTGCCGAGATTGCTGACCTGCTTCTGGATCGTCGATTGCGCGCCGCTCCCGATCGCGACCATGACGATCACCGCTGCGACGCCGATCACGATGCCGAGCATGGTGAGGAACATGCGCAGCTTGTTCTTGAGGATGCTCTGCGTCGCCACCTTGATGAGGACCGAGCGCTTCATGACGCCGCCCCGCCGCTCGCGTCGAGGGCGCGCAGGTCATCCGCGGCGCGTCCCCGGTTCGCAATCCCGGCATCGCGAATCACGTGGCCATCGCGCATCTCGACGATGCGCTTGGCATAGCGTGCGACATCGGGCTCGTGCGTCACGACCAGCACCGTGATGCCCTGGTCATTGAGCTCCTGGAAAAGCGCCATGATCTCGATCGAGGTGCGGCTGTCGAGGTTGCCGGTCGGCTCATCGGCGAGGAGCAAGGCAGGATGCGTGACGAGCGCGCGCGCGATGGCTACGCGCTGCTGCTGGCCGCCGGAGAGTTCGTTCGGCTGATGGTCGGCCCGCTCGGCGAGGCCTACGCGTGCGAGCGCGTTCTGGGCCAGCGTGCGCGTATCCAGTTGTCGCCCGGTGCGATCGTAGAGCAGTGGCAATTCCACGTTTTCGAGCGCCGTGGTACGCGCCAGGAGATTGAAGCCCTGGAACACGAAGCCGAGCTTCTGGTTACGCAGGTCGGCGAGCGTGTTGCTTCCGAGCCCATTCACGTGCACGCCGTCCAGGTAATAGTCACCCGCGGTCGGCGCATCGAGGCAGCCGAGCAGGTTCATCAGCGTCGACTTGCCGGAGCCTGAAGCGCCCATCACCGCGAGCATCTCGCCGCGCTCCACCTTGAGGTCGATGCCGCGCAGGGCATGCACCTCGTTGTGGCCCATCTGGTAGACCTTGGTGACGCCCTCGACGCGGATGACTTCTGTGGCCGCCACAGCAATGCTCCTAGAAGCCACCCGGACGACGCGGCTGCTGGGTGGGCGTTTGTGGCTGGAACGGGCTCGACGCGGCGGTGGTCGGTGCCGTCTGTGTCACGCCGACGATGGCCTGCATGCCTTCCTTGAGATTCTTGCCGCTCACCTCGGTGCGTTGCCCGTCGCTCAGGCCGGTGCGCACGCGCGTGACGGCCGGCTCACCTTTATCGTCGACATACCAGAGCATGAGGGCGTTGCGCGGGCGGGAACCGGCGGCGGCCGGGTTACGCGGAGTGGCGCTCCCGACGGCTCTGCCGGCAGCCGCCGCAAGTTGCGCGTCGGGGTTGTTCGGGTCGCTCGCGCCGCCACGCGCGCCAGCGAACTTCTTGCGCATCTGCGCGCGCATCTCTTCGGTGGGCCTGAAGCGCAGCGCCGCGTTCGGCACCAGCAGCACGTTCTTTGCCGAGCCGGTGAGGAAATCGATCGTCGCGGTCATGCCGGGCAGGAGCTTGCCGCCGGGATTGGCGACACTGACAACGACGGTGTAGTTGACGACGTTTTCGGTCGTCTTGGACTGCAGCCTCACCTGCTTGACGGCACCGGTGAAGGTTTCGTTCGGATAGGCCTGCACCGTGAAACGCGCGGACTGCCCTTCATGGATCGCGCCGATGTCGCTCTCGTCGACCGAGGCGAGGATCTGCATTTGCGACAGGTCATTGGCGATCAGGAACAGCTGCGGAGCCGACAAGCTCGCGGCCACAGTCTGACCGACGTCGACGTCGCGCTCGACCACGACCCCGTCGATGGGCGCGTAGATGTTGCTGTAGCCGAGATTCAGTTTTGCGCGATCGAGGCTGACCTGCGCGGACTTGACGTTCGTCTGGGCGACATTGAACGCGTACTTGGCGGTGTTGAAGTCAATCTCCGTGAGCACCTTGCGCTCGAACAGGAGCTTGTTGCGCTGGTATTCGCGGCTCGTCTGCGCGAGCTCCGCCTGGCTGCGTTCGAGTCCTGCCTGCGCGTCCTGGACTGCCTGCTGCAGCACTACCGGGTCGATCTGTGCGATCAGCTCGCCCATCTTGACGCGATCGTTGAAGTCCGCGTGGATGGCCACGACCTTTCCCGATACCTGCGTGCCCACCTGCACGGTCGTCACGGCGCTCAGCGCGCCGGTCGAGGAGACGGTGGCCTCGAGATCGCCGCGCTCGACTGCAGCCAGGCGATACGGGGACGCATCACTCTTGCGTGCGCCGGCCAGGAGCCACGCTCCCACAGCCAGCAAAGAGACGGCGCCCGCTGCAAGGATGATGTGCGATCGCTTCATAGGGTCCTCTGCTACTGCGGACGAATCGTAGCGAAGCCCGATGAACGCTCACTAAAGCCTGTCATGGTTTGCACGCACGTGTCTTGAAGTGCCCGCCGGGTGCCATGAAGTGCCGGGCAACGCCACTGGTGCGCTCCGCGTGCAACTCGTGTACACGCGAGTGCAGCTGGCACTAGGAACTTTGCCGTCGACCGCCGGTTGTCCCTATGCTTGACCTGAGCAGAGCCACCGCAACCCGCGAGGTACGTTCTGGTGAATGTCACGAACCCGACACCAGCGGGTTCCGCCGCGACTCCAAGGTCGCCCGCCGAGCACCTGGCTTTCAGGCGCATCGACCTGCTCCTGATCTTCGGCTTCTGGACGCTGATCGCGTTGCTGACCGCGGCCAACGCGCTTCTCGATCCGCGGGGCCGCAGCCCTCTCTCTGCCGTCACGGGAGCGCCGTTCGCGCTGGCATTCACCTCATCCTATCTCTGGGCCCTGCTCACGCCGCTCATCTTCTGGATGGTGAGTCGCTACTCGCTCGAGCGCAGCAACTGGGTGTGGCGTGTGCTCATGTTCTTCCTGGTGGGCATCGGCGTGGCGATCTTCGTCGACGTCAGCGTCGGCTGGCTGCGTCTCAATGTCCTGCACATCCTGCCGCGCCGCCCGGCGAACGAAGTCGCGCCGATCGCACGCGTCACCCGTTTCTGGTTCATGAACGAATTCCTGGTTTACATCGCGGTGCTGGCGGCCGGATTCGCGCGCGACTATTTCCTGCGCTACCGCGCGCGTCGCGAAGAGACCATCCAGCTGCAGGCTCATGCCGCGCAATTGCAGGCGCAACTCGCCGACGCGCGGCTCGCCGCGTTGCGCACGCAGCTCGACCCGCACTTCCTGTTCAACACGCTGCACGCCGTTTCCGCGCTGGTCGAGCACGATCCGCGCGGCGTGCGCCGCATGATCGCGCGCTTGAGCGAGCTGCTGCGCAACACGCTCGAAGGTGCGGCCGAACCGGAGATTCCGCTGGATCAGGAACTCGGGTTGCTGCGCCGTTATCTGGAGATCATGGAAATCCGTTTTCGCGGACGGCTCGAAGTCGACATGCAGGTCGATCCCGAGGTGCACAATGCCCTGGTGCCAAACCTCATTCTGCAGCCGCTGGCCGAGAACGCGATCAAGCACGGCGTCAGCAAGATCGACGGCACCGGGCGCATCGCCATTCACGCGCAGCGCAACGGCGAGCAACTGATCCTGCGCGTGCAGGACAACGGTCCGGGACTGATCGGACAGGCAGCGGTTGCTGAAGGCCTGGGGATGCGCAATACGCGCGAACGCCTGCAACAGCTCTATGGCTCGGCATACAGCGCCACGCTACGAACGGCAGAAGAGGGTGGCGTGATCGCCGAGGTAGTCCTCCCCTACCACACGCGATTGGACCTTTCCGGTGCGCCCCTGACCGCGCATGCCGGTGGACACGGTCGGTGACCGCACGCAGGCCGCTCAAGGTGCTGATCGTCGATGACGAGTCGCTCGCTCGTCAGCGCCTGCATGATCTCCTGTCACGTGAAAAAAACATCGAAATCGCAGGCCAGGCCGACAACGGCGAGGCCGCGGTCGCGGCCATCAACACCCTCGCCCCTGACCTCGTCTTCCTGGACGTGCAGATGCCGGGCAAGACGGGTGTCGAGGTGGCTCGCGCCGTGGGTCTCCAGCGCATGCCCGCCACGATCTTCGTCACGGCATATGATCACTACGCGCTCAAGGCCTTCGAGGTCGCCGCCATCGACTACCTGGTCAAGCCCTTCGACGATGAGCGCTTCGAGCAGGCTTTCAGGCGTGCCCGTCGCATGATCGAGCTCGAGGAAGTCCATCGTCTCTCCGAGGACCTCCTGGCAGTCCTGCAGGGCAAGCAGGACGCGGGGAACCAGGCTCCGTCAGCGCAATACCTCGAGCGCATACCGGTAGAGTCCCGGGGCCAGGTCCGCGTGGTTGCGGTGGACGAGATCGAATACATCAGCGCGAGCGGGCCGTATGCCGAACTGCACGTCGGCGACAAGACCTACGTCATCCGCGAGCGGATGCAGAGCCTGGAAGAGCAGCTCGATCCCAGCCGCTTCTTTCGCATACACCGCTCCTCGATCGTGCGACTCGACCGGGTCGACACCTTGCTGCGTGACCCCGGAGGCGACTACGCGGTGCGCCTGAAATCTGGCGCGAGGCTCGATGTCAGCCGCAACCGGGTCGAGCAGCTCGAGAAGTGGATGGGACTTCCCGGCAGCCGATCCTAGGGAGTTCTGCGCAGGAGTCGCCTCGGGCGATTGCCGTCAGGCGCCGTCGATCACCATGGGTACTCGCTCCCGTCGTGATGAAAGAACTTGCCGGTATGGCCAACGGTAAGTTTCTCGATCACACGCCGCATGTTCGAGCTCCTTTCCGGCGTGATGTTGGCATTCGGCCCACCCATGTCGGTCTGCACCCAACCGGGATTGAGCACCACGCAGGTGATCCCGCGTGCCTTGAGATCGACGGCGAGACTGCGCATCACCATGTTGACTGCGGCCTTGGAGCTTCGATAAGCGATCCAGCCGCCGGAGCTGTTGTCGGCCAGCGAGCCCATGCCACTCGTGATCGTGACGATGATCTTGCGCTGGCTGCGGCGTACGTGATCGATGAAGGCCTCGGTCACGCGCATCGGCCCGAGCGTATTCACGTCGAGCAGCTCGCTCCAGGATGCGTAGTCCATGTCGCCGAGGCGTTGTCCGGAAGCGCCCATGATGCCTGCGCTGTTGATGAGCACGTCGATCGCTGTGTCACCGAGTTGTTGCGCCGCGCGTCGAACCTCAGCCGCATCGGTGACATCCATTTCCAGCAGCTCGACGCTGCCCTTGCCGGCCTTGACGATGGGTTCGAGCTTGCTCGCCGTGCCCGGATCACGACAGGCCGCGAATACGTGCCAGTCCTCCGCAGCGTACTGGCGCACGAATTCGAGGCCGATGCCGCGGCTTGCGCTGGTGATCAGGACCGACGCCATGAATTTCTCCTCGCTCCGCTCATCCCAGGTTTTCGTCGAACCAGCGATAGCCGTAGTAGAGTCCGATCGCGCCGCCGATCGCGCTCGCGATCACTGCTGCCCACAAAGCAAGATGCGCGCCAAGCCACCATCCCGCCGAGCCCAGGACGAAGGCGCACAGCCAGCCGATGATGGTTCGCATGCGAGGACCTGTGCTCCGGAAAGCAGATTGTGCGCGCGGGACACGCCACGCGCTATGCTGTGTACATGACACGATACTTCAGGTTGCTGGTTCGCCTCGGCTGTTTTTCCCTGGTGCTGGCGACGTCCACGGCAATTCTTGCCGCGGACCAGCCGAACTCGCTCGGGGCGCTGGTCAAGTCGGCACACGAGCAGCTGGCAGCGATCCGCAGTCAGCTCGGTGATGTCGAGCGCTATGTGAACAACGCCTCGCGTGGTGCCAATACCGGCTATGGCGGGAGCATTTTCGCTGCTGCGGGCCGCGGACAATTCACCGACCTGGACCGCAGCGCGAGGGACCTCGCGGAAATCGGCAACGATGTCGTGCACCTGACAGCGAAGTGTGTGGAAGAATCGCGCAGCGTCGCCGTCAAGTTCCGCAGCTATGTGCAGCGCGTACGCAGCGGTATCAGCCAGATCGAGTCCGCCAGCAGCGAGAACCAGGTGCAAATGACGGTCAGCAAGGTTCGGCGCGACCTCGATTCGACCGAGGAGCAGTTGGAGAGCGTCGCCGGGCTCAGCGGCAGCTGCAGCAACTGAGAGGCTGATCCTACGGCCGGCCGCCCAACAAGCGCGCCGGCAAGAGAATGACTGCGCGCAATAGCTCGAAAACGCCCTCGACAGCGATGCCCACGAGCCGGAAGGGCAGTGACAGCAGCCACACGATCGGCCAGAGCACCAGCGCGAGCAGCGCCAGCGGCCAGCAGACGACGAGGAGTAGCAACCAGAGCAGGAATTTCATCTGTTCACCTCGCAAGCTAGCGTACCTGGTGCGCGGCGCGCAGGAAAGAACACGGCAAGGTCGAAGGAGGTCCTCATGATCGTCGGAGCGCATTCGATCATCTACAGCGTCGACGCCGTCGCGGATCGCGCCTTCCTGCGCGATGTGCTCAAGCTCACGCACGTCGACGTCGGTGACGGCTGGCTGATTTTCGGTCTCCCGCCGGCGGAAGTGGCGGTGCATCCCTCCAGCAACAACGACGTGCACGAGTTCTATCTCATGTGCGAAGACATCGCCGCGCTGGTCCGCGACATGCAACGACAGAGCGTCGCGTGCAGCGCGGTCGAGAACCTGGGCTGGGGGCTGCGCACCGAGGTGACCTTGCCGGGCGGTGGCAAGTTGGGCATCTATCAGCCTCGGCACGCGCGTCCGCCGAGCATGGGGGCGAAAGCTGCCCGCAAGAAAACGACAAGGCGCGCGGCAGGCACATCCGCCGGCAAGAAGAAGTTCCGCGCGCCGCGCAGGAAGAAATAGCGGTCTACGCCGCCGGCGGCGCGAACGCGAGTCGCGTGGACCGGAATTCCGGCAAGACTTCGCAGCGCTCCGCGAGCGCGCGCAGCGCCGGGTAGCTCCCGGGCGCGAACGTCGCCGGCAGTGCGTCGCCGGTGAACGTGAAGACGCAGCTCACCGTGATGTCGGCCTGCGTCATGCGCTCTCCGACCAACCAGGTGCCGGCGCGGGTGTGCACTGCGAGCCGTTCCAGCTCCGCGAGGGCCCCGTGCATCTGGGAGCGACAGCGCTCTACCCATGGCTCGTGGCGCTTTTCCGCCGGGCGAAAAGCGCGCTCATACAACTGCTCCCGCGCCTTGTCACCGGCGCCGTTCGCGATCGCCATGAGACGCATCGCCGTGCGCCGTTGCAGACCCGAGCGCGGCAGCAACGCTCGCTCTGGCCCGGCCCGCTCATCGAGATAGTCGAGAATCGCCGAGGTCTCAACCAGCGCTTCACCGTCATCGAGCACGAGCGTTGGCACCCGGCCCAATGGGTTGTAGTGGCGAATCCGCTCGAAGTCCTTGCCCACGGACCAGTTGGCATGCTCGAACGGCATGTCCAACAGCTTCAGGCTGATGGCCACGGGGCGTACGAACGGCGAATCGAACATTCCAATGAGCATCATGAGGGATCCCCTGATCAGCGCGGCTCGATGGAGACCTGGGTCGTCACGGAGTTCGCGATGTAGCACGACGCATGCGAGCGATGATGCAGGTCGTCGAGTTCAGTCGCGCTCGGCGTCTTGTCCGCCCAGGTGATTTTCGGGCGCAGCTGCACGCGCAACATGGCGAGCGCGCCAGCAGCATTCTTGCCGGTCTCTCCCACCGCGTCGTCTTCGTAGCTATCGATGACGAGGCCCGCGCGGGCGGCATAAGACAGGAAAAACAACATGTGGCACGAGGACAGCGCGGCGATGAAGGCTTCCTCGGGATCCACGGCATCGGCCCGGGACAGAGGCAGAGGCACGACATGCGGCGAGCTCGAGGCCGGTACCACGGTGCCGCCATCGAAACGCCACTCGTGCGCTCGCGAGTACTTGTTGTCCTTGAAAGCCGCGCCGGCGGGACGTTCCCAGACCACGGTGGCTGAATGTGCGCTCATGCTCGACCTCCGGATTGCCTGCGCGGGGGGACGCGAGCCTAGCACGCCAGCACCCCCCGTTCAGGCCCAATTAAGGCACCGCGAGTAGACTTCAACGCATGATGAGGCTCGGTTCGACAGCGCTGGTTCTGCTCCTTGCCGCTTCGGGCCCGGCGCTGGCCCTCGAAGCGGATCCGCCCAGCCGTGTCGCGCGGTTAAGTTATATCGATGGGCAGGTGCTGTTGCAGGCGGCCGACGCCGGAGCACCCGAGCAAGCCGCACTCAACCTCCCTGTGACGATCGGCGACCGGGTCACGACCGAGTCTGGCTCACGCGCCGAGCTCAGCGTGGGTACGGCTGCCTTGCGTCTCGACGAGTACACCGACCTGACCGTCGCCAATCTCGACTCCGATATTGCCCAGGTGTCGCTGAACTCGGGGACGCTCGGCATTCATGTGCGCGAGTTGCTCGCATCGGAGACCTTCGAAGTCGACACGCCGAACGCGACCATACGGCTGCTTCGCCCGGGCGACTATCGAATTGGGATCGACCAGGACGGCGCAGCGGTTGTGGCCGTGCGTTCCGGCGATGCAGAGATCGACAACGGCAATGGCCCCGTGCGGCTGCGCGATGGGCAACAGCTGCGCCTCGCGAACGGCGATCAGTTCGCGAACGTGCAGAACCTCGACCCGCAGGATGCCTTCGATACGTGGTGCATCGATCGGGAGCGCGCCATTTCGGACGCGCAGTCGAGCCGCTATGTCTCGCGCGATGTCGTCGGTTACGAGGACCTCGATCAATACGGCAACTGGTACTCCGAGCCGGGCTACGGCGCTGTCTGGGCGCCGACTGTAGTAATCGCGGGCTGGGCACCTTATAGCTACGGGCGGTGGGCCTGGATTTCGCCCTGGGGCTGGACCTGGGTCGATCGTTCGCCGTGGGGATTCGCGCCCTTCCACTACGGTCGCTGGGCTTTCATGCACCAGCGTTGGTGCTGGGTCCCCGGTCCGCGCTTCCACCGCCCGGTCTGGGCTCCGGGTCTCGTCGCCTGGCACCGCGGTTCGGACCGCGGCGACCCGCGCAATCGACCGGTGAGCTGGTTCCCGCTCGGTCCGCGCGAGGTGTATGTCCCCTCCAAGCAGGTGAGCCCGCGTTACCTGCGCAACGTGAACGTCGCCAACACCGCGATCACCAACAACGCGTACATCACGAACGTCTATAACAACCGTGTGCGTGACATCCGTTACATCAACCGCAATGCACCGAGCGCGGTTACCACGGTGCCCAGAAGTGCCTTCACGGCGGCAGGACCGGTTACGAGGCCAGCATGGAGCGGGGACTTCAGGGACAACGCCCGCATGCAGCCCGCGCCGGCTCAGCGGCACGTCAACGACAATCCACGCATGAATCGTGGCGCTGATCCACGTCTAAGTCGCGGTGCAGACCCACGCATGAATCGCGGCGCCGATTCGCGAGTCGCCGATGCCAGCACGCCCGCCGAATTCGGGCGCCCGCAGAGGACCGAGCGCCCCCAGGCGGATGGCGGTGGCGAGGGACGAATGACCATACCGCGGACCCCCACGGATCGACGCCAGATCCAGAGTGATGACGGCTGGCGGCGTATTGACTCACGCCCGAATACGCTGCAACCAACGATCCGGGGCGCGCCTGTTGCAAGGTTCGATGCGAATCGTGGCGTGTCGAATCCCGCCGGGCGAGCGGCTTCCCAACCAACATTCAATCGCGGCCCCGGTCGCAGCGTTTCAGTCACGCCGCCGCAGGGCAACGGGGCACATGAGAACCGCGGCGCCGCGGGCCGTTCGACTACCCAGCCGGCCGGGAACGCACACTCTGCGGGCAACTCTCGGGGCGCAACCCCAATGGGCGGCGGGCGCTCGAATCGCGGCGGACTGTCGGTTAGCAGGCAGTAGGGTCGTCATCGCAGCCTCAGCGCTGGGGCGGCGCCAAAGAGCGCGAGGATGCCCCATACCGCCAGAGCCATTCCGCCGCAGAAATACACGGCAAGAAAAAAGCGAAACGCCAGGGGATTGTCGTCGCGATTCGGCCGATAGGGACGGAACCCCGCGGCACCCGCAGGAAGCACGCCCACCAGGTGGCCGCGCCAGGCGACGGCAAGCACTCCCGCACCGAGCAGAATGAGGATTATCGATCCGAGCGTGCGCGGCACGGCACTACGCCTGCACGCCCATGACGCGACGCGCGACCTTGAGAATCCCGATGATCACGAGCGCGACCACGCCGAACTGGATGATCTCGAACGGCCACAGATTGTGTGAGGTCGGATCGCGCGCGGTATCGACGATGATCCGCAACACGACGAACCCGATCACGACCGCAGGCACGGCAGCCGCAATCTTCCACCCGCCACGCCACTTCCATACGCTCCACAGCGGCACCCCGATGCCAGCGACCAGGAGCGCAAGCATGAAGAGCATGAAGCCGCTCATCAGCGCCATGGTCCCCGTCGATGTCGGCTCGTTGGCACGCCGCTGCGCATCTTCATGCATGCGAGCGGCTTCCGCGGCGATGAGACCGTCGACCCATGCCGCGCGCGGTTCAGACGCCGCGCTGGCATCGGTCCAGCGCAGCTGCGCGGGCTGGCTCGCTAACACCCGCTCGCGATAAGGCTTGCCGCCGCCCGCCTTGATCCGAATCTCGTCGACTTCGCCGGGCCCGGTGAGCTCGAACCAGCCCAGCGCTTCGCCGGAGCCCAGGTAAGCCGACGAGGCGTTCGACATGGCTTGCTTGACTTCCTTGCCATTGAGAAACGGACGAGCCCAGAGACTGATGGGCTCATCGGTCGAGTATTCGATGCGCACATAGAACGATTGACCATGACCCAACGTGCCGCTCATGGCCGGCTGGGTCTCGATGATGCGTGCATTCGATTCCGCACGAGCCGCGGTGAGCAGCGCCATCAACAACGTGGCCAAAAAAATGATCAGGATGTTGCGTCGGAAGTTCACGGCGGCCTCACACTCTCGGGGGAGCGGCAGCGATAGTGCCGGGTCGCACGCAGCCCGCACAATCAACGCGCGCCGTCAGTCGCGCGTTCGGTGACGAGGATCACACTCGGGTGACGAAAACCCGCCAGCCGGGCGGTGTCAGGAGGTCATTTTGGCTGGGGCACGATCCGCAAGTATGGCCGCGGCGCCTTCCAGCCTTGCGGATAGATCTTCTTCGCTTCCTCGTCGGACACGGAGCCAGCGATGATCACGTCCTCGCCCTGCTTCCAGTTCACCGGCGTCGCGACGCGATGCTTGGCAGTCAGCTGCAGCGAGTCGATCACGCGCAGCACTTCGTCGAAGTTGCGACCGGTGGTCATCGGATAGGCGATGATCAGTTTGATCTTGCGGTCCGGCCCGACGACGATCACGTTGCGCACCGTCTGGTTGTCCGCAGGCGTGCGACCGGCTGACGATCCCGGGGTTTCGGCCGGGAGCATTTCATACAGCTTCGCGACTTTGAGGTCGGAGTCGCCGATCAGCGGGTAGTTGGGCGCGTACCCTTGCGTCTCCTTGATGTCGGCAGCCCACTTCGAGTGGCTGTCGACGGGATCGACGCTCAGGCCGATCACCTTGACGTTGCGCTTGTCGAACTCAGGCTTGAGCTTTGCCATGTAGCCGAGCTCGGTCGTGCAGACCGGCGTGAAATCCTTCGGATGCGAGAACAGCACCGCCCATGAATTGCCGATCCAGTCGTGAAACTGGATGTGGCCCTCGGTCGTGTCGGCTTCGAAATTCGGCGCGGTATCGCCAATGCGCAGAGTCATGACCCACCTCCATCCACTTATCGCAATCGATCGCGGTGCAGTGTATTGCGCGCCCGCGAGCCTGAGTTATTGCTATTGGTTGGGTAGATCTTGCGCGCGGTCATGGTGAGGAGTAAAGCCGCGATCGCGGGCCAGTACGGCTGCCTGCGTGCGCGTGCGCACGCCCAGCTTTTCGAAGATTCGAGTCAGTGAGTTACGCACGGTCTTCTCGCTGATGAACAGGCCGGCGCCAATCTCCGTGTTGCTGCGCCCCGCGACCAGCGATGCGAGAATCTCCCGTTCGCGCTCCGACAGAACGGCAAACAGTTCATCCTCGCGGCCGCTGTTCGCGGGCCGACCAGTAAACTCCAGCACGACATCCATGAATCGCGACCAGGCCGGCTCATGGGAAAGCAGGATGTGATTGCGCGACTCGAGCTGCACGAACTCCGCATTCGGGATCTCGGAAGCGATCATCTTGCCAGCTGAAAAGGGCACAACTTCGTCCTCGCGCGCATGCACTACCAGCGTGGGTACCCGCACCTGCGGCAACAGGTCGCGAACGTTGACGTCCCCTCTCGCCATCATGAGCCGGGTCGCCATCTTCGGCGTGGTCGTGCGACGGCACAGCTCGTTGAACCAGTCGATCTGTTCGCGCGTCGCACCTGGTACGAAGACCGAGGTGAACAGCTCACGAAAAACCGGGTTGTCCTTCCCCCATCCCAGCAATGCGAGATCGATCATCGCCTGGTAGCGACGCATCCCGTCCGCATCCTCACGATGCATCCATCCCAGGGGGTAGCCACCATAGAGAATCAGCTGTGATACGCGCTCCGGATGGCGAACGGCGTAGGTGACCGCGGCAGCTGTTCCCTGCGAGATGCCGAACAGCACGAACTTTTCTCCGGGATCGCTCGCCGCAACGACCGCCTCCAGGTCATCCGCCCAGCGTGAGGTCCCGACGTCCGCGACGTCCCAGTCCGTCATCCCACAGCCGCGTTCGTCGTAGCGAATCAGCCGGAAATGAGCGCTCAGAAAGTCGATCCAGTGATGCCAGATGGGACTCTCGAGGTCGTAGTCGAGGTGGGACAGCCAGTTCGCCGCCTTGACGAGCGCAGGCCCGGAGCCGGAAGTCGCCCAGGCCAGCCGCACGCCGTCGCGGGTCTTCAGATACCGGACTGATTGCTGAATTCGCATCCCATTCTCCCGGCGCGAGTTTACCTGCGTTTGCGTCCTGCCACCTTGCAGCGCTACCGGGACATTTCTCCCCTGCTCCGCGGCCGCTCCACCCCTTCGTCAGGACATTCTTCCCGTATTGCGGCGCCGGCTCTTGCCTCATTCTGCCCCCCATCGAAACCGCCCCTCTCAAGGAGTCGATGCCATGAATGCCGCCGTCGAAGCCGTACAGAGCAACGCCCAGCGTCCCATCAACACCGCCCGCTACGCGCGCTGCATCAGCGCTTCGAAGCGCGCGCGTTGGGACATCGATGCCGATGTCATTCGCGGTCGCCAGTTCGACCTGTCGCAGCGTTTCCTTCCGAATGGACTCTCGAAAGTGGACGAGTTGCCGTTTCTCAGTTCCGCCGAGGCGCGCCTGCTCACACAGGTACAGGGACGCACCTACGCCCAGATCTTTGGCCTGGTCGAACGCTTCATCAACGCGAAAGTGCTCGAGATCAGCCGCGACCACTGGTTCCAGGATCAGACCGCCCTGCACGCGCTGATCCGCTTCAGCGACGAGGAGCTCAAGCACCAGGAGTTGTTTCGCCGCGTCGAGGAGATGATCGGCGCCATCATGCCGCCAGGCTATCGGGCCGCCGCCGAACCCAACGACGTCGCGCAGTTCGTGCTCGGCAAGTCTACCTGGGCGGTGCTCTGCCTCACTTCCCTCATCGAGCTCTTCAGCCAGCAGCACTACCTCGAAAGCATCGCGCCGCAGACGACGGACATCTCGCCACTGTGGAAAGATGTCTTCATGTATCACTGGAAGGAAGAGTGCCAGCACGCGATGCTCGACGAGCTCGAGTGGCAGCGCGAGCATGCCAAGCTCGATACCGCGCAGCGCGACCGGGCCGTGAACGACGTGATCGACCTGGTGGCCGGAGTCGACATGATCCTGCAGGGTCAGGCAGCCGCCGACGTCGAGTACTTCGTCGCGATTGCCGGACGCAGATTCAGTGAGGGCGAACGCCAGGCGCTCGATGCGGGCGTGCTCAAGGCGTATCGCTGGCAGTACATCGTGTCGGGCGTGCAGCACGCTCACTTTGGGCGGCTGCTCACCAGCATGACCACGCCGGAACAGCTGGGGCGCATCCAAAAGGCCCTCACTCCGATCCTGCAGGCTTGATGCACGTCGGGGCGAGGCTCAATGAGTATCGGACCTACTCGATCTCCAGCACGACATTGCCCACCGCGCGGCCGCTCTCGACCAACTCGTGAGCGGCTGCGATGTGGGTGAGTGGCAGGCGTGCGGCGATGTTGTGAACCAGGCGGTTCGCCTCGAGCAGTGCCGTGAGCTCCTTGAGCGCCCGCTGCCGTTCCGCGGCGGGCATCGAGTAGACGAGAATGAAGCGCACGCGCGCGTGCTTGCGGATCCCGGCACTGAAAGACATCGTGACATCCGATGCTCCGCTGCCGTAGACGATGATGTCTCCTCCCTGGCGCAGCAGATCGAGATCGAGCGCCGCGTTGGCGGCGAAGTCGACCTCGACGATGCGGTCGATGCCCTCGCCTGCCGTTGCTTCCTTGATGCGCTCGCGCACATCGTCGCGCCGGTAGTTGAGCACCTCGGCGCCAGCAGCGAGAGCGAGCTCTGCTTTCTCAAGCCCGCTCACAGTCGCGATGACGCGCGCAGCACCCATGAGCCTGGCGAGCTGAATCGCATAATGCCCGACCGCTCCCGCCCCGCCCGCGATCAGCACGGTTTTTCCCGCAACGCCGCCGTCCACCGCCAGCGCATGGCAGGCCGTCAAAGCCGGGATCCCCAGGCAGGCGCCCGCGGGAAGATCGATCCTGTCGGGAAGACGAACGGCCTGCTCCTCGGGCAACACGACATATTGGGCGGCGGTACCGAGAGCCCGACCCCAGGCCGCATTCCAGGTCCATGCACGCTCCCCGACGCGTTCGGAACGCACTCGAGGGCCGACCTGGTCGATGACTCCCGAGCCATCGCTGTGCGGCACGATGCGCGGGAATGGCAGGACCGTCGTGCGCAGACCCGCCCGGGACTTCACATCCGAAGGATTGACCCCCGACCAGTGTAGCTCGACCCGCACCTCGCCCGGTCCGGGCGTTGGAGTTGCGATCTCTTCGATGCGCAACACTTCGGCAGCGGGCCCGGTGCGGTCGTACACGGCGGCGAACATGGCGGTCTCCCGCAGCGATCGCGGATTGCGGCGTCGATTATGCGCGTGTTGATAAGAAAGGCTGAAGCGCCGTTCAAACACTCTGGCCGCTCACTGGCGTGCACTGGGCTAGCTTAGCGCCCATCGGAAATCACGTTGGAACGCCTGAGGAGAGCCACCATGTCACTGCGTGCCTATCACCTGCCCGAGCATGAGTACCAGGACGATCGCTTCGAGAGAGCGCTCGAGGCGCTGCGCCTGCTGCGCGACAAGACCCGAGTCGCTGGCCAGAGCCTGCACGAGAAGCTCGCCATCTACAGTGAAATCCAGTTGAACGCACGGTCCGCACCCGGGCGCGAGCCCTGCAGTTCGTTCTCACTGTGAGTTTCCTCCTGCAACAGCCGTGTCGGCTCGCACAGTATGCATATCGCCGCAGTGCGCGCGCCGACCTCCGGCTGTCACTGGAACGCCTGGACAAGGCGCACCATTGCGTGCGTGTCGAAACGACAATAGGCGAGGAGCAACGAAGCGATATGCGACCTGCGAACCGGTGAGGTCGCGGGATCGATAGCTTCCAGGTACGCGCGCTGTGCCGCTTCGCCGTCTGCAACTTCTCCCAATCCGTCGTAGCTCAGTTCGGGGACAACGGTCGGCAATACCTTCTTGATCGACCAGCTTCCCTTCATTCCGGGGTGGTAGTAGTTGCGCCTGAAGACCGGCAGCAGGTCGACCAGGCGTGGCAGCAACGCATTCAGTGGTCCAGCGAGGGACGGCACGAGCGTAACCAGGGTCTCGACACACTGGCGCTCATAACCTGAGTACGAACAGATTGGCCCCACATCACCCAGCGCGGCGATGAGCGCCTGTGTCAGTCGGGCAGCGGGAAGCTCGCCGCTGACATCCAGGAACTCCAGGTGCTCGATCGCGCCCGGCCCTTTCTCGACATGGAGCGACCACTGGAACGGAATCGCCTGGCGAGGACGAGTGCCGGGCCAGATCGGCACCGCGAATTCGATGGTCTCGAAGTCCAGGTAGTAGCGTGGGAACGGAATGGCGCGCAGCGCCTCGCGCAGGCCAGGATCAATTTCGACTCGGTTGTTGATGGTCGAGCGCCAGACGCGAATCCGATTCTCACCGCTCACCTCCTCCTCCGGCACATCGCGCAGGTCGCGATAGCCGCGCGCCACAAACTCGTCGAGCTTGGCGCCGATTCGCGGCAGCACGGTGAGCGGGAATTCGGTTTGCGGCCAGCAGTAGTCTATGAAGGGGCACTCATGTGGCGCGCGACAGTGCCGACCGACCTGGATCGCGGGCTCCGCTCCTGCGAGCGTGCGCTGAGCCTGGCTCACCCAGCTTGCCACTTGCGGCACGAGTGGGCCCACGACTTCGCCGACGCTCTTTTCCACCAGCAGTCCCCGGTAGTCGCGCTCTCCCGGGTAGACGAAGCGGGAATTCAGGTGCGCGACGGCGACCTCACTCAGTCGCACCCCGCTCCCGTTGATCACCCAGCTCTGGATTGCGACGTCCGGCAGGTACTCTTCCTTGACGCCAGCGCCCGATTTCACTTCGATGAGGCGGGTGCCGGTTGAGTTGCGCTCCAGTACGTCGGCGCGGACCAGGACCTCCTGGTGCCTGAAAGGAGCTTCGAAATAGACCCGTGCTCGCGGCGCCTCTCCAGGAAAGAGCTCGCCCTGGGTGTTGTTCAGCGCGACCGAAACGTCACGGTCGAACGCGACTTCACGCCCCTGGGCATACAACGTCCGCGCCACTTCGCCCACCTGGTGGCCCGACTCAAAGCGTGCCTGCACGCGCTTCGGGTAGTAGCCCACCTCCGGCCGATGCACATCGAGCCACAATCGCTTGGGGCACTGCAGGTAGGAGAGGAGCCGGGACTTCGACAGGCGCACGTCGAATCACTGCGATGGGGCGTATATAAGAGTCGGTTATGTCAATTGCCGCGCCGGACGATCCAGCCGTCGTAGCGGCCACCGCTTTGCTGTGCCAGCGCTGCGAAGCGCGCGGACAGCGCGCTGATTTCCTCCACGGAAAGCCGCATCGATTTGCGTGCGTGCAGGCTCACGCCCTGGCCGACATTCTCCTGCATCGCGTGCGTGTCGGTTGCGAATCCTTCAGCTTCGAGCTGGCGCGCGACCGATCGCGCAGCGGCATCGTCGGGCAACGCGAAGAAGAAATCGAGCTCGTGCGGCTGAAACGGGTCCAGCCCCTTTTCACGCAATTGCCGGATCATCTTCGCATCGAAGCTCTCGCGCCGTTCAGCACGACGGCGTCGCATCGTCAGGTACACACGCAGGGCCGCCAACGCAACAACTGCCGCGATCAACGTCAGCCACTTCACTCGCCGCTCTCCCCTTGCCGCACGGGACCTGACTCTACACAGGCCACCTGCCCGGGTGGAAGATGCGGCCGCATTCCGGCCGCATGGTACTTTTCGCCGCTGTGAGCGGGAATCCATCGAAAGATCGGCGGCCGAAACCGTGAAGCGCCGCGGCGCGCTCCTGGGTGGCCTCGCGTTGGCGATTGCCGCGGCTGTTCGCCGGGCAAGCGCCGGCACAGGGAGCAAGGAAGAAGGCTCAACGGACCCCTGCAGCGCGCCGCCCAGTTACGCCGATCCGGCGCCGCTGGGCGTTGGCGTCGAAAGCGCACGCGCTCTCGCCGGCGGCTACGGCGAAGGGCAGTACTTCATCGACGTCGAGCAGGGGTGGACACTGACGCACGACAGCCTGCTCGCTCATCGCATCGGCGCACCGCTCGCGGGTGTCATCGACGATCGCTCGCGGCCACACGGAACTGCCGTGCTCGGGATCGTTTGCGGTTCGAACCCGGGTGGCTACTCGGGCCTGGCGCCACGTGTGGCATCCGTGCATGTGTCATCTACTTCCGCGAGCCTGCGCTCGGGCATTGCGGCAGCCATCGACAAGCTGGTCGCACTCGGCGCGGCGCAGCGAGAGGGTGGTGGCGGAGTCCTGTTGCTCGAAACGCAGGCCCGATTGATGACGCCACAGGGTGGGATGGGCCACCTGCCAGCGGAGGCGCTGCCGCAGCTCTTCGACCTGATAGCAAGCGCCACGCGGCGCGGAATCACGGTCATCGAAGCGGCAGGCAACGGTCGTGATACGGGCAGCGTGTCGCAGGGAATCGACCTGGATGAGTTCAAGGACGAGTCCGGCGAAGCGTTCCTGCGCCGCGATTCCTCACGCGGCGACTCCGGCGCGATCATCGTCGGGGCGGCGCGGGCCGCGGTCGTCGGCGGCCGGCACCAGCGCATCACGTCGAGCAATTTCGGTAGCCGGATCGACTGCTACGCCTGGGGCGAACTCGTCACGGCGCCGGCTTCGACATCGCGTGCACCTTTCGCGCATTCGGGATGCGTGGCCGATTTCGGCGAGACCTCAGCAGCGGCGGCGATCGTCGCAGGCGTCGCACTCATCGTGCAGGGTGTGGTCGCTGCAGCGCGGCCCGGTCTGCGAATGCCCCCTCTGCAGTTACGCGAGATCCTGAGTCACCGCGATCTTGGTACCGCCTGCGCCGGCAGCAAGGGAACTATCGGCGTCATGCCGGACCTGGCGAGGATTCTCGACGCCAGTGTGCTTGGGATCACTCCGGTGCGGCGGGCGAAGCGCTCCCAGGCGGGCGAATCCGGATGACAAAGGTTTCCCCGTACACCGGTGCCTCAGCCCCTTCGCCGGTTACGGTGAGCTGATAGCGCCCGGGCCGCAGCAGGGCGGAATCAGCGAACACCGTGATGAAACCATCCCCGGCCTCGCGCAGGTCCTTGACCACTGCCACCGCTGCGGTCGACCCATCATCGTTGATGCGGGCGAGGGACACGCTGTACTCATCCGCCTTGCCCGGCAATCCGGGCAGCAGGCGGAGCTTGAGCGCCTGACGCTGGGCGGGGAGCTCGATTTCGGCATCGTACTTGTCGCTGCGAACGCGCAGCATCGGCGGCGTCGATTTCACGACCAGCGCCTGCTCCGATGCAACTATGAACTCAGAGGCTGAAGAAGCCAGGATCGACGGTGTGCTGACGCTCTGCCAGCGCACGAACATGAGACCGATCGCCAGCACGCCGACCGAGGCAGCCACCGCGAGGAATGCCGGCTGTTCGAAGAACGGACGCGAACCAACCAGCTTGTCGAGCTCGCCGCGATCACGCAGAGACTCCATGCCGACCTTCAGCCGGGCGGTGGCCTCCAGTTCCTGGGCGACGTCCGGATTCTGCAGCAGGACTGCTTCGAACTCCTCGCGCTCCGCATCCGTCATCTGATCCGCGAGATAGCGACCCGCAATCGTCGGATCATCCCTGAACTTGCTTTCAACCTTCATGGCCAATACTCCTCGACGACCGTAACTCATAGCAGCACCAACACAGATAGAAAATCGGATTTTCGCAGGCCCTGCGCCTCGAGCAGATCCTTCAGGCGTCCGCGCGCGCGATGCAATACCTTGTCGAACTGCGCCGCGTCCAGGTTCAGATCCCGACAGATCGATTCCTTGTCTTCCTCCTCCAGGTAGAAGCGCGTGAGGATTTGCCGATCGCGTGGCGTGCTCATCGCGGCGATGATGCGTTTCACGCGCGCGGCCATCTGGCGCTCCATCCAGTCATCCTTGGCAGCGCTTTCGTCAGCGATCGTATCGAGCTGCGAACTGTCGGCGCGCGCGCCGGGCCGGCCGGCCACGGTGCGCCGGTGGTTGCGCAGCAGATTGATGGCGACCTGGAAGATGTAGCCCGCGATCTGTTCCGGCCGCTCGACCTTGCCGGCCTGCCACTTCTCCCAGGCGATGCAGATCGCCTCGCCCAGGAGGTCGGCAGCTACGTCCGGATCGCCGGTGCGGCGCGCGATCAACAAGCGCAGGCCGGAATAGTTCTCGCGGATCAGGGCCTCGATGGCTGACTTGCTTACGTCCGCGCGATCGCCTGGACGCGGCTCCCGTTGCGGTTGCGGACGATCGGCAATTTTGGTTTCAACCATGGGTTGCGATGCCGGCACTGCACGGAGCCGTCGCATCGGCGGGACCAGCGTAATGGTCGGTCGGTGCACGATCAACCCGAGCCTCCGCCCCCGACAGCTTGCGGCTGCGCATGGACGTCGCCACCGTGTGGATTGCGATGATCACCGCAGGACCACGCCTCACTCCCCTTGTCATCACGAGTCGGGGAGCAGAACCTGATCGTCAGCAGCGGCTCGCGCGTGCACTGGGACTCGCGCTCTCCCTTGGGGGCGTTCTCGATAACGACGGCGTGTAGCACCGGCTTGCCCTGGTGCGCGAACGCCTTGGTGCCACCCAGCCTTTCGCCGCTGCAGCACGTGATCATCGGCACAGACTCCGCGCTCGGCTTCGACATGGATCGCGCAGCATCTTCCTTGCCGGGCGGCGCCTTGCGAGGTGGGTTGTACGTCGTGAACACGACATTGCTCACCGGCTCGCCCTTCCGGATCTCGATCTCGTCCCACAGGTTGAGATGCGAATCGCCCTGGTATTGATCGGCAGAGCACACTTCATATTTGCCATCCTTGACCTCGCCCGCCGTGTGGGAACCGCCCGACGTCGACGGCGTCGTCGTATCGGTGCTTCCGCGGCACGCAACTCCGAGCGCGCCTATCGCTGCCAGTCCCAACAGTAGTCTTCTTGTATGAGTTCTCATGGGTCCTGCTCCTCAAGTTACTCATCACGCTTTTCGCTGCCCCGTCCTCAGGAAGCGAGGATCACGAAGGCAGCCCAGTAATACGGATGGCCATAAACGGGATCACTCTTCATCCGGCGCGCGGCGGTTTGCGCCGCGGCCACCGAATCCATTCCGCGTGTCATGTACGCCTGGTAGAACACACGCATGTAGGTTTCCGTGGCGACATCCGACACGCGCCACAGACTCCCCAGGACGTTACGGGCCCCGGCAAGCAGAAATGCTTCCGACAGGCCAAACGAGAGCTGACCACGATACTCCTTGCCGAGCGAGCCCTCACAGGCACTGAGGACGACCGCGTCGGCGTTCAGACCGAGACCGACGATGTCACGCAAGCTCAGGGCCGAGTCGTCCTGCACCGAGTCTTGCGCGCGGGTCGAAAGCAGGATCGACGACAGTTGCGGGTCGTGCACATCGAGGCGCGCATGAGTTGCGAAGTGCAGCACGCGGAACGCACTCAACGGCTGCGCGAGCACGGCCGTCTTGGTGGCTGCCTCACCCAGCAACACGTCGGAGTGCCACCCGGACGCGATCTTCACGATGCCTTCGACCTCGCGTCGCGATGCCGGCAGGCGACGCAGCGGGAATGCGCCATCCGCGAGCACCGCATCGCGGGTTTGCGCGACTCCCGCATCGGGCGAGCCGATGATGACAGGATCGCCCACCAGCAATATGCGCTCTCCCGGCTCCGTGCCGGGTTGCTTGCCGTTCACCCCTTGCCAGTGGTCAAGCGCCGGCTGGTATGAAACCGTGGCGAAGTCCGCGAGACGCTTCGCGGTCGGCTGGCCGTCGAGCCAAACCGCGGCAAACGGGATCGTACGCAAGGTTCCGTCGGCCACGATCGTGACGGCGCGTTGCTTCGCGACGATCGGTCCGGCCGCTCCGAGAATTGTCCTGCTCGCCTTGACCTCGCGCTCGCGGGTGTCGCTGCCGTCGGGCGGTTGGCTCCACAGAGCGTAGAGATCGCGCGCGGCCGCCTCGACACTCTTGCCCGAGCCCAGCGCAAACGCGGTTGCCGAATCCGGGGTGATGCACCAGATCCAGCTGCGTTCCTCTCCCAGCAGCCAGGTGATCACCGCGGAACCGCTGGCGAGCGAAGCCTGCAGCTGCGGGAGCGAAAGAACGGCAGCTGTTCGCGCGGACTTTTCGCCCGTCGGCGCCTGCTTCTGCTGCGCCACGTCGATCTGCGTACGCAGCAACGCTATTTCCCGTCTCAGGGAAGCGACCTGCCCGGCTGGCGGCGCATCGAGATCGAGCAAGGTCGCAAGACGATGACGCTTCGCGGCCAGGCGCGCATCAAGCTCCGCGAGAGCCGAGGGCGCTGTGCCCGGTTGCCTGCCGGGCTGTTGAGCAAACTGCCGAAAGTCCTCCAGCGCCAGCGTGCGCAGGCGTTCCGCGGCCCCGAGAGCCGACGCGGCCAGCCGATCCTGGTCGGCGCGGGACGCCGCCTTTTGCCACCGTTCCATGTAGAGATCCGCCTGCAATTCGTAGGCGGCGGCGCGATTGGAGATGTAAGTGGCGCGCAAGTCCGGGTTCACGGCGCGAATGCGTTGCAAGTCATAGAGACTGAGTGCCTTGCCCACGTACCGCAGCGCTGGGCCGATCTCGCCGGCGCGGCGCTCTTCGCCTGCGAGCAAGACGTAGTTTTCCGCCGCGTAGTTGTCGTCGCCCGTCGCTTCGTGTGCCCGGGCGGCCTTGAGCAAGAGCTCCCTCCCCGCCGGGTCGCCGCTGCGACTGAGCGCATAGCCGTAAGCACCCGAGAGGCGATAACGCACCGTCGATTGCGCTGGCAGATCGAGTTTCAGCCCTCGGGCCAGGGTCTCTGCGGCCGCGCGCCCGGCGCCGGTTGCGATCTGGTCCTGGCCGATCGCGAGCAGCGCGCGGCCTTTCTCCTGCGGCGAGACCGCGTGATCCAGCGCCTGCAGGTGCAGCTTGAGCGCGAGCTGGGGTTCCCCGTTCTCACGCTTCAGATCCGCAACCTCGACCAGGCTCGCGAGCAGGCCCTGTCGGTCCTGCACGGCATTCGACTCACGCAACTCCAGCGCCTGCTGCAGGAAGACTTCGCCGCGCTCCTGCTCCCCGAGCGTCAGGTAGATTCTTCCGAGCAAGTGCCAGGTTCGCGCGCGATCCGCGGCCTCGGCGCTCCCTTCGGTCAGAGGCAGCGTGGCGAGCAGCGACTTGAGCGCCTCGTCCGCCTGGCCCAGTGCGTACTCGGCGACGGCGAGGTTGTTGGCGATGGCGACGTAGGTGCGACGATTGCTGCTCGGATCGAGCTTGGCGAGCAGGCGCTTGTAGGCAGAGACCGCCTCGACATAGTCGCCACGCTGGAAGTCGATGACTGCGATGTTCTGCAGGGACTGGACTTCGCTCGCCGACTCACCGATGGCAGCGAAAATGCGCGCGGCATTCTCATAGTGCGCGCGGGCTGCGGCGAGACGACCCTGGTAGTGCGCCGATACACCCTGGTAGTTGAGGGCCAGGGCCTGGTCATACGTCATGCCTGCGGCGGCGAATCTTTGCGCGCACTCTGCCAGCACCTGCTCGGCTTCGTCGAACGGGGTGCGGCCCGATTTCGGCGCGGACCGCGCGGCCTGGGTCTCGCCCGCGCCCTCGATGAGCGACTCGGCGCGCAGCACTTCGGCCTGCGAGGTCATGATCGGCTGCGATACTTTTGCGAACGCTTTGGCCGACAGCGAAGCGCTTGCTGCCGCGTGCGTCCAGTCACCGAGGGTCCAGAAGTACAGGTTCGCGGTGCGCAGCAGTGCCTCTGCCTCGAGGGCATCAGCGTGCGCCGCGCGCAAGTGCGTTCTCGCCGCTTCAAGGCTCGCCAGCTGGCGCTGTGCCTCATCAGGACGACGCGTGTCGGAGACGACACCCGCGGTCGTGAGGTCGCCGAGTCCACGCGCCAGTTCCGAGCCTGGTGATGCTTCCGCGACCTCACGCCAGGAAATGTCGAGCGTACGGGCCGGCAAGCCGCGTTCGACGGGACTGACGATGAGCGTGTAGTGGCCGGTCGATTGCGGGGTGAAGAACAGCAACTCCGGTCCGGCGCGAACCGTGGGCGAGTCGACCTTCACCACACGTCGCGCATCAGAAGCCAGGATCTCGAGCGTGACATCGCGTGACTGCCGGCTGACCTCGGCGAGATAGGCGTGGTTGGCTTGCAAATCGACCTGGCAGCGCCATGGCTTGCCATCGGAGACCTGCGCCCGTTGCTTGGCGGTGCAGGTCACATCGCTCCTTCCGGCGGGAATCGCCGCAAAAGCGCCGGCGAGACCGAACCAGCCAAGCGCGATGCCGCCTCTGAGTCTTTTGGTTGTGGGCCGCAAGCAAGCCATGCGCCCCCTGGTTTTTGCGATCGCACGGCGCTGATCGACGCCGGGGCATTCAGCCCGGATGCTGCTCGAATTGCAAGCCGGTAGCGGAGGGGCGGGAACCCACCGAGCAGCCCGGGCATAGCAGGACTCGTGTATCCCGTGCTGGTTCGAAAGGCGCCCGCCCCATGACCAAAACGCAAGCCCCGCAGCCCGCTCTCGAAGCGCGGACAGGGGAGAACTCCGCGCTGCAACAGGGCCCCAATATCCACGCTCGTCACCTTCATAGAGTTCGAAAAAAGTGAATCGGGCTTGCAGGAGTTCTCTGTAACCAACCGCCGACCTATCGCGGAGTCTCACCACAAAAGAAAGGGCGGGAGTTGTGAGCTCCCGCCCGCATTCCAGGGTGCATTACCGGTCTACTTGCTCGCGACGCGCGTCGTCTTGTTGGTGTGCAGAGCGGTCAACAGAGGCGCATTGACCTTCGCCACTGATTCGTTGACCGCGGTCTTGAAGCAACGGCTCCGGGTCGTGTAAGTCCACGCCACCGGGCTCTCATAGCCGCCGCAAACGGTGAAAGCTGCCTTCCTGATGCGCTTGTACAGAGCTTCGGCGCCAGCAGGCTTGCTGAGGTCGAGCTCGCCAAAGCTCACCTTCATCGATGGCTCGGCGCCAATCGACGTCGACGCAAAGCTGCTCACAGAACCCAGGCCCAGCACCACCGCGGCAAGACCAGACACCAGCAGCTGTCGCGTCCCGCGCTGAATCACAGTCGTTCTCTCCACGTTCTTCTCCTAGAAAAGGTTGTAGGGTATTTCCTGCAATGGTTATCTGTGCGGAGCCGTTCAGTTATCGCAGGACCCTCGATTCGCGCGCGCGAATTCGCTCACCTGGTGGCGAGGCGCGCGACTTCCGAGCGATGCAGTGTGAAGAGCACCGGGCTGCCCATCTCGGTCACGGAATTCGCGATGGCGTCGCGATAGCAGTCGCTCGCCTCGATCCGGTAATCGCTCATGATCCCGGCCTTGCCGCCACAATGAAGAAACGCCGCCTGGTGAATGCGTCGGTAAAGAGTTTTCGCTCCCGCCGACGTTGACGGATCGGTGCTGGCGGCGGCGGAAAAGCCGGGCATTCCCGGCGCAAGCGCGCTGACCGAGCCGATCGATACTGCAAACACGCCCAATGCACAGGCGAGAGCAATTCGCGCCCGGCGGTTCAGCGGGAAGGAAGAATTCATGCACAGTCTCCTGAATCTCTTTGGTAGGACTCAGCAGACCGCTGGGCGGAGCTCACAGAACGACTGATTAGCGAATCGTCCGCGACACACGTTAGTTCTTTGAGCATCCGCCCATGGCGGTTCTGAGTGTCGTTGCGGTTATCCCGCACTCAGTCTCTGTACCGAGCGGACGACTTATCGCACCGCCGCGAAGGGGCGATCAGGGGATGCCAGCGCCCTTGGCTAGCGCGGATGGAGCCAGGTCGGAAGGAAACTGAATGGATCGTCCCGGACCGATTCGTCGTACTTTACGTGGTTGGCCGCGAGGAGTTTTTGCAGCCGTCCCTCCTTGCACGCCTGCAGGACATCCGTGGCGCCACCGAGAAACTCAGTGCCCACGAAAACCTGGGGAATCGTCCCCACCGACGTCTTGGCCGTCAGCGCCGCGCGGATCTTCCCACCGCGATTGTCCTTCTGGTACTCCACGGAATCTAGATCGACCGAGCGATAGGGAATCTTGTACTTGCCGAACATGCGCCGCACCGACCAGCAGAACTCGCACCATTCGAGCGCAAACATGACCACCGGCTGACCCCGATCGTTCACCACTTGCTCGACGAATGCCTGCGCGTCGCTTTCGACCGGCAGCGGTGCAGCGGCGACCTGCGGCTGAGGTGCGGGCGCCGGCGCGGACACGTCGAACCGGTAGTTCGGAGTCGAGCGTGAAACCTTGATCTCCTCTTCGGTCATGTCTGCCGGCACGTCGGCAAACAGCGGTGTACTGAGATAGCGCTCCGCGGTGTCCGGCAGCATGCACAGGATGTTCGCTCCGGGGGGCGCGGACTTGCAGACCTGCAGCGCACCGGCAAACGTCGCCCCGCCGGTGATGCCCACGAAAATACCTTCCTGCTGCGCGAGTTCGTGCGAGCACCTGAGTGCATCCGCACCATTGATCGGCACGATCTGGTCGATGATCTTCATCCGCACGGCATCCTCGGTGAGCTTGGGGATGAAGTCCGGACTCCAGCCTTGCATGAGATGCGGACGGAAATTCGGGTGACTGCCGGCGGGCGCGCCATCAGCGCCGCGCGGCTGTGCGATTCCGCTGCCGAGGAGCTGAGAGTTGTCAGGCTCGCACACCACGATCCTGGTCTCGGGACGCTGCTGCTTGAGAACGCGGGCTACGCCCTTCAACGTCCCTCCGGTCCCGAAGCCGGTGACCCAGAAGTCGAGCTTCTCGCCCGCAAACGCCTCCAGGATCTCCGGCGCGGTGGTGCGCGAGTGCATGTCGGCATTCGCCTCGTTCTCGAACTGCCGGCACAGGAACCAGCCGTGGGTTTCGGCGAGCTCGACCGCCTTGGCGAGCATGCCGCTGCCCTTCAATGCGGCCGGCGTCAGCACCACTCTGGCACCGAGGAAACGCATCATCTTGCGCCGCTCGACGCTGAAGTTCTCCGCCATCGTGACGACCAGCGGGTAGCCCTTCTGCGCACAGACCATCGCCAGCCCGATCCCGGTGTTGCCGCTCGTCGCCTCGATCACGGTTTGCCCCGGGCGCAGTTTCCCGCTGCGTTCGGCGTCCTCGATGATGCCAAGCGCCAGGCGATCTTTCACCGAACCCATCGGGTTGAAGGCCTCGATCTTGACGTACAGGTTGACGTGCGCGGGCGCGAGCTTGTTGATCCGCACCACCGGCGTATTGCCGATCGTGCCGAGGATGCTGTCGAATTTCCTGCCCATGGCTGGCCTCTGCTGCGGTTCGGCGATCACGCGTGCTGCGAAATCTTGCCGGTTACGCGCTGGACCGACAAGGTGAACGAATCAGCTTCAGCGTAGGGCCGGCTTCTGCACGGCGCTTACCTTTCCCGCCTGAAATTCGACCCGCCCTGCCAGGAACACCCCTTCCTGGATCTCGAGCGCATAGAGAAGGAGTGTGCTGCTCGCATCGCCTGCGCGCTCAGAGGTCGCCGGTCCGAGAACCCTGGTGACTTCGTCCGTGCTCATGCCCGGGCGAACACGGTCCCAGTTGGCCGTGATCAGCCATGGGGCCACCTTCGGCGGCGGCAGCGGAGCATTCTGCGCGGAGGCCGCGACCGAGCGTTCCGTGGAACGCATCGAGCCCCGCTCCAGCTGATCGATGCGGCGCGCCTGCGCCTGCAGTTCGCGCCGCAATTGCTCGACATCGAGCTCGAGCTGGCGCTCGCGCACATCGTCCGCCAGCCCGAGTGCAGGAGTTCCGGCCAAGAGTCCAAGCAGCAGCCAGGCGCAGATCGGTCGCATGTGGTTCACGGAGAGCCAGCTTGTTTGACCGCCAGCCACCTCAAAGTTGCAGGCGGCCGCCGTTCGCCAGGATGCTGCGATCGACCGCTTGCACGTCGTTGCAACCCGTGAGTGCGAGCGACACCGTCAACTCCTTGCGAATCAGATCGAGAGCGGTGGTCACACCTTCCCCACCCATCGCTGCCAGCCCATACAGGAAGGACTTGCCGATCAGGCAGCCCCGCGCACCGAGTGCGAGCGCACGCAGGACGTCCTGGCCGCACTGGACGCCGCCGTCCAACAGCACCTCGCGGCGTCCATCCACCGCCTCAACCACATCGGGAAGTGCCGCGATGGTCGAGAGCGCCCCATCGAGCTGCCGACCGCCGTGGTTCGAGACCACGATGGCGTCCGCGCCCGTCTCGCACGCGAGCTGTGCATCCTCGGCGTCCAGCACGCCCTTGAGGATCAGCTTGCCCGGCCAGCGATTGCGCACCCACTCAACGTCCTTCCAGCTCACCGTCGGATCGAACTGGGTCGCGATCCACTGCGACAGCGTCACGAGACCGTCGGCGCCCGGCATCCGCCCGGCAAGATTGCCGAATGTCCGCCGCCCGCCGAGCAGCACGCCGAATGTCCAGGCGGGCCGCAGCGCGATCTCGAGGGCGTTGCGCAGGGTGAGACGCGGCGGTATCGCGAGCCCGTTCTTGAGGTCGTTGCGGCGCACGCCCTGCACCTGCAGGTCGAGCGTCAGCACGATCGCGGAGCACTGCGCCGCCGTGGCGCGCGCGATCAACTCTTCGTTGAAGCCACGGTCGCGCATCAGGTAGAGCTGGAACCAGAAGGGCTTCGATACCGCGGCCCGCACGTCCTCGATGGAACAGATCGAGAGCGTGCTCAGGCAGAATGGGATTCCGAAGGCCTGCGCGGCCCGCGCACCGACGATCTCGCCGTCTGGATAGAAGAGTCCCGTGAGGCCGGTCGGCGCGATGCCGAGCGGCATGACAGCGGGCTCACCGACGAGGGTGGTCGCGAGCGACTGAGCCGAGACGTCGATTGCAACCCGCTGGCGAAACGCGATGGACTCGAGATCGGCGCGGTTGCGACGAATGGTCAGTTCATCGTAGGAGCCGCGGTCGGCGTAATCGAAGAGGGCTCGCGGAACCCGCCTGCGCGCGAGTGCGCGCAGATCCGCAATGCTTGTGATTACTGGCACCCCATCCCCTCGCTGTCAGGCGCGCACCGCCTCATCCACGTGGCATGCGATCACGGGGCTGAGGCCAGGGAAGCTCTGCAGGGCTTCCCAAGACACGTACCGCCGGGCCGTCCGGCGTGGCGCGCCGGGATCAGAAGCGGCGCGGTCGGCCGCCACCCGGCCCGCGCGATTTTTCCTGCGCCTCGTTGACCTTCAGGGCACGGCCTTCCATCTGGAACCCGTTGAGGTTCTGGATAGCACGGGCCGCATCGGCGTTGGGCATCTCCACGAAACCAAAGCCGCGCGGCCTACCGGTGTCGCGGTCGGAGATCAGCGTCACCGATTCCACGGTGCCGTGCTGGGAGAACAGCGTGCGTACCGCGGTTTCCGTCGCCGTGAACGGCAGGTTTCCCACATAGATTTTTGTCATGACCCTTCTCGCTGGAGGTATTGAGGCGGCCAAGAAATGCGTTCTAGGCAGTGTCCCGACCGGCGGGCACTGTAGCTGGTTTGGGCGTAAACATCGAACGGGACCCGGGTAAGCGTCCCTCGCCGGCGTCAGTCGCCGCGCCTGGACGCCAGACACGGCGCCAGCCGTGCACGGGCTTGCGTCCGGCGCGCGATCCGTCGTATAAACATTTATGCAAGTATTTGCTTGTATATCAGGGGACGGCAGATGGTGACCTGGGCATTGCTGGTTTTCGCTCTGGCGGCGGTTGCGGGACTGACCATGGCCATCGGACATTTCAAGGGCCGCACTCCCTCGGTCAGCGTCGCGGTCATCCACGGCGCGTTCGCTGCAACCGGACTGGTACTTTTGCTGCTGGCGGTCTTCAACCAGGGTGCCGGCAACGCGGCACGCTGGGCGCTGTACCTGTTCCTGATCGCGGCAGTCGGCGGGTTCACGCTCGCGTTGGGCTTTCATGCACGCAAGCGTCCGTTGCCCACCGGGCTGGTCGTGGGCCATGCACTGCTGGCCGTGGCGGCGTTCCTGATCCTGGTTGCGGGCGTCATGGGACTGATGTGATCTGCGCTTGAAGCTGACTCTGCATCCGCTGCACCCGGCGCTCGCCCACTTCCCGGTCGCCTTCTGGTCGGCCGCGGTGGCTGCCGACGCTGCAGCGCTCGTTACCGACGACGGCGCGTGGTGGACCTGGAGCCATCATGCGCTCGTCGCCGGACTTCTGATGGCTGCCCTCGCCCTTCTCGCCGGTGCCGGTGAAGCGTTCTACCGCCGCATACCCCGCCAGGCGACGCGGACGCTGATCTTTCATATCACCAGCATGCTGACGGCCTTTGCACTCTTCCTGGCGAGCCTCGCGCTGCGCAAGCAGTCGCCCCCTTCGACAGTCGCGATCGCGTTGTCCGCGCTGGGATTGGCAGCATTGTTGCTCGGGGGCTGGTTCGGCGGCTCACTCGTGTATCGCTTTGGGGTCGGCACGCAACACGCACCGCCCGACTCGCCCCGGATATAGATAGTCATGACCCACGAACCTGCCCCGCCTGCCTCCGCCCGACCGTTTCTCGAAACCCTCAAGCGCAAGGGACCTGCGACGATCCGGGAGCTGTCGCAGCGTCTGCGTGTGACCTACGAAGCCGCCCGCTTGCAGATGAATGCACTGCTCGAGGGCGGATGGGTGATGGCGGCGGCGCCTGACGCCGTGGAGCCTCGGGCTGGACGGCGAGCGCAGTCTTATGTCCTCAGTGAAGCGGGTGAACAT
The DNA here is from genome assembly GCA_035644435.1 of Steroidobacteraceae bacterium. Lineage (GTDB taxonomy): Bacteria > Pseudomonadota > Gammaproteobacteria > Steroidobacterales > Steroidobacteraceae > DATBVX01. The sequence goes on along the minus strand of DASQOO010000030.1, from coordinate 3,523 downwards.
GTCTTTCCGAAGCACTACGACGCCCTGACCTCTGAGCTGGTGGCGACGCTCGCCGAGAGCTGTGGGTCGAAGACCCTGCTCACGGTGCTGGAGCGTATGACACAGGCTCGCGTCGACCGTTGGCGCCCGGTGCTCAGCCGCCTGCCGCTCAAGGCGCGGCTGCTGGCATTGCGCGGCTTGTACGAGGAGGAAGACGCGTACATGGAGGTCAAGTGGCGCGGCAAGGTGCCGCTCCTCATCGAGCGCAACTGTCCTTTTCTCAGGGTCGCGCGTGCGCACCCGGCTTTGTGCAGTGTCTCGGTGTGCACGTTGTCGCGCCTGCTCGGCGTGCGGGTGGTGCGCGAGCGCCGCTTTCAGGATGGCGATGGGCACTGCGTGTTTCGCGTCTGCGTGGATGAGCCTCTCGCCGTCGACATGCCGCTAGGGGTCGAAGAGCCGAGGCCCGCCTAGGGGACTCCCTGACATGGCGTCGCGGCCCGGGGACCTGTAACGTACGCCCGGAATTTTCCAACCGGACGGGAAGCGAGCAGCGCCAGCGCGCGAATCGCCCCCAGAACAACAAGCCATGCATCTCCGATCTCTCGGTGCTTCGTTTGCGTTTGTCATTTTTGCCACGCTCAGCAGCAGCGCCAGCTACGCCAAGGATGTCGAGCAGGAGGATTCGAAGCAGGACAAGGCGGCGCAGGAAAATGACAATCCCCGTCACCTCAAGGACGAGAAACAGCTGAGCCAGGGCGCGATCACGATCGGCGGCCGCAGAGTCAGCTACCAGGCGGAAGCCGGCATCCTCGTCGTGCACCTCAAGGATCCGCTCGACGATGACCCCCCGGCGCCGGGAGACAAGAGCCCTCCCCCGCCCCAGGCGCCCGAGGCAGGCATGTCATATGTCGCCTACTTGCAGGGAGCGCAGGAAGATCCACGGCGTCCGATCACTTTCATCTTCAACGGCGGGCCAGGTTCTGCAACGGTGTGGTTGCACATGGGCGCTTTTGGCCCCAAGCGTGTCCTCACGCAGACCGACTCCCACACGCCGGCCGCCCCTTATCGGATCGTCGACAACGAATACAGCCTCCTCGATGCGAGCGACCTGGTCTTCATCGATGCTCCCGGCACCGGCTTCGGGCACCTGCGCGGCCACGACAAGGAGAACGCCTTCTTCGGCGTGGACCCGGACGCGCATGCATTCGCCAACTTCATCGTCGAGTTCCTGTCGCGCCACGGGCGCTGGAATTCGCCGAAGTTCCTGTTCGGCGAGAGTTACGGGACGACACGCTCGGCGGCGCTGGTCTACGTCCTGGAGACCGAGAAGCGGCTCGATTTCAATGGGGTGATCCTGTTGTCGCAGATTCTGTGTTTCGACAACAGCCCGGACGAGCCGCAGCACAACCCCGGCGTCGATCAGCCCTATGCGCTCGTGCTGCCGACCTACGCCGCGACCGCGTGGTACCACCATAAGCTTCCCAATCCGCCGGCTTCGTTGGATGCGTTGCTGCCGGAAGTCGAGGCATTCGCGATGGGCGAGTACCTGCAGGCACTCGCGGCTGGAAACAGCCTGTCGCCCGAGCGCAAGGCGGATGTCGCCGCGAAGCTGCACAACTACATCGGCCTGCCGGTCGACTACATCCTGCAGGCGAACCTGCGCGTCAACGGCGGCGAATTCGAGAAGGAGCTTCTCGGCAGTGACGTGACGACCGGGCGGCTCGACTCGCGCTTCTCCGGGCCGACGATCGATCCCCTGAGCAAGGAAGCCGATTACGATCCACAGGCCGCTTCGATCTCGTCCGCGTACGTGTCAGCGTTCAACGACTACGTGCGCGGGACGCTCAAGTTCGGCACCAACAAGACCTACAAGCCCGGCATCCCGATCTGGAGAACCTGGGACTTCCTGCACCAGCCGCCCGCCTCGCACACCAAGGTGCAGGCCGCGACCAACGTGATGCCGGATCTCGCCGCCGCAATGCAATTGAACCCCAACCTCAAGGTGCAGATGCATGGCGGCTACTACGACATCGCGACACCTTTCTATGCCGCGGAGTACGAGTTGCGCCAGTTACCGATCCAGGCGGAGTTGCAGAAGAACATCGAGATGCACTTCTACCCGTCGGGGCACATGGTGTATGCGCGGGAAGCGGACCTGAAGGCATTGCACGACAACACGGCGGCCTTCATCGACAAAGCCACGCACCATTGACGGCGCGACGGGTGGGGAAGCTCTGCTCAGAGCTTCCCCTGGTGGCGCGCCGCGACTACCGGAAGCTCGATAAAGCTGGCGTTGTTCCCCGAGTGGTACACGCGCTGCGTCGCCTTGCGGTAGTCGCCCGGATTCGCAAAGAAGATGTTGTCGACGTAGGTCTGCGGGTTGCGGTCGTAAAGCGGGAACCAGCTCGACTGCACCTGCACCATGATCCGGTGGCCGGGCAGGAAAACGTGGTTCACGTTCGGCAACGCGAAACGGTAGCCCTGCACCTCGCCCGCCGGAGTCGCCGACGGGTGCTCGATGCTGTTGCGATAGCGGCCGCGGAAGATGTCCATCGCGAGACCGAGCTGGTAGCCGCCCATTTCGGGTTGTGACGGCACTTCGTCCGGATACACGTCGATGACCTTCACCACCCAGTCGCTGTCGGTGCCGCTGGTGGAGGCAAAGAGGTTTGCGATCGGGGCGCCGCTGATCTGCAGGGGTTGGATGAGCGGCTCCGACACGTAGCTCAGCACGTCGGTGCGATCGGCCACTGCGCGTTGATCGGTGAGCAGCCAACGCCGCCAGGCGTCCGAATCCTGAAATCGCACTGGGCGCGGAATATACGGGACCGGCTTAGCGGGATCGGACACGTACTCATCGAAGTCCCCGCCCGCGTTCGCCGGCTGGGTGAATGACAGGCCGAACTGCGGCGCGAGATACAGCCGCCGCGGCTGATCCGCGCAACCTGAGGCGCACGACAGCGGCCAGCGATCGAGTCGTCGCCACTCGCTGGTTCCGGTTTCGTACGCGAACACCGGCGGTGTCTTGGCGGGCGGCGCGCCATCCTTCAGATACTGGTCGAGAAACGGTTGCATCACGTCGCGCCGGAATTGCAGCGCCGTGTCGCCTTCGAGCTTGAGCGGGCCGATGCCTCGTCCCTCGTAGTTGACGCCGCTGTGGCGCCAGGGGCCGAGCACCAGGTAGTTGCGATCGTTGCCCGCGTCCTTGGGCTCCGTCGCCTCGTAGGTCGCAATGGCGCCGTACATGTCTTCCTGGTCCCAGATGCTTGCGACATACATGCGCGGCACGCTGAGCGGCTGCTGCGCGAGGATCACATCCAGGGCCTGGTACTTCCAGAAATCATCGTACGCGGGATGCTCGGAGACCTTCTTGAAGAAAGGCAGCTGATCGAGCCCGAATTTCTTCGCATAGTCTCCCGCCGAGCCCGCGCGCAGGAAGCCCTCGTAGTCATCGTACGCGTCGCGCATCACCGGTTTGCCTTCGTCCTTCACCGTGGTCTGGCCGGTGATGTAGTCGAAGTTGGTCTGGCGGAATGCGCCGTAG
>DASQOO010000029.1:0-10413 GCA_035644435.1 Steroidobacteraceae bacterium | reverse complement strand
CGTATCCGGCCGGTACGACGACACCGAGATCCGGCTCTCGGACCGCAGCGGCGCCAATCCCGAGCTCAACGGCACGCACGACTACAGCCGCCTCAACCCCGCCGCCGGCGTGACCTTCAAGATAACGCCTGCGATCACCGTGTTTGCCAGCTACAGCGAGTCGACTCGCGCCCCGTCCGCTGTCGAGCTGGCCTGCGCCAGCGAGGATGCGCCCTGCAACCTGCCGAATGCGTTTCTCGCCGACCCACCGCTCGAGCAGGTCGTCGCGAAGAGCGCGGAAATCGGGCTCGACGGCTCACGCGAGCACGACCTGCGCTGGCACCTCGGCGCGTTCCGTACCGTCAACCACGACGACATCCTGTTTCAAACCACCGGCGGCGCGCAGGCGAATGTCGGCTTCTTCAGCAACGTCGGGAATACGCGTCGTGCGGGTGTTGAGCTCAATCTCTCACAACGCCTTTCGCGCCTGAGCTGGTCCCTCGACTACACCTACCTGGAAGCGACCTTCGAGGACAGCTTCATCATCAACAGTCCGAATCATCCGCTGTTCGCGGACGACCCGGCCGCGCCGCAGATCGTCGGCACGGACAAGCTGCAGGTACCGGCCGGAGCGAGCATCCCGGGCATCCCACGCCACATCGCCAATGCGGGCGTCGACTTCACGTTCAACGAACACCTCAGCATCGGCCTCGATGGCAGCTATCGCGCGGGCGTCTTCCTGCGCGGCGACGAGGTCAACCTGCTCGACAAGACCGCGAGCTATACGGTCTTCAACCTGCACGGCGAATACAGGTTCGGCGACGCGTTCGCGATCTTCGCGCGCATCGAGAACCTGTTCGATCAGGACTACGAGACCTTTGGACTGCTGGGCGAGCCGCAGGAGGTCTTCCCGAACTTCAGCGATCCGCGTTTCCTGGGCGCCGGCCCACCCTTCGGTGCCTGGGTCGGCATCCGTTTCAATCTCAAGTAACGCCTCGCGACATCGCGCGCGGCTGTGAGCGCGGGCGCCGCGGTTCGACGCCTACCCCCTCGGTGATGATCGCGGCGCCGCGCTCGAGCAGGAAGCTGCGAAACGCCGCGGCGACCGGCGAGAGGCGCTTGTCGCGCAGGTGGATCACGTACCAGTCGCGCATGATCGGACCGCCGACGATGTCGAGCGCGATGAGCTTGCCAGCCTTGAGCTCGAGCCCGATGGTGTGCATCGAGATGAAGCTGATACCCATGCCCGCCATCACTGCCTGCTTGATGGTCTCGTTGCTGCTCACTTCCATCGAGACCCGGAAGGTCGCACCGCGATCCCGGAATACGCGTTCCATCGAGGCCCGCGTTCCCGATCCCTGTTCGCGAATCAGGAAGTTCTCGCTGGCCAGCTGCCGCAGCTGAATTCTCCGCTTGCGCGCCAGCGGGTGATCGGGCGCCGCTATGATCACGAGCGGATGCTTGGCGAAGGCCGCCGCCTCGGTGTCGAGCTCGCGCGGCGGCCGTCCCATGATCACCAGGTCGATTTCGTTGCCCGCCAGTTGCTGGATGACTTCCTCGCGGTTGCCGACCGAGAACTTGATCGTGATCTCCGGGAAGGCGGGTGTGAACGCACGCAGGAGCGATGGCGTGAAGTACTTCGCAGTGCTGACCGCACCCAGTTTGAGCACACCGCGCTTCAGTCCGCGCATCGCAGCGAGGCTCTCACCCGCTTCGCGCAGCAGCTCAATCGCCTGGTGCGCATAGGGCAGGAGCTCTTCGCCCGCAGCCGTGAGGTGGATGCTGCGCCCCATGTGTTCGAACAGCGGCAGACCCACTTGCGACTCGAGCAGCTTCAGCTGCTGTGACACGGCCGGCTGCGTCAGGTGCAACTCGTGCGCAGCGCGCGTGTAGGAGAGGTGCCGCGCCACGGCGGCGAAGGCTCGCAGCTGTCGCAAAGTGACGTTCCGCACCACCGGCCTCGCTCCTTATATAAGGAGACCTTATCACAGAACGAATAATTTCTAACTGGACCTAATGGACTCGGGCAACGCAGGATCACCAGCGTTCGCACCGGAGACCCAGAGCATGAAGCGGATCGAACCTCGAACCCCACGCAGCGCCGCCGACCGCTACCGGGCTGGCGTCCTCAAGTACGCCGAGATGGGCTACTGGCAAGGCGACTATGAGCCGAAGGATACGGACATCCTCTCCCTGTTTCGCATCACGCCGCAGGATGGTGTCGATCCTGAAGAGGCCGCGGCTGCAGTCGCCGGAGAGTCATCGACAGCCACCTGGACCGTGGTGTGGACCGACCGGCTCACCGCCTGCGACCGCTATCGGGCCAAGGCCTACAAGGTCGAGCCGGTTCCGGGCTCACCCGGGCAGTACTTCGCATACATCGCCTACGACCTCGACCTGTTCGAGCCGGGGTCAATCGCGAATCTCAGCGCTTCCATCATCGGCAACGTGTTCGGCTTCAAGCCCTTGAAGGCATTGCGGCTCGAGGACATGCGCTTTCCTGCCGCGTACGTGAAGACCTTCGACGGGCCGCCGACCGGCATCGTCGTGGAGCGTGAGCGGCTCGACAAATTCGGGCGACCGCTCCTGGGCGCGACCGTGAAGCCGAAGCTCGGACTGTCGGGCAAGAATTACGGCCGCGTCGTGTACGAGGCGTTAAAAGGCGGTCTCGACTTCACCAAGGACGACGAGAACATCAACTCGCAGCCCTTCATGCACTGGCGCGACCGTTTTCTCTACTGCATGGAAGCCGTGAACCGCGCCCAGGCAGCGAGCGGCGAAGTGAAAGGCCACTACCTCAACGTCACTGCGGCCACGATGGAAGACATGTACGAGCGCGCGGACTTCGCCAGGGACCTCGGCTCGGTGGTGGTGATGATCGATCTCGTGATCGGCTACACCGCGATCCAGTCCATGTCCAAGTGGGCGCGCCGCAACGACATGATCCTGCATCTGCACCGCGCGGGGCATTCGACCTACACGCGGCAGAAGACGCACGGCATCTCGTTCCGCGTGATCTCGAAATGGATGCGGCTCGCCGGAGTCGACCACATCCACGCCGGCACCGTGGTCGGCAAGCTCGAAGGCGACCCGAACTCCGTGCAGGGCTTCTACAACGTGCTGCGCGAGCCGCACAACCCGGTGGATCTGCAGCGCGGAATCTTTTTCGAGCAGGACTGGGCCGGATTGCGCAATGTCCTCCCGGTCGCCTCGGGCGGCATCCACGCCGGCCAGATGCACCAGCTCCTCACCTATCTCGGCGAGGACACCGTGCTGCAGTTCGGCGGCGGCACGATCGGTCACCCGATGGGAATCGCGGCCGGCGCCGTAGCGAATCGCGTCGCGCTGGAGGCGATGGTGCTGGCGCGCAACGAAGGGCGCGACATCTGGAACGAAGGACCGCAGATCCTTGCCAATGCGGCACGCCAGTGCGAGCCGCTGCGGGCGGCGCTCGATACCTGGGGGGAGATCACCTTCAACTACGCGAGCACTGACACGCCCGATTTCATTCCCACTCCGACCGCCGCATGAAGTGAGGCCGCGATGCGACTGACACAGGGTACGTTTTCCTTCCTTCCGGATCTCAGCGATGAGCAGATCACCTCCCAGGTCGAGTACTGCCTGGGCAACGGGTGGGCCGTTTCGATCGAGTACACGGACGATCCGCACCCGCGCAACACCTACTGGGAAATGTTCGGCATGCCGATGTTCGACCTGAGGGATGCAGTGCGCATCGTGGGGCACATCGATGATTGCCGCCGCACATTCCCCAATCACTACATCAAGGTGAACGCTTTCGATGCGACGCGCAGCATCGAGTCGCTGCGGTTGTCGTTCATCGTCGGTCGCCCGGCAAGGGAGCCTGGGTTCGGCCTCGTGCGCCAGGAAGGAGCCGGCCGGCAGGTGCGCTACACGTTGCGCTCCTATGCCGCCGATCAGCCAGAAGGCGAAAGGTACTGAGTTTCGACAGCAATAGTCTCTTCAGCAAGTGACACGCTGACCAGCGTGCGGCGGATGGATCAGCAATGAATACAGCGCTCGAGCACGTGCACGATGACGGCATCGCCCTGGATGTCGAACTGCGCGACTCGCACGTCACCGAGGTGCTCGACGGGCTGGAGCGCGACCTGGTCGGGCTGGCGCCCGTGAAAGGGCGCATTCGCGATATTTCCGCGCTGCTCCTGATCGACCGGTTGCGCACGCGCGCAGGGCTCAGCACGGGCGCACCCGCGCTGCACATGAGTTTTACCGGCAATCCCGGCACCGGCAAGACCACCGTCGCGATGCGCATGGCGGAAATCCTTCATCGCCTGGGCTACCTGCGCAAAGGTCACCTGACAGCGGTGACGCGCGATGACCTGGTGGGCCAGTACATCGGTCATACCGCGCCCAAGACGCGCGAGGTGCTCAAGCGGGCGATGGGCGGGGTGCTGTTCATCGACGAGGCCTACTACCTCTACCGGCCCGAGAACGAGCGTGACTACGGCCAGGAGGCGATCGAGATCCTCCTGCAGGAAATGGAAAACCACCGTGACGACCTGGTCGTCATCCTGGCCGGCTACCAGGACCGCATGGAGCGGTTCTTCCGCAGCAATCCCGGTCTGTCATCGCGCATCGCGCATCACATCGAGTTCCCGGACTACACGCCCGAGGAGTTGCTCGCGATCGCGCACCTGATGCTCGAGCAGCTGCAGTATCGACTGAGCCCGGAGGCGGAGGCTGCGTTCCGGGAGTACATCGATCGACGGCGGACGCGCCCGCACTTCGCCAACGCGCGTTCCATGCGCAACGCGATCGATCGCGCGCGGCTGCGCCAGGCGAGCCGGCTGCTCGCGCAAGGTGGCACAGTCTTCAAGGACGACCTGTTGACGATCGATGTGGCCGACATCCGTGCGAGCCGTGTGTTCGCAGATGCGTCCGCGGAGGGCCCATGACACTCACAACAACAACGCTCACCCGCTTCCTGATCGAAGAGCAGCGCCGCTTCAACGATACGAGTGGCGGGCTCACCGCGCTCATCAATGATGTGCGGCTCGCCTGCAAGCGCATCGCGAATCTCACCGGCAAGGGCGGTCTGGCCGGTGCGCTCGGCCACGCAGGCTCGACGAACACCCAGGGCGAGTCGCAGATGAACCTGGACGTGATGGCGAACGACATCTTCGTGCGCACCAACGAGTGGGGCGGCCGGCTGGCGGGAATGCTGTCGGAGGAAATGGAAGCGCCCTACCCCATCCCGGCGGAGTACCCGCGCGGGGATTATCTGCTGCTCTTCGATCCGCTCGACGGCTCATCCAATATCGATGTGAACGTGGCGGTCGGCAGCATCTTTTCGGTGCTGCGTTGTCCGCAGGGCTCGTGCGTGCCGGTGGAGTCCGACTTCCTGCAGCCGGGGACCCAGCAGGTGTGTGCCGGCTATGCGATCTACGGGCCGGCGACGATGCTGGTGCTCACGACCGGCCGCGGCGTCAACGGCTTCACTCTCGATCGCGAGATCGGCGAGTTCATGTTGACGCACCCGGACCTGCGCATCGCCGAGAGCACCTCGGAGTTCGCCATCAACACTTCGAACTCGCGCTACTGGGAGCCGGCGGTCAAGCGCTACGTCAACGAATGCGTGGCCGGCAAGAACGGACCGCGCGGGCAGGACTTCAACATGCGCTGGATCGCCTCGCTGGTCGCCGAAGCGCACCGGATCCTGATGCGAGGCGGCGTGTTCATGTATCCGCGCGATCGCAAGGATCTCACCAAGCCGGGACGCCTGCGCCTGCTCTACGAAGCGAACCCCATCGGCATGATCATCGAGCAGGCCGGGGGCCGGGCCAGCACGGGTTACGAGCCGATCCTCGGCGTGACACCGGAGAGCCTGCACCAGCGCATCGGCTTCGTGTTCGGCGCCCGCGACGAAGTTGAACGCATCGAGCGTTATCACCGCGATCACAACGAGTTCGAATACGAGTCGCCGCTGTTCGGCAACCGCAGCCTCCTGCGCGACCCCGCCTAGACAATCCACAGGAACCACCCCGTGTCCGCACGCCATCCAATCATCGCAGTCACCGGTTCCTCGGGCGCCGGCACCACTTCCGTCATGCGCACCTTCGAGCAGATCTTCCGTCGCGAGCAGATCAATGCCGCGTTCGTCGAGGGCGACAGCTTCCATCGCTTCGAGCGCGCCGAGATGAAGCACAAGATGACGGAGGCGCTCGAGTGTGGCGATCACGACTTCAGCCACTTCGGCACCGAAGCGAACCTGTTCGCGGAGCTCGAAACCCTGTTTCGCACCTACGGCGAAAGCGGCGGGGGGCGCCGTCGCAAATACCTGCACGATGAAGCGGAAGCAGCGCCCTACGGCCAGAAGCCTGGGACCTTCACGGCCTGGGAGGAGCTCGCCGATCCGACCGACCTGCTGTTTTACGAGGGACTGCATGGAGCAGTGGCCACTGGCGACATCGACATCGCGCATCATGTCGACCTGCTGATCGGCGTCGTGCCGGTGATCAATCTCGAATGGATCCAGAAACTGCATCGTGACAAGGCGACCCGCGGCTATTCAGCCGAAGCGGTCACCGACACGATCCTGCGGCGCATGCACGACTACGTGCACTACATCTGCCCGCAGTTCTCACGCACGCACATCAATTTTCAGCGCGTGCCGGTAGTGGACACCTCCAACCCGTTCATCGCTCGCTTCATCCCGACGCCGGACGAATCGTTTCTCGTCATCCGCTTCTCCAACCCGCGAGGTATCGACTTCCCCTACCTCTTGTCGATGCTGCATGGCGCATTCATGTCACGGGCGAACACCATCGTGTGCCCGGGAGGAAAGATGGAAGTCGCCATGCAGCTCATCTTCACGCCGATGATCTGGCGCCTGCTGGAGCGTCGCAAGGAAGCCCTCGCGCGCCAGCCCCAGGTGAGAAGGCATGAGCTGGTCACAAGCAGCTGACGGCGCGCAAGCCGCGGGTGCGGCCGGCAATCGTCCCGAGCTGGCTGCATTGATCTTCGACGTCGACGGTACGCTTGCGGACACCGAGGAAGCGCACCGGCGTGCGTTCAATCGCGCCTTCCGCATGCATGGCCTGGACTGGCATTGGAGCGTGGAATTGTATGCAGACCTCCTGGATGTCACCGGCGGCCAGGAGCGCATCAGTCACTACATCGATCGACTGCCGCTGCCCTCACCGCAGCGGGAGGCGCTCCGCAGCCAGACGTTCGCCATCCACGGGACCAAGACACGCGTTTTCGCCGAGCTCGTAGGCCTTGGCGCTGTAGCACCGCGTGCGGGAATCAGGCGCTTGCTGGTGGAAGCGCGCAGCGCGGGTATACGGCTCGCTATAGCCTCGACGACGACCCGTGCCAACGTCGAGTCACTCATCGGCGCGATCCTGGGCGGCACCACGCTGCGCTGGTTCGATGTCATCGCCACCGGCAACGTGGTGCGCCACAAGAAGCCCGCGCCGGACATCTACGACCTGGCACTGACAGACCTCGGCACTTCTGCTTCACAGTCAATTGCGTTCGAGGATTCGGCCATCGGCTTGCAGGCGGCCAAGGCCGCGGGATTGTTCACCGTCGCCACGCCCAGCAAGTGGACCGTCGCCCAGGACTTTTCCGCCGCGGACCTGGTGCTGCCCTCGCTCGCCGACCCTGACCAGCCGCTCGAAAGGCCCTACCAGCTGCGCATCGGCGCGCGCTACCTCGGGCTCGAGCAGCTGGCGAAGATCGCGCGCATGACCTTGCCGCAGGCTGTGGAGGCGGCTCGTGCGCGAGGCTGCTGATCAGTGCCGGGCGGTCGGCTTCGATCTTGATGGCACTCTCATCGATACGGCTCCGGACCTCGGGGCGGCTGCGAATGCGATGCTGATCGAGATGGGCGGCAAGCCGTTGGCAGAGCCGCGCCTGCGCACGCTGATCGGCGGCGGCATTACTCCATTCGTGACCCGGGCGCTCGCGGATGGTCTCGACGTCACGGCGCCGGATGCGGCCGTACTGGCCCGCGCGCTGTCGCTGTTCACGCGCCTGTATGCCGAACACCTGTTCGAGCGCAGCAGCGTGTATCCAGGCGTCACCGAAACTCTGGGGAGGCTTGCGAGTGCCGGCGTCCCGATGTGCTGCGTAACCAACAAGGAGAGTCGCTTCGCGCTGCCGCTGCTCGAAGCTGCGCGGCTGCAAACATTCTTTACCCTGGCGGTTTGCGCGGATCGCCCCGCGGACCGCAAGCCGAGCCCAACTCTGCTGTTCCTGGCTTGTGCCCGCCTTGGCGTCGAACCCGCGGAGCTGCTGTACGTCGGCGACTCTGAAGCGGACATCGTCGCCAGCGAAGCCGCCGGCTGTCGCGTCGTCGCCGTCGACTACGGCTACGGCGAGCGGTCGTCCCTGGAGCGCGCCAACCCGGACGGCATCGTGGGAGACATCCGCGAGATCCTGGAGAGAGACCATGACACTTGATCTGCAGACTCAGACTCATGCCACCGCGCACGCTCGCTTCGAGCACCGTGATGTCATCAACGCGCTGCGCGCGCTCGCCATGGACGCCGTTCAGAAAGCGAACTCGGGGCACCCCGGCATGCCGATGGGCATGGCCGAGATCGCCGAGGTCCTGTGGCGACGACACTTGCGCCACAACCCGGCGAATCCCGCCTGGGCCGATCGCGACCGCTTCGTGCTCTCCAACGGGCACGGTTCGATGCTGCAGTACGCGCTGCTGCATCTGAGTGGCTATGACCTGCCGATCGGAGAGATCCGGAACTTCCGCCAGCTGCATTCGCGAACGCCCGGCCACCCCGAGTACCGGCTCACGCCCGGCGTCGAGACGACGACCGGCCCTCTCGGCCAGGGCATTTCGAACGCGGTCGGCATGGCCATTGCGGCGAAACTGCTGGCGGCCGAATTCAACCGCCCGGGCTTCGACATCGTTGCTCACTACACTTATGTCTTCCTCGGCGACGGCTGCCTGATGGAAGGCATTTCGCACGAAGCCTGTTCACTCGCAGGCACTCTCGGCCTTGGCCGGCTGATCGCGTTCTACGACGACAACGGCATCTCGATCGACGGACCCGTGGCTGGATGGTTCACCGACGATACCGCGAAGCGCTTCGAAAGCTATGGCTGGCACGTGGTCGCAAACGTCGACGGTCACGACAGCGAAGCAGTCGATGAGGCAATCCAGGCGGCAAAGGCAGTAACGGACCGGCCCTCTCTCATCTGCTGCAAAACAGTGATCGCGCAGGGTTCGCCGAACAAGGCCGGCACTCACGAATCGCATGGCGCTGCTCTTGGTGAAAAAGAGGTGGCAGCGACTCGCGCCGCGATCGACTGGCCGTACCCGCCATTCGAAGTTCCATCCCATGTCTACGAAGCCTGGGACGCGCGCGGCGTCGGCAGGATTGCCGAGGCACAATGGACGCGCAGACTGACGGCGTACTCGCACACCTATCCGAGCGCAGCAGCGGAATTCGAGCGGCGCATGAAGGGTGCGGTGCCGAGAGACTTTGCCGCTCGCGTGCGTGAGCTCATCGCGCAGATGAGCGAGAAGAGCCAGCCCGTCGCGACCCGCAAGGCCTCACAGGACATCCTGCAAGGCATCGGCCCCGTTCTCCCAGAGCTCATCGGCGGTTCAGCCGATCTCGCCGGATCGAACCTCACGCTGTGGAGCGGCTCGAAGGCGATCAGCGCGCAGTCTGCCGGCAATTACCTGCACTACGGCGTGCGCGAGTTCGGGATGGCCGCAATCATGAATGGGATCGCCCTGCACGGCGGGTTCATCCCCTACGGCGGCACATTCCTCACATTCTCGGACTACTGCCGCAGCGCGCTGCGCATGGCGGCACTCATGAGGATCAGGACTGCGTTCGTGTTCACACACGACTCGATCGGGCTGGGCGAGGACGGGCCTACCCACCAGCCGATCGAGCATCTCGCGGCGCTGCGCGTGATTCCGAACATGGAGGTGTGGCGACCCTGTGATGCTGTGGAATCCGTCGTCGCCTGGGCGGCCGCGATCGAGCGCCGCAACGGTCCGACGAGCCTGGTGTTCAGCCGGCAGAACCTGCCCGCGCAGCCGCGCAACGTTGAGCAGCTCGCGAACATTTCCCGTGGCGGCTACGTCCTCGTCGAGCCGGATAGTGAGCCACAAGCCGTCATCATCGCCACCGGCTCCGAGGTCTCACTCGCCGTCGATGCGCAGAAACTGCTGGCACGTGCAGGAATCGCGGTGCGAGTGGTATCGATGCCCTCCACGACGGTGTTTGACCGGCAGGACGAGACCTATCGCGACCAGGTACTGAGACCCGGACTGCCGAGCGTGGCGGTCGAAGCGGGCGTCTCCGACTTCGGGCGCAAGTACGTCGGCCGCTCGGGCGAAGTTGTCGGCATCGACTGCTTCGGGGAATCCGCGCCCGCAGGCGCTCTCTTCCGCCACTTCGGATTTACTGCAGA
>DASQOO010000028.1:0-4658 GCA_035644435.1 Steroidobacteraceae bacterium | reverse complement strand
GTATCCGACGCTGCTGGCTGCCATTGGCGATGTGGCGCATCCGACCTGGCGCGGGTCATCCATTGGCGTCTACCGCTTGTGGCGCGATCTCGGCTATGCCATCGGAGCATTGCTCGCGGGTGTTGCCGCTGATTTTTTCGGACTTGCCGTTGCCATGTGGACTGTCGCTGCCCTGACCTTGTTCTCCGGCGTCATTGTGGCCATTCGCATGGCGGAGACATTGCCCAAGCTTGGGAAACCGTTCAGAGGGGAACTCTCGGTTCAGGGGTAGCAACGATGAGCGCAGACGATCCCATCTACCTAGACCACAACGCCACGACGCCGCTGCTGCCCGACGTCGTCGATGCGATGCTGCCGTATCTACACGAGCACTTCGGAAACCCGTCGAGTCGACACCTCTACGGTAGGCGGACGCACGATGCAATCGAGCGCGCGCGGACCGAAGTTGCTGCACTCATTGGTAGTGACCCTGACGAGATCATATTCACGTCCGGCGGCACTGAAGCGAACAATCTTGCCATTCGCGGTGCGACTGCGCGCGCCTCTCGCCGCCGTATCGTGACGTCTACCGTCGAGCACCCTGCGACAGCCCGACCCGCCTCGTGGATGTTAGGGGCGGCCAGCACGTGTACCAGGGATCGCGGCGAGGTGTACCAGTGACCGCGGTGCCGATGGTGGTTTGATAGCGCGACGATGTACCAGGGCTGCGGTCGCGGAGCGTCTCCCCGCGCTCAAAGCGCGGGGAGACGACGCTTGGGCTTTGCCGGTAGGAACAGGATCGAAGATCACCGACCTCGTCGGATGGTGTGCGGTCATTTCTCAGGCGGCTGCGGGAAGAGCCGCTGTCTCACCAACTCGCGATAGCGTTCGATCGGATCGAGATGGATATGCAGCGACGGATCGGCCGCGAGATGTTCGAGTTGCTGCCCGATCTGGTTGAGCACCTCTTGGTGACGGAGTCGTTCGCTCAGGAGCGCTTCGAGCGCGGCGAGGAGCGCCTCGGTGGTGGACTGGGGTTGCTCGCGCCAGATCTCGAGCGCGAGGCGCAGGTAAGGTAGATCGAGTTGCAGATCCTCTCGGTCTTGAGTGCATTGGCCGGCGAAGTCCGCGGCCGTCTCAGCGGCACAGCTCAAGGTGGCAGCGCTGTGCGCGACGACGTTGTTTTCTTGCTGTCGCTCGTGCTGCTCGCGTCGCTGACGCTGTTGTTGTTTGACTTTACGCTTGTTGCGGTGTGCCATGCGGGCGGGATCTCGGGATACGATGGGCTCAAGTGTTATGGCTGCGGGCGGTGTGCTGTCAAGGCTGTCGAGCTCGGTTCTGCTTATGCTCGGACTGTGACCGCGGGCAGCGCTATTGCAGCCAGGCGTGTGCCGCGCAGGCTCGGCGGCAAGGTGTGCGCGCGGCTGGCGCGAGATATCAGCGCAGTGCCCACGGCCGTGAGCGCCACGCCGAGCGCCAGCGCCGCTATCGGGCACGGTTGCGCGCCGCCGCCGCCCGCGTGACGCATCAGGGTTATTCCGGTGTCGAGCCGGCATCGGCGATCCTCACTTCCAGGCTGGCCCGTGTGGGCGAGGCGGGGAGGATCGGCGATGCATCAGCTGTGGATGGCGGTCACACCGGGGCCGGTGCGCACGCGGGTGGTGGTGATGGACGAGGCGGGCAAGAGCGTGCTGCTGGCGCGCTTGCCGCATGGTCCGCGGCATCCGCAAGCCTTGCAGCGGCTCTCGGAAGCGCTGGCGCTGTGGTGTGGGGGGCCGCTGCGCGTTGTGCTCGCTGTGGACGGACCGGAAGCCTTCTGCATCACCCGCCGCTGGTTCGCCACCTTTGAGCACCTCACGCGCCCACCGCTCTACGAGATCGAGTTCGTCCAGGCGCTGCCGCCGCCCGAGGATGAAGCGCGTTTTGCCGATGTGCGGCAGATGCTCAGAGCCCGGATGGGACGCGGATGAGCGATCCGCAGCGCCTCGCGCTTGGCGATATTGACCGACGGTTCGCCGCGTTACGCCTGCCCGCCCCGCAAGAGCTGCGGCGGCTGCGCGCCTCGGTCGAGCGGGAGGGGATTCGGGATCCGGTGCTGGTGAGCGGCGCCGTTGAGGCGCATCGCTGGGTGTTACTGGATGGCTTCAAGCGGCTGCAGGTCGCCGAGGAGCTTAAACTCACGCAGGTGTGGGCGCAGGCGCTTGCATTGGATGCCGCGCAAGCGAAGGCGGCGATCCTCCACTGTAATCAGGCCCGGCCGGGACTCAGTGAGATCGAAGAGGCCTGGATCGTGCGCTCGTTGTGCCGCGAGCAGGGCTTGCGACAAGCGCAGGTCGGCGAGCTCTTGGGCCGCGACAAGTCCTGGGTGTGCCGGCGCTTGAAGCTCGCCGAGGCGCTCGATCCCACGTTACAGGATGACTTGCGCCTGGGGTTGTTGTCCGCGACGGCGGCGCGGGAACTGGCGCAGTTGCCGCGCGGCAATCAACTGCGGGCGGCCGCAGCGGTGCGCGATCATCAGTTAACGAGCCGCCAGACCGCAGGCCTGGTGGAGCGGCTGCGCCAGAGGAGCGACCCGCTCATCGTGCGCGAGCTGCTCACCGATCCGCTGCGCTACCTCATCACCGAGACGCCGAGCGAGAGCGCGAGCGAGTGCGATCCGCGATTGAGCGAAGGCGCCAATCGGCTACGCCGAGTGTTGTTGGGCTGGGAAGGCTTCTGCGGCCACCTGACACGGAGCCTTAATCGGTACGCGCCCGCCGGGCTCGAAGCGCCCGAGGCGCCCGTGCTCGCGCCGCTCCTCGAGCAGGCGATACGTTCGGGCCGCCGAGCGATGGAGCGCCTGGAGGCGATCGAGATCGGCTTACAGTGGCACGGACCGGGCGGCGCCGCGCATGCATGAGGAGCTGCGCCGGCGCCTCGCCTATGAGGCGCTGCGGCGCAAGCAGCGCGGGGATTCCGAGCGCTCGATCAGCCGCGCCCTCGGTATCCACCGCAGTACCGTGCGCGGGCTGCTCAAGGAACTCACTGCGCGCCGCGAGCAGGGCGAGTCGGCGCTCGAGCGCGAGATGCCCCCGCCGCCGGCGCGCCGCGGCTCCAAGCTCGATGCGTTCGCCGAGCGGATCGACTCCTGGCTGGGAACCTACGAGGATCTCACCGCCGTGCGCCTCTACGAGAAGCTCAAGGCCGAAGGCTTCGCGGGCGGCTACACGATCGTGCGCGAGTATTTGAAGCGCCTGCGCGGACGGCGCACCCCGCAGCAGGCCTTCCAAGTGGTCGAGACCCCGGCGGGCCTGCAGGCCCAGTTTGACTGGTCGCCCTACACCCTGCCGGGATGCGGGCAGAAGGCGCAGCTCTGGGGATGCTCGTTGAGCTTCTCGCGCGCGCGCTCGTTCGAGGCCTGGGACAACACCCGACAGACCACCATTCTCGGCTGCCTGAAGAGAAGCTTCGAGAGCTTCGGCGGCGTGCCCCAACAATGCGTCACCGATACCATGCCGGGGGTTGTGGATCGCTGGGAGTGCGATCAGCCCCTCCTCAACGTGCGTTTCGTCGACTTCGCCGCCTACTATCGCTTCGCGGTCGATATCGCCCCGCGCGGCTGCCCCCGCTACAAGGGCAAAAAGGAGCGCTCATTCTGGTTCGTCGAGCGCAACCTCCTCAACGGGCGCACCTTCGCAAGCCTGGAGGAGTTCAAGGAGGTGCTCGCCTGGTGGATCGACGAGCATGCCATGCGACGGCCGCATCCGCTCACCCAGCGCCCGCTCGCCGAGATGCTCGCCGAGGAGCGCCCGTTTCTATCACCCTTGCCCGCGCGACCCTATGACACGCGCGAGGTGGTCATTCGACTGGTCGACACCTACGGCTTCGTCCATCACCAAACCAACTCCTACCGCGTGCCCGACGAGCACATCGGGGAGTTGGTGTATGTGTGCGCCGATCTCAAACGCCTGGAGGTGTTCGACCGCGGTATCCATCGACTCGCTGAGCATGAACGCCCCCCCGACGGGGCGGGCTCACGCCAAGGCGAGACCGGCTCCCGGCCCCGCCGCTATGACCTGACGCTGCTCCTCGAACGCCTCGCCGCCTGGGGAGATGTGGCCCAGCGCTTCGGTGAGCGACTGCGCCACAAGAAGCGCTTCGCGGGTCCTGAGCTTAATCACATCCTCGGTTTGCAGCTCACCTGGTCGGCCGAGGATATCGTCGAGGCACTCGCTCACGCCATGAGCTACGAGGCCTACGATGCGCGCGCGGTCGAACGCATCCTCGAGGCACGCTTCAAGCCGCGCTCCTTGCAAGCCCAGATCGCCGAGACCACCCGCAGCCGCATCCGCGAGGTGATGCGCCAGAACCCCATCCAGCAGCGCCCCTTGACCGACTACACGGCGCTTCGGGCCGGCGATACCCCCACACCTCACACGGGAGCAGCCGCCGATGACCGAGACCCCGAAGCACCCGCCTGAACTGCTGGAGAAGATTCTCCAAGGCATCGATATCCTGCAGTTGCCAGAACTGCGCCGCGCCCTGCAGGCAGCCCTGGAGTCGCCCACGGCCAACGAGGAGCGCCTGCTGTGGTTGTGGCGGCTGCTCGAACCGCAGGTCCGCCAACGCCTCGAAGGCCGCATTGAGCGGCGTATCCGCGAGTCGCGCCTGCCGGAGCGCAAGACCTTCGAAGAGATCGG
>DASQOO010000027.1:0-8463 GCA_035644435.1 Steroidobacteraceae bacterium | reverse complement strand
GTCCACTTCGCGGAAAGCCTGTTGCGAGCCCGCGCTCTTCAGTGTCGTCCCCAGGCAGCAGAACGCGAAGTCGGTGTGCGCGCCCGCGAGCGATTCCTCGAGCTTCTCGAAGCGCACGATGCGATTGCCGAGCTTGGGGTGGTCGTAAGCGAGCGGCCGACGGGTCACCGCGATGATGCGCGCACACTCGGGAGTGGCCGCCAGCGCTTCGAGCAAACGGCTGCCGACCAGACCGTTGCCGCCCGCGACGAGAGCGGTCCACCTGGATTCTGCCGGTGGCTTGGGCTGATTCATTGTTGTTGGCGTCGATTGTAGTGGAAAATGCCCGCAATCCGCGCTCCCTTGTTCCAGGATTCGACGCGGGCGGGCTCGCACACTCCATGAAGGAATTCATCCACCGGCGGTTCGTCGCACCGATCGTGGCCCTGCTCCTGCAGGGCATCACGCCCGCGAAGATCGCGCTCAGCCTGGCCCTCGGCATTGGCCTGGGCATTTTCCCCGTCCTGGGCACGACGATGGTGTTGTGTACGCTGGCCGCACTCCTGTGGCGCCTGAACCTGGTCGCGATCCAGACGGTGCATTTCGCGATGACACCGCTGCAACTGCTGCTGATCATCCCGTTCGTGCGCCTGGGTGAACACCTCGTGCACGCCGAGCGCGGGCCACTGTCCATGCGTGCCGGCCTCGATCTGTTCGGGTCGGGCACCGCGCACGCGCTCATCGTGTTGCGCGACGCTCTGCTGCACGCCGTGATCGGCTGGATCGTGCTCGGTCCGTTGATGATCTACGTGCTGTATCGCGCGTTTGCGCCACTTCTCGACCGCCTGGCGCAGCGGTTGCGCAGCCCGGCGGCCACGCCCGAGAACCCGTGACGAACTCGATGGCGGCGATAGTGTCCAATCCGACCCACGGGCCGCGCCGGCCTGTGTTCAATGCTGGGTATACTGGCGCGTGTTCTTCATGGCGTGCGCGGCGACCGGTCGGTTCCGGTGGAGGACGCGAGTGATTCGGAAATGGCGCGGAGTGGCGTTGCTCATCCTGGCAGCGTCCAGCATTGGGCTGACGGCAAACGGTACGACGCTGCAGCCAGCGCCTGCCCCTTCCCCGGCCAAGACCGAAGAGAAAGCTGAATCGAAGCCATCGAGCGCGCCGGCCGAAACACCCGCCGCACCTGCCCCGGCTGCGAATCGTGCCGCCACCTATGGTGCCTTCCGGCAACAATTCGACAGCCGGCACTTCGCCGAGGCGCTGGTGCCGGCCCGGCAACTGGTCGAGCAGACCGAGCAGCAATTCGGACCCAGCGCGACGCAACTGGTCAACCCGCTGCTCAACCTCGGCACCACGCAGCTGCGCCTCAAGGACTACGGCGGCGCCGAAACGAGCTACAAGCGTGCCGTGAAAATTGTCGAACAGAACCAGGGCGGCTACTCGCGTGAAATCATCAACCCGCTGTTCGGGCTCGGCATGACGTATTCCGCGAGCGGCGACTACGCGGGTTCCACCGATGCACTCAAGCGCGCCGTGGACGTGAGTCGCAAAGTCGATGGCCTGTTCAATCCGGCCCAGCTGGAATTGCTCGACCCCCTGATCGCCAGCTACACGGCGCAGAATTCCATCGAGGATGCTCAGCGCGAGCAGCAATACGCGCTGCGCCTCGCTGAGACCACTTACGGCAAGGACGATCCGCGCATCCTGCCGGCGCTGAGCCGCACAGCCGGCTGGCTCGAATCCCAGGGACGATTCACCACGGCGCGGCAGATCTATGCACGCGAACTCGATATCGCGCGCAAGACTGGTGGCGACAACGATCCGCGGCTGGTCGGGCCGTTGCGCGGCATCGCACGTACCTATCGGCAGGAATTCATGTACGGCCCGGAGCGCCCTGACGGCACCGCCGATGATTCACAGATCGGCGGTGTCAGCGGCCCGACTGCCACTCCGGCCAGCGCCAACGGTGTGAGCACCGCCAGCGTTCTCAATCCGGATGGCGAGAACGCACTCGAGGCTGCGATGAGGATCTTCGACGCCCACCCTGGCGAGGACAACGCGGAGCGCGCGCAGACGCTGCTCGAGTTGGGCGACTGGAAGATGACTTCGGGCGCCTGGCGCCAGGCGATGAACACTTATCGCGATGCCTGGAAGGTGCTGAGCTTGCCAGGTGCGCCGGGAACCGGGGCTCTCGACACGCCCGTTGCAGTCGTCTATCGCGCTCCCTCCATTGCGCGGCAGCCACACTCAGACCCCGACAAGTACACGCAGCACTACGCGGAGATCGAGTTCACCGTCACTCAGGAGGGACGGGTGCGCGATGCGAAAATCGGTGCCAACGACGTGAGCGACATGGCGGGCAAGTCGGTGCTGAGCGCCGTCAAGCGCGCGCGCTACCGGCCGCGCTTCGTCAATGGAGAACCGGTAGAGACGAGCGGGGTGCGTTACAAGGAAACGGTCTACGTCAAGACCTGACCGGCCGCGGGATGCGGCTCGGCAAGATCTAGTGCGGGGGCGGTGCGGCGGGCGGTTGCGGTTCACTGCCCGATGCAGGCGTGGGTGAGCTCTCGTTCGTGGAGTCCGGTGGTATTGGTTCCGGCGCCGGATCGACGATGGGTACGGTTTCAACTTTCACGCTGTCACTGGCCGGCGGTGCCTGCGCCGCGCCGGTCGGCCCGAGCGCCACCTGCTGTTGCGCTTCGATCAGCGGCTCGCCTGCCAGCAGCTTCTTCGCGACATCCTGCTCGGGGAACTGCACCAGGAACTTCGCCGCGGCATCGCGCATCGCTGCCCTGGTGGCGGCGATCATCGGCCTGGTGCTGCTCATGCCGCTGCCCGAACCGTTGCTGCCGTAACCGGTAAAGGTGAGCGAGTCGGCCAGCGTGCCATCCGGCGCATAGACGTTCAGGCGATAGCGGATCGTCACCGCGAAATACTTCGCGCCCGTATCGCGCGGCGTGATGAACGAGAACTGCTCGATGCGCGGCTCGATGATGGCCTTGAACGGAGGATTGGCGGGCAGCGCCTTCAGGTCGGTGACCGGCACGGTCTCGCGGAATTCGGCTGCAAAAAGCTTGTCCGCCATGTGCACGTGATACGGGCCGAGGTCGACCTTCCAGTCCGTACCCCAGCGTTCCTCGGCGTGGGTGGCCTTGCTGAAATCCTCGCTGTAGTAGACCCCGACGGTGACCGGCATCGGGTCCACGAGCGGCACGGGCACGCTCGACTCGGTCGCAATATTGACCCCGCCGCAGCCGGCGAACCCCGTTGCGATCAGCAGCAAGGGCACGCGCCCCAGCAGGAATTTGCGGTTTTGCATCAGCCTTGCAGCCCGACGAAGGTTCCGCCGTTGCGCTCGCACACCTGGCGCATCAGCGCGCTATAGCGCGTGTTGCCGAACTGCGGTGCGCGCGGCGGCATCGGGAACCCGATCGCGTGGATGCGCACGCGGCGCTCACCGCCTTCGCTGTGATTGACCCGATCGATCTGATCCAGCACCGCCTGGATCGACTCGCCGGGAAAGTCATCGCCGAAGTAATAGATGCTCACTTTCTTGTCCGGGGCCCAGAACGTGCGCACCGCCGCCAGCAGCCCCTCGACCGGGTTCGAGTTGCTGAACGAAGTCCAGGTCTTGAACCGATCCATGATGGCTTTGCGTCGCGCCGGCGTGTCGGCAATCCACTGGCCGCGATAGCCATCGAACATGTAGGCGCCTTCGTCGTCCATCACCTGGATGCCCTTGACCTTGGGATAGATGTCGAGGATTTCCTGCATCATCTTGCGGGCCGTTTCCCAGTGATTCTCTTGCATGCTTCCCGACGTGTCGACCACGAAGATGACGTATTCGCTGTCGACCGGGATTCCCCCGATGGCATTGTTCTTCGGGCGCCGATAGCCGGACTTCAACAGCCGTTCCATCTCGGAGGTCAGCTTCTGGTAGGCGGCAACCAGCTGGCCTTCCTCGCTGTTCTGGATCTCCGCTTCCTTCGCGCTGGTCTGGTACTGCCCCTTGACCGTGCTCAGGTCGCCCTGGAGCCTGGCGAGCTTGATCTTCTCGATCGACAACTGCTCGATCCTGCCCTTCAGGTCGCGGTTGAAGACGTCGGTCTCACCGCGGATTTCGTAGAGCTCCGCCTGCAGTTTCGCTACCTGCCCGTGCATGTCGGTGCGCACCCTTTCCAGCACTATGGGCTGGCCGGTCTCGGTCAGCACCAGGATCAGGATCATCGCACCGAAACCGCAGCAGATGCAGTCGAGGAACGACATGCTGAACACTTCGGTGGTGTGGCGCTTGAGCCTCATGGCCAGTCCTTCGCGGGCTCCATGAACACTCCGCCCGTTTCGCGGGCCAGGCGCCAGAAGCGCGCCGGCGCTGGCAGATCGCCCTCCATCGGCATCAGGATCGTGCTCACCGGGACTCTCGGCGGCAACGCCGACAGCGACTGATCGAAGAGCTTCGCGCGCTGCTCCACTTCCACTGCCTTGCGGATCGCGGGCGGCGTCGCGCCCTGCGTCGGCAGTCCATCGGTGATCAGCAGGATCTGGTCGGGCAGCGGATCGAGCGTCTTCGCGGCGTTGAAGGCATTGATCAGGCTCGTCCCATCATGGGGCGGGGTGTGCTTCAGCTTCTGCACGGCGGCGTTGAGCGGACGCGGGTCGTTCGCCTTCAGCCATTTGCCATCGCTGTTCTCGATCACCGAATGCGCCTCGGTGTTGAACGCGTACACCTGGAACTCGCTGTCCGGAGGGATCTGCGTCGTCAGCCAATCAACGGTAGCCACGGCACGCTGCCACTTGGGTGCGAGCATCTTCTGCACGTCGGGGAGATTGCGCATGCGGAGCACGTTCACCAGCGTTTCGTCGAGCATGCTCGCCGACATGTCGATGAGGATGAGCACGTGATGGCCGGTGACCGTGATGCCGGTCAGGTACAGGCGGTCGCCGGTGCCCTTGAAGGCGCGCACGCTCTGGCCAGCCTCGGCATTTTCCTTCGCGCCCGCTTCCAGGCGCCGGTTGCCTTCTTCGAGGGAGCGAATGTCGGACCTCAGCTGGTTGATGTGCTCGCGCTGCGACAGCGTGTCGCCCGTATACGACGACAATTCGACGCGGGTCTTGTCCAGCTGCTCGAGAATGCGCGCCATGCGCCCGGAAGCCTGGCTCGACTGGTCGCTGGTCTTCTGCATCGTGTTGCGCAGTACCACCAGGTTCTTGTAGCCCTCGAGGACCTGCTCTTCGAGCTTGTTGACCTCACCCTTGAGGTCGTCGTCCTGGTGGACCTTGGTGACGCCCGCCGTCGCGCTGATGATCACGTACACCAGCACTACCGCCCCGAAACCGCAGCAGATGCAGTCGAGGAACGACATCGTGAACACTTCGGTGTGGCGCCTATTGCGTGGCATGACTCACTCCGAGGTGATCAACTCGAGCGTCACGCCGGGTCTGCCCAGCCGCAACCGATCGCCGGCGCGCAGGGTCGCACGACCGAAGACACGTTCGTCGTTGAGCCATGTGCCGTAGCGGCTGTGATCGACCACCACCGCGCCGCTTGGCAGCCGCAGCACCGAACAGTGCAACCGCGACAGTCCGGCCGCCGCACCGACCACAGCCAGCGCCGCGCCCCGGTCGCGTGGCGGAGCGAGACCGATGTGCAACGGCTCCGGGCTGAGTGCGATCGCCTGGCCGCGATACAGAAGATGCGACGGGGCTGCCACGACATCCGCAGGGCGCGCGGCCTGCAGGCTTCGCCACGGAAGCCGTGTGATGCCGGGGTCCAGGCGCGCCGTTGCGCACAGTAGCTGGACCGTCTCCGCGCCAGCCGGCTCCTCAGTGAGTGCACAGGCGGCGATGACGGCCGCCCCCGGTGCACAGCGAACCACGCTGCAGTCGTTGAATTCCGCGAACCGTTCCACCAGGCCGGGCAGTAATGAGGCCCAATCGCCGAGCACGATCGTGGTGGCATGCCCCGGTGTGCGCAGCCGATGCACGCGCATCAGCAGCTCGGTGTAGAGACTGTCCGCCTCGAGGGCAAACTGCTCGCGCGCAATTCGAATCGAGTGCGTTTCGCCCTCGAAGGGCAACTCTATGTCGATCGCATCGCTCGACTGCAGCTGCTCGAGCCAGCCGGGCAACGCGTCGAACAGCTGCTGCTCGATTGCCGCGCGATGCAGTGGATCGAAACGTGTGCGTGCCACGAACTCGCGGCCCACCATGCGCAGCCACGTGTCGATGAACGCCAGCCAGCCCGCATTGCGGGCGAGCTCGGAGCGCTCGCGACGTGCACGCTCGCCGACTGCGACCGCAGTGACGCTCGTGTTGTGCAGGTGGACGTCGACATACAGCAGCCGCCCGTTGTCCGGCGCGGTGCTCGCGAGCGCCACCGCGGTGTCCACAAAGCCCGCCACCGGCACACGCGCTTCACGCGCAATTCCGAGCAGCAGCGCGAGCTGCTGCGGACGCAACGTCGCCGGCACGACGAAACGCACCGACTGTGGCTGCTCGGCCAGGTCGCGCCAGATCTCACTAAGATGCAGGAATGCGAGATCGGCATGTGAGCGTCCGGCCGCCGCCCTGATCAGCAACGGACGCTCGTCGAGCTCGTTCCAGAAACGATTGTTGATGTTGAGCGGCTCGATGCGCGAGGCACGCAGCGCCGCTGCGCCGATCAACGCAGGTTCGCGATCGAGCCAGGCATAGCCGGGACTCGACTGCCTGACGACGCCGTCAACGGCGACCAGCACGCCGGCGTCGTTGATCTCGATGGCACCCCTGGTCACGTTCTGGTCCGTTGCGCTGCCCGGCCTCAGGACGCCCGCATGTGCCGCAGCAGGTGCTGATCCAGGTAGCCCTCGGTGTCGAGAACCATGCGTTCCTGCGCGAGCTGCAGCTGGTGCAGGAAGAACATGACGATGATGCTCGAGGTCAGCGCCGTGAAGGTGGCGTTGAACGTGATGCCGAGCGCCTCGGTCACGCCACTGATGTTTCCCGACACCGCCTGGTGAGCCTGCTGCAACGCTGCGCCGATGCCGCGCACGGTGCCGACGAAGCCGATCGCGGGGATGGCCCACACCGTGTAACGCACCATCGAGAGCTCGGAATCCAGTCGCTCGGCTTCGGACTCGCACACTGAGCGGCCAGCCTCGGCTGCGTCGTGAATATTCTCGGTGGAGCCGAACCGCTCGAGCGATGCCACGATCGCGCGCGGCAGGAGCAGCTGCTGCAGCTTGGGATCGAGCGCCTCCATCTGGCGCGCATATTCGCGCGTGTCCTTCGGCAGGATGCGCATGCCTGGCGGGACATTGAGCAGACCCGAGGCGAGGAGCTTGCGTTGCTCGCGGTTGTTGATCATGCGATGGCCCAGCAGGATCAAGGACCAGATCATCAGGATGATGCACACCTCGGGCTCGTACTCGTGCACCACGATGTAGAGCGAGCGCTCGGGCACGTACGCGGGCTCGACGCGCATGCGCGCGAACTGTTCCGCCATGATGCTGTCGCCGCGCGGCCGGATGTGCACCACGTAGACCGCATGCACCAGGATGGCGGTGATGATCAGCGCGAAGGTGCTGAACAGGAACTCGTTCTGCTGCTGGGTCCGGGGACCCGCGCGCAGTGTCGTCGGCTCAGATGTCGATCGGGAAGGTTGCACTGTTGTCTGCCGATGTCTTTTGGGTGGGAACGAATATGGTGGGAGCCTTCGACTTGTCGATGTCGTCGGATTTCTCAGGCTGCTCGCCCCCGGCTGCCGGCGCCTTTCCGGTCTCACTGCCTGGCTTGTCGCCGCCTGACTTCTCGGTGCCTGCAGGGGAAGTCTTGGCCGGGACCGGCGCCGATTTCGCGGCGTCGGCGGCCGGCTTGGACGTCGGCGTCGGCGGTTTCTTCGCGGGCGCCTGAGTTTCGGTCGGGGTCGCGGGTTGCGGCGTTTCCTGTGACACCAGCGCGCCGAACGGAGCCAGCATCAGCAGCGCGACTGTGATCCATGGCACCAGGTGCCGGCGTGAGCTCCGAGTGCAATCAGCCGCATGCGCGTTCATTCAGCGTACCTCGCTATCCGGAATCCGATGTGCTGCGCCTTGCCGTCTGCATGTTCGCGCCACGCCAGCCGCAGCTCCGCGACATTCGCGCTGCGCCAGCTCGAACCGCGCACGACGTGTTGTGGCCCCGACTCGGGTCCAAGTGGGTCGGTGCTCACCGGCATCAGCTCAGGGTACACCGTGTAGAAATCCTGGACCCATTCGGTCACGTTGCCGCCGATGTCGTAAAGGCCGAGCGGACTCGCCGGAAATTTCCCCACCGGGGCCGTGGTGACGAATCCGTCCTCGTAGTTCTCAACGGCGGTATCGTTAACTGCGAGGGCCCTTTTGTCGGCAAAGTTCCCCGAATTCGTCGGAACCGGGAGCGATGGGCCCCAGGGATAGCGCCGCGTCGCCTGCCCGTTTTCGTAACGCGCTGCCCACTCCCACTCCGCTTCGGTCGGCA
>DASQOO010000026.1:0-20934 GCA_035644435.1 Steroidobacteraceae bacterium | reverse complement strand
GAGGCCACCGTGCCCTAGAGTCCCGGCCACCAATAAGAACAGCAGACCCCATGAATACGATTCCGCTGTCGACTGAAGACCAGCCGCAGGACGAGAACCAGTGCCGTGAGGGCTGGGACCCGTTTCAGGTGTGGAGCGAGCGCGTGTGCCGCCCGCGGCGTGACGCTGCTTCAGCGCCACCGCGCGGCTGGGATCCGTACTTCGTCTGGTTGAGCCGCGTGCGTAAATCCGCTCAGTAGCGCACCATCGCGGCGCCCCACGTAAAGCCGCCGCCGAAGGCTTCCAGCAATAACAGGTCGCCCCGCTTGATGCGTCCGTCCCGGACGCCGACATCGAGCGCCAGCGGCACCGACCCGGCCGACGTATTGCCATGGTCCTGCACGGTGACGATCACCCGTTCCATGGGCAGGTCGAGTTTTCGCGCCGTCGCCTGGATGATGCGCAGGTTGGCCTGGTGCGGAACCAGCCAATCGATTGCGGACTTGTCGATCTGGTTGGCTTCGAGCGCTTCCTCGACGATGCGCCCGAGCGTGTTCACGGCGACCTTGAATACTTCGTTGCCTTTCATGTGCACCCCGAAAGAACCCGGCGGACCTTCCGGCCAGCCTTTCGAGACGCCCCCGGGATAGAAGAGAAGATCCTGGTAGCTGCCATCGGCGTGCACGTGGGTTGAATGGATCCCGGGCTCGCTGGAAGGTTTGAGGACGACGGCGCCCGCGCCATCCGCGAACAGCACACTGGTCCCCCGGTCGTTCCAGTTGACGATCCGCGACAACATGTCGGCACCGATCACCAGCGCGCACTTCGATTCGCCGCAACGCACGTACTTGTCCGCGATAGACAATGCGTAGATGAATCCCGTGCACGCGGCTTCAACGCTGAACGCGGCGCAGCCGCGGATGCCAAGCCGCGCCTGCAGTAGTACGCCGCAGTTGGGAAACACCACGTCGGGGGTCGTGGTGCCGAAGGCGATGAAGTCGATGTCCGCTGCTGCTACGCCCGCCGCATGTATCGCGGCACGCGCCGCGTGCTCTGCCATGTCGACAGTCGTCTCGCCAGCCGCGGCAATGTGCCGGCGTTCAATGCCGGTGCGCGAGCGAATCCACTCATCGGTCGTGTCGACCATCTTCTCGAGGTCGAAGTTGGTGAGAACCTTCTCGGGAAGGTAACGACCGGTGCCCTCAATTCTTGAATAGATCAATGACTCTGCCTCGCGAGTTCCGCCGCGATCTGCGCCGGTACGTCGCGCTCCACTTCGGTCACCGCGGTGAGAATCGCATGTCGGAACGCGAACTGGTCGGCGCTGCCGTGACTCTTGATGACGATGCCGTTCAATCCGACCATGCTGGCGCCATTGTAGCGACGCGGATCGAGTCGTGTCCTGAGCGCTTGCAGCGCAGGCCAGGCTGCAGCAGCCATCATCCTGCGCACTGCACCGCGCGAGAATTCTTCGCGAGCGGCGCCGCCGATCATGCGTGCCAGCCCTTCCATCGTCTTGAGAGCGACGTTCCCGGTGAAACCGTCCGTCACGACGACATCGACTTCGCCGGTAAAAATGTCATCACCCTCGACGAAACCGACGTAGTTGAGTGTGGTGGCCGACAGAAGCCGGTGGGCCTCCTGCACCAGCGCGTGACCCTTGATGTCCTCCTCGCCGATGTTGAGCAAACCGACCCGTGGCCGCTCCAGCGCGTGCAGGTCGGCGGTGACGATCGAACCCATCAGCCCGAACTGGCACAACTGCTCCGGCGTGCACGAAGTATTCGCGCCGAGATCGAGCATGTGCGTGTGTCCGCCTACTGCGGGCACGGCTGACATGATCGCCGGGCGGTCGATTCCAGGGATCGGCCTCAGGATGAAGTGCGCGGTGGCCATCAGCACGCCCGTATTCCCGGCGCTGACACACGCCTGGGCGCGCCCTTCCTTGACGAGGTCGATGGCCCGACGGAGCGACGAATCCTTCTTGCGCCGCAGAGCCTCCCGGGGCGCCTCATCCATGCCAACGATCTGCGAGGCGGGCGCGAGTTCGATGCCGGATTCACCATTCGCCCGCAGCTCACGCAGCAGGGGTTCGATGACCTCGGGAGCTCCCACGAGCACGAGCCGCAGGTCGCCGCGCTCGCGCACAAGTTCGACGGCCGCGGGCACACACACCGGTGCGCCGCGGTCGCCGCTCATCGCGTCAACTGCAATTGTGGCCGCCGCTGCCAAGGGGGCGCGCGAGGCGATTACGTGATTCGGGAGGGATGCCGCCGCAGGGCCGCGATCAGCTCTTTTCCTGATCGCCAGGCACGTCGATGACCTTGCGACCGCGGTAGTAGCCATCCGGCGTGATGCGATGACGCAGGTGTGTCTCGCCCGACTGCGGATCTACCGATAACGCCGGAGTGCGCAACGCATCGTGCGAACGATGCATTCCGCGCTTCGAAGGTGTCTTTCTGCTTTTCTGAACAGCCATGGGAATCTCCAGTCAAATTCAGTCTTTCATCAGCTCGCGCAGCCCGGCGAAAGGCTTTTGTCGCGGCTCGCTCTCGTGCGACTCGGGACTCGCACGGCAATCATCCGTTTCGCCATGCATCGGCGCCAGCGGCAGCGCGAGCAACAATTCCTCTTCGATCAGCGTGGCCAGGGAAACCTGGCCGTCCGGCGCAATGACCGGTTCGCGTGACGCTGGCGCCTCGGCGCCGGCACTTGCCACGAAAGCCAGCCTGCTGTCCGTGTCGATCGGCAGCGTCATTTCGCCGAGACATCGCTGGCAGGTGAGCGTCAGCGTCGCGCTCACGTGCCCTTCGGCGACCGCTGCCGCGTTCTCGCGATGGAAGCGAAATTGCCCGCGAGCCATCCCTGCATCGCGCCTCAAGAGGGGGCGGATGCGCTCCAGGTCCACCAGCGCAATCTCCGTCTCGAGCACCGCGTTGCCCGCAGCGAGCTCTGCGACCTCGTGCTGTTGCCCCGGGTCCGGCGACATGGGCGCGGTATCATAGTGATGAGGTCCTCCCCTGTCAAAGATTTCTCTGCTGCAAACCATTGTTTTTGCAGAACTAAACGGATGACTGCCAACCTGGTGCTCGCCTCCTCCTCACCCTACCGGCGCGAACTCCTCGCCCGGCTGCGAATTCCGTTCGAAATCGACCCAGCCGACATCGACGAGGCCCGCTCCCCGGGCGAAAGTCCGCGCGACCTCGTCGGGCGCCTGGCGCGCCAGAAAGCCCTGCGGGTGGCGGGTCGTCACGCGGAAGCGTTCGTGATCGGTGCAGACCAGGTCGCGGTCTGCGGTGAGCAGATCCTGGGCAAGCCCGGCACGGCCGCGAAGAGCATCGAGCAGCTACGCCTCGCCAGCGGTCGGACGCTGAGCTTTCTCACGGCGGTGTGTGTGACTCGCGGCAACGGCGGACAGCGCGATGAGCACATCGACGAGACGCGGGTGCAGTTTCGCGAATTGAGCGAGCTCGAAATCGCTCGCTATGTCGAGCTGGAACGTCCCTACGATTGCGCGGGCAGCTTCAAGTCGGAAGCTCTCGGGATCTCGCTCTTCGAGAGCATCGAGTCACGCGACCCGACGGCCCTGGTCGGCTTGCCGCTCATCTGGCTCGCCGGCGCGCTGCGCCGCGCGGGCCTGTGCGAGCGGTAGTCAGGCTGTCCAGAACTGCCTTGAGTTCATCATCGAGCGGCACGCTCAGATTGAACTGCCGTTCCGTGTCGGGCCAGGTGAACGAGATGGCAGTAGCATGCAGGAACATCCGCCGCAGGCCGAGCTCGCGCATTTCCTGGTTGAAGGCGCGATCGCCGTATTTTTCATCGCCCGCCACCGGGTGACCCGCGTGCAGTGCGTGCACCCGGATCTGGTGTGTGCGCCCGGTCTTGAGATCGACTTCCACGAGCGTCGCGCGCTTGCCGAAGAAATCGACCGGTGCAAACAGACTCAGCGCCTCTTTCCCGCCAGCTTGCGCACGCACGATGCGCTGGCCGCCTTGCAGCTGACGTGTCTTGAGCGGCGCATCGATACGCGCCTTGCCGTGCGCCCACTGGCCCGCGACCAGCGCGAGGTAGCGCTTCTCGACCAGCCCTTCGCGCATCAGCGCGTGCAGGGCGCGCAGGCTCGAGCGACGCTTCGCCACCAGCAGGCAGCCACTCGTTTCGCGATCCAGGCGATGCACGAGCTCGAGTGATTCGTTGGGCCGATCGGCACGCAGCGCTTCAATCACCCCGAAATCCAGCCCGCTGCCTCCGTGCACCGCGAGGCCCGCTGGCTTGTTGATCACGAGCAGCTCGCGGTCTTCGTGGACGATCGCCTTGCGTACTGTCTCGAGCACACTGCCCGAGACTTTGCGAGCTGCGGGCTGTGCATCGAGGCGCACAGGCGGCAGGCGCAGGCGATCGCCGGCGGCGAGCCGGTACTCGGGCTTCACGCGCTTGCCGTTTACGCGCACTTCGCCACGACGCAGGATTCGGTAGACGCGGCTGCGCGGTACCGACTTCAGCTCCCTCAGCAGGTAGTTGTCGACGCGCTGACCCTCGTCATCGGCGGCTATTTCAACCTGCCGGACCGGTGAGCGCTCGGCGCGCGGCCCGGGATCGTGTTCGCTGCTCACGGGCCAACTCTCACGTAACACATTGATTTGACGACATTGCGTTGCTATAGTGCGCGCCGACCTCGCCGCTCCACCCTCAGAAGTGCCGACCTCTCGGTGCGATGCGCGAGCCGAATCAGTGGCGCGAAGGCCCTGCGCTTTTCGCGCCGCATGTTAGTTGGTCCCGGGCAACCGGGCCATCGCTTGGGTCCTGAGAGCGGAGCGCCAAACGCGCTCGGCATTGCAGCCAAGAGTTTCAGGCGTGCCATAGGCGCAGCCGGCCAGGCCGGGCGGCGCCAACAATGCACAGGCGGGATTGATGAGCGTCAGCGAGTGCGCGGCACTCGCCCTTGTTACCTAAAGATGATGACAGATCTGACACCCCTCCACCGCACACCGGCATCGCCCACTCACCGCTCCGGGGCCCCTCATCACACTCCAGCAGGGGCCAATGAAGAGAATGCTTGTCAACGCAACTCAGTCAGAAGAGTTGCGCGTCGCTTTGGTCGACGGCCAGAAACTTTACGATCTGTCGATTGAGATTCCCTCCCGGGAACAGAAAAAAGCCAACGTCTACAAGGGTCGCATCACGCGGGTCGAGCCGAGCCTCGAAGCCGCGTTCGTCGACTACGGCGCACAGCGCCACGGCTTCCTGCCGCTGAAGGAAGTCTCCCGCGAATATTTCCGCAATGATGCTCAGCCGGGCGGCCGGATGAACATCAAGGAACTGTTGCAGGAAGGCCAGGAGCTGGTCGTCCAGGTCGAGAAGGAAGAGCGCGGCAACAAGGGCGCTGCCCTCACGACCTTCATCAGTCTCGCCGGCCGGTTCCTGGTGCTCATGCCGAACAACCCGCGTGCCGGTGGCGTTTCACGCCGCATCGAGGGCGAAGAGCGCGATCAGCTGCGCGAAGCGATGAACGACCTGCAGATTCCCGACGGGATGGGCGCGATCGTGCGCACCGCGGGCGTAGGCCGCTCCAGCGAAGAGTTGCAGTGGGACCTGAACAACCTGCGCAGCGCGTGGGAGCAGATCGACGCCGCCTCCAAGGCTCGCTCGGGACCCTTCCTGATCTACCAGGAAGGCGATGCGGTGACGCGCGCCCTGCGCGATTACCTGTCGGACGACATCGGCGAGATTCTCATCGACGATCCGGGCGCGTTTCAGAAGGCGCAGGAGTACATGCAGCGCTTCATGCCGCCCGAGTACCTGCGCAAGCTCAAGGTCTACCAGGATGAAGTACCTCTCTTCACGCGCTTCCAGATCGAAAGCCAGATCGAATCAGCGTACTCGCACAAAGTGACCCTGCCCTCGGGCGGGAGCCTGGTGATCGATCACACCGAGGCGCTGGTGTCGATCGACATCAACTCGGCGCGCTCGACGCGCGGCGGGGATATCGAAACCACGGCCTGCAACACCAATCTCGAGGCTGCGGAGGAAATCGCGCGCCAGTTGCGACTGCGTGACATCGGCGGCCTGATCGTCATCGACTTCATCGACATGGAGTCGCAGAAGAACCAGCGCGACGTCGAGGATCGACTGCGCAGTGCGGTACGGCAGGACAAGGCTCGCATCCAGATCGGGCGGCTGTCGCGCTTCGGACTGCTCGAGATGTCGCGCCAGCGCTTGCGCCCGAGCCTCGGTGAGTCGACCCACATGGCCTGTCCGCGCTGCACCGGCATGGGCACGATCCGCAGCGTCGAGTCGCTGGCGCTCGCCATCCTGCGCCTGATCGGCGAAGAGGCACGCAAGGAACGCTCGGCGCGCATCATCGTGCAGGTGCCGGTCGATGTCGCGACCTACCTCATGAACGAGAAGCGCGAATGGCTCAACACCATCAGCGAACGCAGCTCCGTCAACGTGATGGTGATCCCCAACCAGAACCTGCAGACACCCAACTACTCGATCCGCCGGGTGCGCGATGACGAGACGCAGCTCGCCGAGAACTCTGCAATCAGTTTCCAGATGGTCGAGCAGGAAGAGCTCCTGCCCGATTCAGCGCTGAGCCGGGACAAGAAGCCGCCCAGCGAGGCACCGGCGGTGCCTACGGTGTTGCCGACGGCGCCGGCGCCGATCGCGACCGTTCCACCGCCCAGCGTCTGGAGCGGTGAGCCGGTAGTGCAACGACCCGGCATCTTTGTTCGCCTGTGGCGCTGGCTGTTCGGGAGCGCTCCCGCGCCGGCACCGGAGCGCCCGGCACCTTTACGACAACACCGCGAGCACCGCGACGAGCAACGTGACCATCGACGCCGCGACGGGCGGCGTGGCGGGCGCGATCGCGATACCCGTCAAGAGCATCGGGGAACCCAGGGCCAGCGACGCAGCGAGGGACATCGCCGGCCTGACTCGCACCCACGGCGCGACACAAGACCGAGCCCTGCCCCAGCCCCTGCAGCCGCTGCAGCCCCTGCAGGCGCTGCAAACGAATCGCAGCCATCCCATGAGCGGCAGGCCGCGGAACCTCGCAACGATGTCGCGCGCACAGACAAGACGAATCGAACCGACCGGCCAGAACGAGAACGTGGTGAACGTGGCGGTCGGGGCCGCCGCGGTCGCCGTCGGCGCGGAGGCCGTGATCGCAGCGACGCTCGCGATGGCGCGGGCGGGAACGCGGGCGGTTCCGAAAACGCGCAGCCGAGCCGATCAGAGCCGCAGAACAGTTACCCACCCTCCGAGGAAAGGCCCGCTTCGCGTCCGGATTCAGGCCAGACGGCGCAGTTGCCGTTCGCGGCATCCAGCGACCGTGCGGGATCGAGCGACCGTGCCGAGCCGACACGCAATGACGGCGAGAATGCACGCACGCCCCGAGAACCGGTCGAACGACCTGCCTCACAGGCTGCAACCGGCGAGGAGTCCGCGAACGCGAATTCCTCGTCCAAGTTCGTAGTGTGGACGTCCTCGCCCTCGGACAGCCCGACCCACGGCCCCGGGCGCGACGACTGAAGTCCGCTAGCGCGATTCGCGGATGTGGCTGAGCAGGCCGCGTGCGGCCTGCTCAGCAAGATCCAGAACCTCTTCGAACCCCGCCTCGCCCCCGTAATAGGGATCAGGGACTTCGTCCACGTCGAGGGCCCAAGCAAATTCCAGGAACAGCCGCACGCGTTCGCGGTATTGCGCTGGCGCACGTCGCTGCAGATCGGCGAGGTTGGCGCGGTCCATCGCGAGGATGAAGTCGAAGCGGGCAAAGTCTTCGTTCGTGATCTGTCGCGCCCGCAGGCGACTCATGTCAAGGCCACGCCGTCTTGCAGCCGCCAACGCACGCTCGTCCGGAGGCTCCCCGATGTGCCAGCTGCCGATGCCCGCAGAGTCGATTTCCACTTCGAGATCGGGCGCTTCACGGGTCAGCAAGTCGCGCAACACCGCTTCCGCCGTGGGGCTGCGGCAGATGTTGCCGAGACATACGAAGAGAATTCTCATCGTTGCGGCCACCGGCCGTGCTCAGGTTGCCAGTAATCGCGCCACCGCTTCCAGATCGGTCTCCGTGTCCACGCCGCGTCCCGGCGGCTCGATCGCAGTTGCGACCACGATCTGCACGCCGTTCTCGAGCGCGCGCAGCTGCTCGAGCTTTTCGAGTTCCTCGAGAGGCGTGGGCGCAAGGGTAGCGAGCTGCGCCAGGACGCGCACTCGGTACGCATAGAGACCGAGATGGCGAAGCGATCCTGCGTACCGCGCCTGACTCGTTGAGCCGTGTGTCGAACCCTCGCGAGGCCAGGGAATGGGGGCGCGACTGAAGTAAACTGCGCGCCCCTGCGCGGTAGCCACGACCTTCACCACGTTGGAGTCCTGGAATTCGTCGACGGACTCGATCGGCGTGGCGAGCGTAGCAATGCCCGCCCAGCCGGAGTGCTCGAGGAGTTCCGCGACCTGCCTGATGATCGCCGGTGGTATCAGGGGCTCATCGCCCTGCACATTCACGACGATGTCGTCTTCCGCCCAGCGCAGGCGTCGCGCGACCTCCGCGATCCGGTCCGTGCCGCTGCGATGCGCCGAGTCCGTCATCATGACTTTCGCGCCAAACCTCTGACAGGCGCTCTCGATGCGCCCGTCATCGGTTGCAATCCAGACTTCCTGCGCCCCGCTGCGGCCGGCGCGTTCGTAGACGTGCTGAAGCATCGGTCGGCCGGCGAGAGAGCGTAGTGGCTTCCCCGGCAGTCGCGCCGAGGCATACCGCGCGGGAATTACGACGCGAAACATCACTCAGCGCTGCAGCAAGGGATCGTCGGAGGAGAGCTGGCGCGCTTCTTCCTCCAACATGACCGGAATGCCGTCCCGAATCGGATACGCCAGGCGGCTCGCCTTGCAGACCAGTTCCTGCGTCTCTTCGTTGTAGAACAGCGGCGCCTTGGTGACCGGGCAGACCAGGATATCGAGCAGGCGCTTGTCCATGTCGGGCTCCTATTTCTTCGGCACGTACAGGTCCGTGAGCGTGCCCTCGTACGCTTCGGCGGCGAAAGCCACGGTCTCCGAAAGCGTCGGATGCGGATGAATCGTGAGGCCGATGTCGGCCGCATCACAACCCATTTCGATGGCGAGAGCCACCTCCGAGATCAGGTCGCCGGCATTGGTGCCTACGATGCCCGCACCGAGCACGCGATGCGAACCCTTGTCGAAGAGAAGCTTCGTGAACCCGTCGTCACGGTTGAGCGCCAGCGAACGACCGCTCGCCATCCACGGGAACATTCCCTTACCGTAATCGACACCCTTTTCCTTGGCCTCACTCTCGGTGAGGCCGCCCCAGGCGATTTCGGGATCCGTGTAAGCAACCGAAGGGATGACTCGCGCCTCGAAGCGGCGCTTGAGCCCGGCGGCCACTTCCGCAGCGACTTTTCCTTCGTGCGACGCCTTATGAGCCAGCATCGGCGCGCCCACGACATCGCCGATCGCGAAGATGTGCTCGACGTTCGTGCGTTGCTGGGCGTCGACACGAATGAACCCGCGCTCATCCACTGTGACGCCCGCGCGCTCGGCGCCGATGTTGCGACCGTTCGGAACGCGGCCCACCGCAACCAATACCCGATCGTAGAGATGCGGCTCGGGCGCCTTGTCGCCCGCAAAACTGACGCGCAGGCCGTTGCGCAGCGGCTCGATTCCGGAAACGCGGGTCCCGAGCAGGACCTGCTCATAGCGGCCGCGGATGCGCTTCTCGAGCGGACGCACCAGGTCACGGTCGCAGCCGGGCATGAGTCCATCGGTGAGCTCGACGACGGTGACTTTCGCGCCCAGGGCGTCGTAAACGCAGGCCAGTTCGAGACCGATGATGCCGCCGCCGACCACGAGCAGGCGCTTCACCTTTTCGGGCAACTCGAGCGCTGCGGTCGAATCCATGATGCGCGGCTCGTCCGGCAGCCCGGGCAAGCGTGCGGACTCGGATCCAGTGGCAATGATGCAGTGCTTGAAGTCGACAACGCGCCGCTTCGTGCCTTGCAGCACTTCAATGTGGTTAGCGTCGACGAAACTGCCGATGCCCTGGATGACTTCCACCTTGCGTTGCTTCGCGAGCACGCCAAGACCGTTGGTGAGGCGCGTGACCACCTGTCCCTTCCAGCTGCGGAGCTTGCTGCGATCGATGCTTGGCGTGCCAAAGCCCAGTCCATGCTCGCTGAGCGAGTGGGCTTCCTCGATGACACGGGCGGCGTGCAAGAGCGCCTTGGAAGGAATGCAGCCGACATTGAGACATACACCCCCGAGAGTCGGCGAGCGTTCGATCAACGCCACGCGCTGGCCGAGATCTGCAGCTCGGAAGGCCGCCGTATAGCCGCCCGGGCCCGCTCCGAGGACGACGACATCGAAGGCAAATGCGGGCGCGGCGGGTCGTTGCGTGGGTTGTGCGGAGGCTTCCTTGGGCGCTGAAGGCGCGGCGGTCGGTTTCACTGCTGGCGGCGCCGCAGCGGCGCTTTGTGCCAGCGCGGCGGGGGACGGTGTGGCCGGCTTGGCAGCAGGTCCTGCGGCTCGCTTCGCAGCCGGCTTGCTCGGCACGCGCAGTTGATCTGCGAGAGTGACGGTCTCGACGTAGGGTTGCTCTCGATCGCTAGCTGTCTCTGGCAGCGCCACGACCGTGGTCTTTTCGATCTCCTCGGTGCGCACGGTCGCGATCAGCGTGCCCTTGGAGACCTTGTCTCCCTTGACGACGTGCATGCGCTCGACGACGCCCGCCACTGTGGCGGGAACATCCATGGCGGCCTTGTCGGTTTCGAGCGTAATGAGCGCGTCCTCCACGCTCACTCGCTGGCCGGCGTGAGCCAGCACGTCGACTACCGTGACGTCCTTGAAATCGCCCAGGTCCGGGACACGCAGCTCGACGACGCTCATGGAATGGCCTCGAGGAGACTCCGTGGCTCGGCGAGCACACGGGCGAGAAAAGTCGTGAAACGCGCCGCGAGTGCGCCGTCGATCACGCGATGATCATAGGAGAGCGACAACGGCAGCAGCAGCCGTGGCACGAAACTGCCGTCGCGATAGACCGGCTGATAGCTGGAGCGCGAGACACCCAGGATGGCCACCTCAGGGGCGTTGATGATCGGCGTGAATGCCGTGCCACCGATCCCGCCCAGGCTCGAGATCGTAAAGCATCCGCCCTGTATCTGCGCTGGTGTCAGCTTGCCCTCGCGCGCCTTCTCGCTGAGCTCACCGAGCTCGCGCGCCAGCTCGTAGATGTCCTTGCGGTCGGCATCGCGGATCACCGGCACTACGAGTCCATTGGGCGTATCGGCCGCAAAGCCGATGTGCAGGTACTTTTTCAGGACCAGGTTCTCACCGCTGCCATCGAGCGATGAGTTGAACAGCGGAAACTCCTGCAACGCCTTGACGCAGGCTTTCAGCACAAAAGCCAGCGGCGTGAGCTTGATGCCCTCTTTCACTGCCTTGCCCTTGAGCTGCGCGCGCACGGTTTCGAGATCGGTGATATCGGCGCTGTCGAACTGCGTGACGTGCGGGACGTTCAGCCAACTCGCGTGCAGGCGCCGGCCTGAAATGCGCTGGATGCGCCCCAGCGGGCGCGTTTCCACCGGCCCGAACCTGGCGAAATCGACCTCGGGTACCTTCGGCAGCGCTGCCACGCCGGGTGCTGCAGCGCCTTCAGTCATCACCTTCTTGACGAAAGCCTTGACGTCCTCGTGCGTGATTCTGTCCTTGGGGCCCGACCCCTTGACGCGCGCGAGATCCACTCCGAGCTCACGCGCAAATTTGCGCACTGAGGGCCCGGCGTAGACGGAAGAGAAATCGGCCAGGACTACCGAAGCGCTCTCCGCGGCAACAGCGGGCTGGGTGGGGGTCGGTGCGGCTGGGGGCTCCGGCGCTGGCGCGCTCCGTGCGGCGAGCGTGGGATGTCGAACTGTCTCCTCCACAGTGCTCGCGCTCGCCGGGGCGGGCGCTGCGGCAGACTTCGTGTCCGAGGCTGGCTCGACCAGCGCGATGAGACTGCCCTGCGAGACCTTGCCGCCTTTTTGAATCTTGAGTGCGCTGATCCGGCCAGCAAGCGGCGACGGCACATCCATGGTCGCCTTCTCGGTTTCCAGCGTGATCAGCGGTGTGTCGACCTCGACGCTTTCGCCCTCCCTGACCATCACCTCGACCACGGTGACATCCTTGAAATCGCCCAGATCCGGGACGCGGACTTCGCTGAGACTGGCCATTGCGATCGTCGGCCCTATACCGTCAGGGGATTCGGCTTGGCCGGATCGATTCCGAAATCCTTCATCGCCTTGGTGACGGTGGAGCGATCGAGCTTGCCGTCATCGGAGAGCGCCTTGAGCGCCGCGACCGCGACATAGTGACGATCGACTTCGAAGAACTGGCGCAGCGCCGCGCGTCCGTCGCTGCGACCGTAGCCATCAGTCCCGAGAACCACGTAGCGACCCGGCACCCACTGCCTGATCTGGTCCGGAACCGTCTTGATATAGTCCGTGGCTGCCACGAAAGGTCCGCCCCGAGCGCCGAGACACTGCTGGACGTGATTGGTGCGCGCCGACTCGGTCGGATGCAGCATGTTCCAGCGCTCGACCTCGAGCGCGCTACGCCGCAGCTGGTTGAAGCTCGTGACCGAGAACACATCGGCCGGCACGCCGTAGTCCTTCTCGAGAATCTCGGCGGCCGCAAGCACCTCGCGCAGGATGGTTCCCGAGCCCATCAGGCTTACGCGCACCTTGCCGCGTCCGCCGATCTGCAGCAGGTACATGCCGTTCAAGATCCCCTGCTGTACACCCGGTGGCATCGGCGGGTGCACGTAGTTCTCGTTCATGCAAGTGATGTAATAAAAGATGTTTTCCTGCTCGGTGTACATGCGCCGCAAGCCGTCCTGGACGATGACAGCGAGTTCGTACGCGAACGTCGGATCGTAGGCGAGGCAGTTCGGAATTGTGCTCGCGGCGAGGTGACTGTGCCCGTCCTGGTGCTGCAGCCCCTCGCCGGCGAGCGTTGTGCGCCCTGCTGTGCCGCCGATCAGGAACCCGCGTGCCTGCATGTCGCCCGCTGCCCACGCGAAATCTCCGACGCGCTGAAAGCCGAACATCGAGTAGAAGATATAGAACGGCACCATGTTGAGGTCGTGGTTGGTGTAGGCGGTGCCCGCCGCCATCCATGAGCAGAGCGATCCCGCTTCATTGATGCCCTCTTCCAGGACCTGGCCCTTCTTGTCCTCGCGGTAGTACATGAGCTGATCGACGTCCTGCGGCGTGTAGAGCTGACCGACCGACGAATAGATGCCGATCTGGCGGAACATGCCTTCCATGCCGAAGGTCCGCGCCTCGTCGGGCACGATCGGCACGATGTGCTTGCCGATGTTCTTGTCCTTGACCAGCGCGGTGAGGATGCGCACCAGCGCCATGGTGGTGGAGATCTCGCGATCCGCCGTGCCTTCTAGCAGGTTAGCGAAGGTTTCGAGCGGCGGAACGATCAGCGGCTCGGCCTTGGAACGACGCGCCGGCAGATAGCCGCCCAGCGAGATGCGTCGCTCGCGCAGGTACTTGAGCTCATCACTGTCGGCCGCCGGCCGGGCAAAGGGCAGGTTGTTGATGTCGGCATCGGAGACCGGGATGTGGAAGCGATCGCGGAACGCCTTCAGCGCCTCGTCATCGAGTTTTTTTTGCTGATGGGCGCTCATCAGCCCCTCGCCCGCCTTGCCGAGACCGTATCCCTTCACGGTTTTCGCGAGGATCACGGTCGGCTGTCCCTTGTGAGCCACCGCCGCGGCATACGCGCTGTAGACCTTGCGCGGATCGTGACCGCCACGATTCAATCGCCAGATCTCCTCGTCGGACATGTTGGCGACCATGGCCTTGAGCTCGGGGTACTTGCCAAAGAAATGCTCGCGCGTGTAGGCGCCGCCCTTGGCCTTGAAGTTCTGGTATTCGCCGTCGACGCACTCTTCCATCACGCGCCGGAGCAGCCCGCGCGTGTCCTTGGCAAGTAACGGATCCCAGCGCGAGCCCCAGATCACCTTGATGACGTTCCAGCCGGCGCCGAGGAAAGCTGCTTCGAGCTCCTGGATGATCTTGCCGTTGCCGCGCACCGGACCGTCGAGGCGCTGCAGATTGCAGTTGATGACGAAGATCAGGTTGTCGAGGCTCTCACGCACCGGCATCGTCAACGCGCCCATCGACTCCGGCTCGTCCATCTCGCCGTCGCCCAGGAAGCACCACACCTTGCGATCCGATGGCTTCACCATCCCGCGATGCTCGAGATAGCGTACGAAGCGCGCCTGGAAGATCGCCATCATGGGTCCGAGACCCATTGATACTGTGGGGAATTGCCAGAATTCCGGCATCAGCCACGGATGCGGATAGGAAGACAGACCGTGACCGGAAACTTCCTGGCGGAAGTGGCGCAGCTGCTGTTCGCTCAGGCGCCCTTCGAGATAGGCACGCGCATAAATGCCTGGACTCGAGTGTCCCTGGATGAAGAGCATATCGCCCGGATGGTTGTCCGAGGGCGCTCTCCAGAAGTGATTGAAGCCCACTTCGTAGAGCGTCGCGGAGGATGCATAGCTCGACAGGTGGCCGCCGTACTCAGTGCTGGTGCGGTTCGCCAGCACCACCATGGCGATCGCATTCCAGCGGATGTAAGCCTCGATGCGACGCTCGAGAGCGCGATTGCCCGGGTATTCGCGCTCATGTCCCGGCGCAATCGTATTGACGTACGCCGTGTTCGGGCGAAAAGGCAGGTACGCTCCGGAGCGGCGCGTGTGATCGATGACACGCTCGAGCAGGTAGTGAGCCCGCTCCGCTCCATGAGTTTTCAGGACTGAATCGATCGATTCAATCCATTCCTGGGTTTCCGTGGGGTCGAGGTCGTCGTGCTTGGGCTCTTGAGCCATTTCATTGGGGTCCCGGCGAAGCCCCGGTATGATCCGGGTTTGGATTTTTTCGGTCAAGGCAATAAGTGACGGCCCGCCTGGTTTCCGAGCAATCGCAGCCGCGTATCACGCATCGACCGCACGCGCTGCGCGCCAGCGCGCTCTCCAGGTGCGACGCGCTGCTCGTCATGGTGGCAGCCGATCTTGCGCCCGCGAAGTGGAGATCGCTGCCACGCGGCGCCTGGCTGCGTGCCGAATGCCTGCGGCGCAAGTGTCGCGCCGGCGGAACGCTGAGTGCCCGGCTCGATGCGACCAGCCACGGGCTGCTGATCGTCGGCCTGCGCGGCGGCAAGGCCAGCGCCTTCGAAACGCTGCAACTCGCCGGACGCATGCTCAAGGAAGCTCGTGCCGTGCAACCTCACCGGATCGCACTGGCCACGCTCGGCCTGGAGGGGAATGCCTCGCGGGACGCATTGGAAGCGCTGCTGGCAGCCTCACTCGCCGCTGCATTCGAGATGCCCAGTTTCAAGTCAGCGCAGAAAGATGCGCTGGCGATTCGCGACATCACGCTCTTCGATCCCGGGCGGAACGATTTCGCGCTTACAGTGGCGACCAGCGAGGGCAACAACCTCGCCCGCTGGCTCACCGCACTACCCGCCAACGAGCTCACACCGGCCAGCTACCGCGAGGCGGTCGCGGTGCTGGCGCGCCGCGAGGACTGGCGCGTGGAGTTTTTCGACCGCGCCAAGCTCACGCGCCGCGGCGCAGGTGCGTTTCTCGCTGTCACCCGGGGCAGCGACGAGGACGGTGCGGGCATCATGCACCTCCAGTATCGCGGCGCCGACGGCTCGGCGGCGCGCCTCGCACTGGTCGGCAAGGGCATCTGTTTCGACACTGGCGGCACCAACCTGAAGGCGCACCGGAGCATGCTCGACATGCACATCGACATGGGTGGGAGTGCCGTGGCTCTGGCCACGTTGCTCGCGCTCACTCGCCTGCGGGTGCCTTACCGTGTCGACTGCTGGCTGGCACTGGCGGAGAACCGCATCGGCCCGAAAGCCTACAAGCCGCAGGACGTCGTCACCGCGAGTAACGGCACCAGCATCCAGGTCATTCACACCGACGCCGAAGGACGCATGGTGCTCGCCGATGCCCTGGCGTTCGCCGCGCGGGAAAAGCCCTCCCTGGTTCTCGACTTCGCGACCCTCACCGGTGCCTGCGTCAGCGCGCTGACCGAGCGCTACAGCGGTGTCTTCACCAATCGGCCCGAGTGGCGCGAGCGGCTGGAGCGTGCTGGCAGCGCGAGCGGCGAGCGCGTGTGGTGCTTTCCGATGGACGAGGATTTCGATGCCGACCTCGAGAGTTCGAATGCGGATATCATGCAGTGCCTTCCCGACAACAAGGGTGACCACATCTACGCGGCACGCTTTCTCAGCCGCTTCGTGCCGCGGACGATTCCGTGGGCGCACATTGATCTCGCCGCGGCCCAGCGCACCGGCGGGCTCGCGCACATCAACACCGAGATCACCGGCTTCGGAGTTCGGTACGCCGTGAACCTGCTGACCGAACAGGACCTGCTCGGACAGGCACGGCGCGAGCAATGAGCCGCAGCATTACCTTGCGCCGTCCTGATGACTGGCACCTGCACCTGCGTGACGGTGAGGAATTGCGCGCGGTGGTCGGCTTCACGGTTCAGCGCTTTGCGCGCGCCATTGTCATGCCCAATCTGCAGCCACCCGTCACGACCGTGGCCGCGGCGCGTGCGTATCGGCAGCGAATTCTCGACGCCGCGGGGCCGGATTCGAGCTTCCAGCCCCTGATGACGCTTTATCTCACTGAGGACCTGCAGGCTTCCGAGATCGAGGCTGCGCGCGCCAGCGGTTTCATTCAC
This sequence comes from Steroidobacteraceae bacterium, assembly GCA_035644435.1. Classification (GTDB taxonomy): domain Bacteria; phylum Pseudomonadota; class Gammaproteobacteria; order Steroidobacterales; family Steroidobacteraceae; genus DATBVX01. Next base: position 4,186 of record DASQOO010000026.1, on the reverse strand, counting down.
GGCGTCAAGTTGTACCCCGCTGGGGCGACCACTCACTCGGAAGCTGGCGTGCGCATGCTGCAGCGTGTGTATGGCGTCCTGGAACAGATGCAGTCGGCCGGCATGCCGCTGCTGGTGCATGGCGAGGTCACCGATCCGAGCGTTGATGTATTCGACCGCGAGGAGCGTTTCATCGACAAGGTGCTGGAGCCGCTGCTGCGGCGCTACGCACAGCTCAAGGTCGTGCTCGAGCACATCACGACACGCGCCGCCGTGCAGTTCGTCCGCGGCGAGCGCACCGGCGTGGCCGCGACGATAACGCCGCAACACCTGCTGCTGAATCGTAACGCGCTGTTCGCCGGCGGCCTGCGCCCGCATCACTATTGTCTGCCGGTGCTCAAGACCGAGAGCGATCGCGAAGCTGTGCTCACCGCCGCCACCAGCGGCGATCCCAGATTCTTCCTCGGCACCGATAGCGCGCCGCATGCACGCTCCACGAAGGAGACGGCGTGTGGTTGCGCGGGCATGTTCTCCGCGCACGCGGCCATTGAGCTCTACGCCGAAGCCTTCGAATCCGCGGCGGCGCTCGAGCGCTTGCAGGGATTCGCCAGCGAATTCGGCGCCGATTTCTACGGCCTGCCGCGCAACAACTCCGCGATCACGCTGACGCGCGAGGAATGGCGAGTGCCGCAGACCCTGCCCTTCGGCCCCGGGCAGCTCGTTCCCTTCCGCGCCGGTGAAAGCATGCCGTGGCGGCTCGAATCGGCTGGCACCTGAGCGATGCCCGATCTCTCCTCATCCTCGCCGATGGCCGGGCGCTTCCGCGGCTTTCTGCCGGTGGTGATCGACGTCGAGACCGGCGGCTTCAATTCCGCCCGCGACGCGCTGCTGGAGGTCGCGGCCGTCCTGCTCGAGATCGGCCCGGACGAAAACCTGCGACGGGCCGCAACGCACCGCTATCACGTGCAGCCTTTCACGGGCTCGAACATCGAGCAGGCTTCACTCGAGGTGATCGGGATCGATCCGCACCACCCGCTGCGGCCGGCGATTCCCGAGAAGGATGCGCTGCAAAGAATATTCCGCGAGATCCGCCACGCCGTCAGCGCCACCGGCTGCAAGCGCGCGATCCTGGTGGGCCACAACGCCTTCTTCGACCTGAGCTTCATCAACGCAGCAATCGCCCGCGCCGATGTCAAGCGCAGCCCGCTGCATCCGTTCTCGTGCTTCGACACGGCGACGCTTGCGGGCGTGGCGTTCGGTCAGACGGTGTTATCGCGCGCGTTGGTGGCGGCAGGACTGGAATGGGATGCTGCATCGGCGCATTCCGCGGCGTACGACGCGGAGCGCACCGCAGATCTCTTCTGCCTGATCTGCAACCAGTTCAAGCCGATCTACGATCTGACGGTGCGCCGGCTCGCGGCACTCAACATCGATCTCAGCCAGATCGAAGGCGCGCCGCCCTTCGAAGCGACGCCAGCTGAGTAAAGGCTCAGCCCGCGCGCGCGGCGCCCGCGTCCTGCAGCAGCTTCTTCAGCTCGCCGCTGCGGAACATCTCCAGCGCGATGTCGCAACCGCCGACCAGCTCGCCGTTGACGTAGAGCTGCGGATAGGTGGGCCAGTTCGAATAGGCCTTGAGCGCTTCACGCAGCTCGGGATCCTCGAAGATGTTCACGTGGTTAAACTCCGCGCCGCAGGCGCGCAGTGCCGCGACGGTCTGCGCGGAAAACCCACACTGTGGAAAATCCGGGGTGCCCTTCATGAACAACACCACCGGTTTTGCTTGCAATTGCTGCTTGATGCGTTCGACCACTTCCACGATTCATCGCCTCCGGTTCATATCAACTGACTGTTGCACGCGTAAGCGCCTGCCGCCGCTCCTCAACCGCCTCTAGAACCTGCCAGCGCTCCGCCTTGCTCAGCGACGACCAGCAGGCAATCTCCGCCAGGCTGCGCAGGCACCCCGTGCAGTATCCACGCTCATCGAGCTTGCAGATATTGATGCAGGGAGAAGCCGGTTCAAGCGGATCTGCGCTGGCACCCGAGGCCATTGAATTGCCAATGAATTGTCGTCTACTGATGATTGAATTATCAGGGGTCGTCGCCTATTCTTCAAACGCGCTGGTGCCCCGGCACCACCAACAACGAACCAGGGGAGCCCTCATGAATCCGCTCAATTCAGTTCCCGGCGCAATCATCACAGGTATCGTGCTGGCAATCATCGCTTTCGTGGTGATCCCCGGCTCGGGCTTCAACGAGCTGTCGCTGGCTCGCTGGATCCACATCCTGTCGGGCGTGATGTGGATTGGACTCCTCTACTATTTCAACGTCGCACAGACTCCGGCGCTCGCCGCGGCGGCAGCCGACAAGGGCGGCCCGGGCGGGGCTGGCATCACCAAGTACGTCGCACCTCGCGCCCTCCTGTGGTTCCGCTGGGCGGCCGTTTCGACCTGGCTGACGGGAGCTTGGTATCTCGAGCGCAGTGGCAATTTTGGCGGCGCCTTCAAGCTCGGCATGGGCGGTGACACCGTGAATCTCTACCAGCTGGTGATAGGCGTCGGCGCCTGGCTCGGCACGATCATGCTGTTCAACGTCTGGGTGTTCATCTGGCCGAACCAGAAAAAGATCCTCGGCATCGTGCCGGCCACGGACGAGCAGAGAGCCAAGGCCCGCAAGGTCGCGGGCACCGCCTCGCGCATCAACTTCGTGCTTTCCATCCCGCTGCTGCTCTGCATGGGTTCCGCCACTCACGGCATGCCGTTCTGAACGCAGGCCGCAGCGCCGCTACCACGAGACCCGGCGCGAGCCGGGTTTCTGCTTTTGCGAGTTCGCATGGCTGAGATACGTCCGTCGCCCAGACTGCCTGACGACCTGCAGGACCAGGTTGCGCGCGCGTTGCGCGAGGACGTCGGGAGCGGTGACGTAACGGCGACTCTCGTGCCGGCGGCAGGACGTGCAGAAGCGACCGTTATCACGCGCGAAGAAGCCATTATCTGCGGCCAGCCATGGTTCGAGGCAACGTTTGCCCAGCTGGGCGGCGATGTCTCGATCGACTGGGCGGTACGCGAAGGCGACCGCGCCGGCGCTGGAAGCACGTTGTGCACCCTGGAGGGCCGGGCACGCGCGGTACTCACCGGCGAGCGCACCGCGCTCAACTTCCTGCAACTCCTGTCTGCGACAGCCACGGCTGCGCGGCGGTTCGTCGCTGCCGTCGCGGGGACGGGCTGCGAGATCCTCGACACGCGCAAGACCATTCCGGGCCTGCGGACCGCTCAGAAATACGCCACCGCGATGGGCGGCGCGCGCAATCACCGCATCGGTCTCTTCGACGCGGTACTGATCAAGGAGAATCACATCGCCGCCGCGGGCTCAATCGCCGCGGCGATTGCGGCCGCGCGCAGCACGACGAAAGTGACGGTGGAGGTCGAGGTGGAAAACCTGGATGAGCTGCAGCAGGCGCTCGCGGCCCAGCCCGATATCGTGCTGCTGGATGACTTCAGCCTCGAAGATCTGCGTGCAGCGGTGGCGCTCAATCGATCCACGGGTCGGGTCGTGAAACTGGAAGCTTCCGGCGGCATTCACCTCGGCAACGTCAGGGAAATCGCCGCGACGGGTGTCGATTACATCTCCGTCGGCTCACTCACCAAGCACGTTCAGGCCGTCGATCTCTCGATGCGCATTCGCGCCTGACGCTGGCGCAGGCGTCGCGCGGCCACCTCAGTCTTCGTAGCTGTCGTGACATCGCACCCAGGCTTGCGGCCAGGGCAGCGCGTCTTCGTCCCGACCCTTCGGCACCAGATCGAGGTACTGGTATGCGGCATTCATCATGTCGATGCCGCGCGCGTAGCACGAGTACGTATGGAAGATCGCTCCGTCGGAATCTCTGTGGAACACGCTGATCCCGGGTGCCTCCGTGTGTGAGAAGGATGTCTGCCCGTAGTTGTACTCCACGTCGCCGCGCTTGATCTGCTCTTCGGTGAAGGAAACTCCATAGTCATGATTGAACTCATTCGCGAACGATGACAGCCACTTGAACGACCAGCCCATGCGCTTGCGGAACGCGAGCAGCTCATCGACTGGCGCGCGCGAGATCGCCAGCATCGCAACGTCACGGTGCTGCAGATGGATACCGATGCCGTTGAACGTATCGGCCCAGAAGGAGCAGCTCGGGCAACCTTCCTTCCAGCCCGGTCCGAGCATGAAGTGATAG